>NZ_JAMYMR010000039.1:0-49167 GCF_040318635.1 Mesorhizobium sp. M1066
ATCCTCGGCACCGTCACGTCAACCGAATGCCGAAATTACTTCACAGAGGCAGGCTATGCCCAACCTAAATTCATCCCGCTCTAGCTGGAGCAATTCCAGGAAAATTGGGAACGAATTCCGTCCGGAATGTTATGGACGTTTCATTCGGTCCTCCGAGAATGCTAAAGCTTCAGCAACTTCAGCTTCCTCGCTGAGGACCCGAATGAACGACCTATGGAAACTCACTTCGAAAGCGGCGGTCTTTCATGTGAGTCCATATCCTGCGGCTGTGATGTAGTTTCTGCATTCTGTTAGAGAGAGAGAGAGAGATTGCAGAGGCCCTGCTACAGGGCGTCGATGGTTCGGATGGCCTTTGGGCGCAGATGTGTGCCTTGAGCTCGGACATGAGTAACCTCATTGCCACTCTCAGGGGTGACGGTAAATTTTATATTTAGGCTTTATTCGTCGATAAGCCGAATTTGGGTAAAGGCCATGATATTGCTTGAAATCGGAGATCCACTCTCTGCCGTCATAGATAGCCATGTGCCCAGCGGGATGTCCATCTATCGGCTGTATAACAACAACGTCGCCAGATATTGGCATGATTGGATTTGTCTCAATAAATCCGGCGTTTGTTAGACTCCATCCATAATCTTTAGCGTAACCAGTTGGGATTAATTTCACTCCACCACTTTCTATTGCTTCTCTTACAGACCTTGCACAATTGCCGGTGCTGTGCAAAGCACGGCTTTGCGCAGTGGAAATAGCCTTATTTCTATCCCAAGGCATAACAATACTCCGAACCGAACAGCCTAAGTTGGCGAAGCAGTTTACCCCAATACCGGCCCTTTGAAAACCGGAGACATGCAGGGCGATGTTTCCGCCGTCGGGCCACGATCGCCGAAGTACGTTGCGTGTTTGTATGCGCCAGCCAACAAAAAGTCTGCGCGACCATTTCCGAGCCATCATCGTCGCAACTTCTGCAGCTGTTGCCGTCGAAGTGGAGAATATTAGGCATGTCTGAACGGCGCCTTTCAAGCTCAGCGGCCGACCCTTCTTGCACGCAAGCGTGAAGATCATGTGAGGGCCATCAACGCCACGATCGCCGTTCTCGCTGATGGAGCCTCCCGTTCCGGCCAAGCGAAGAGGACCGCGACGATACCCAAGCAACAGCGCGGCTTATGCCCTCATGCGGCGATAGACGCTACGCTCGCTGATATCGAGCAGAGCAATGAACATTGTTTTTCCTATCGCAAAACGCTAGCATAAGCAGCAATCAAACCGTGCTGGTATCTCATCGATGCTGAGAATTTCAGGAAGTCTTCTCAATGGCATCTCAGCACCGGCTGAGGTTCGTCCCGATTTTGGCGGTGGCCATATTCGGCATGGTGTCGAAACGCCAAGCCTCGAAACGTGGGAACGTGTCTCACCGCCGACGACCATTGACGGGCTTGTTGCAGAACTGCAACGCCAATTTCCCCATATGGCCATTCATGCAACTGGCGGAGTTCGGACAGTCCGCCGCCAGGCTGAATTGATGGCGCAACGGCGGCTTGCGAACCGGACGCAGTTCCTTAGGGTATATCGTCCAGCCCAGCATATCACCGAGATGGATGCGTGGGCCACTCAACATCCTGATGCTACTCAATCGCAAGCTACCGATGCGTTCGAACAGATCATACACAGCGCACGCAGACGTGGGGCCACTGTTAGCAACCACTTGGATGACAGCGCCCGTGATATTTCCATCCCGCATGGAAATCATCACCAACAAGGTGAAGTCCAGCGCGCGCTTCGAAACTGGGGTGCACATGTCATACTGGAGCGAAATGCAACCGGTGGGCCGCATTGGCACTTAGACTACACGCCACCAACCATGCGCAGGCCTTGATCAGGTGCTGCTGGAAGAGCAGCTCAAACCTTGGCTGAGGCACCCCAAAAGCTAAATTCGGGCTACGATTTGGCTTACGCCATTGGTAACCAACCAAAATCAGTACATCCACGATGCCATTCCTGGTCTACTCGCCGTCGAGTGGCTGCCCCAGATACGGAATCCCTTTGTCCATTCGCCGGGACATTGATTTCGATGACAAGGTCTTCATTTTTGCCGATATTTGCGCTCGATGACCTGCCACTGAACATTCATCCAGCGGCGATCAGAGCCTTGGCCGTTTCTGTTACGCCTCTTGGCGCGGGTTGAGCAACCGGCGGAGGCAAGGAGCCTTCGATCAGCACAGCGTCGGAGCCGGTTGCGGTGATGTCCTCGGCGTATGCCGCCGGGGTCTGGTAGCCGAGCGAGGAATGAGGCCTCGCGGTGTTGAAGTCCTCCCGCCATTCGGCGATGGCGCTGCGGGCGTGGTCGAGGCCGGGGAACAGGCTCTCGTTCAAGAGCTCGCGCATGCAACCGTTGAAGGATTCGACATAGCCGTTCTGCGTCGGCTTGCCCGGCGCGATGTAGTGCCATTCGATCCCGTGATCCTTCGACCATGCGAGGATGGCGTTCGAGATGAACTCGGTGCCGTGGTCGGAGACGATCATGCCTGGCTTGCCGCGGTGGGCGAGTAGTCCGTCAGTTCACGGGCAACCCGACGGGCCGGAGATCGAGGTGTCCGGGATCGCGGCCAGGCATTCGCGCGAACTGGTCGCCATGGAGGCAGGGATGCTACCCGGTCGCCTAGAAACGGCAGGGCAGATGCAGCGCGACTCCTTCGCTAGGACGCATCAACCGCGAGCTGCGTGTCTACGACGCTGCATGACTGTGGTCAGGCGATCCGACCGAACTGTGGCCGCGATAACGCACAGGAGGAGCGGGGCCGATTGCTCGCGCATTGGTGACTGCTGCTCCGCATGGGTATGTCCATGTCGACCGCCCCTTCGGCGAGCCACGCGGAGGAGTTCCCGGAAAGGCGAATCGACCATGGAAGGGCAACTATATTGGGTTCGTCGGCTTAGCCCTGGCCGGCCGGCAATCTGTCCCGCAGCTCGAAGTTCGAAATCAGACTTTCAGCTATAGTTCCGCTTCCTATGCGGTTGCGGTCCCTTCGACTGATAAATTACGGCTGTCCTGTTTGGTTCCGGCCAAAAAAGTAATCGTGACCCGGCTCCCAGATTTTACCAGGAGCCAGGCCGAACGAATGTCTAGTCGTCGTCGTCCTCGATGATCACGTGGCGCCGGTGAAGACGGCGTTCGATCGAGCCCGTGGTGACCACGACGTGATCGCGGCGATGGTGCTTGCGGTGCCAATGGCGCTTGCCGTTATCGTAAAAAGCTTCAGTGCCGTGACGGCGATGGTGAAGGCGAGCTCCATCCTCGTTGATGACAGCCACGCGGTTGTGATCCCAATGATGACGGTGATGAGGCCTGTTGGTCGTGATGACGATCGAATCCGCCGAAGCCACGGCTGGCGCGGCCAGGCAAAGGGCCAGCGCGCCCAGAATCAGGGTGGTTCTCATTTTCAACTCTCCAAGGAATTAAGATGCCCTTCGCCGAGTAAACATCGTTTGCCCGCTTTGGTTCCTGTCGAGAACGACAGCACACACATTCACCGGTCTTTAGGGCGCTGCAGGACGCTGGAGGTAGAGCTCGAGGCGTATGTCGCCGTGGCAGGCCCCGCGATTACCACGCTGGTATGCCAGGCAGGGTTGCCGGCGGGCAACAACCCGCCAATAGCGGAACCTGTGCGGGGCCGTCAGATCGCTATGGCAGGGTCGATGGCAATGCCTTCTTCAACGCCGCGGATATCGGACTCAGCACTGAGCTGGCGAAGGTAGCGTTTCGGCAGGCTCGGCTGTGCGTGGGCGGCGGTGAAAGTGTTGACGCGGCCCATGCGGTTCCACGCAAAGAGGATTGAAAAAGGCGCGGCGACCGACGTCGAAACCTACCAGATTGCGGTGGAAAACGGTTGTCACTCGGCGGCGGCAATGTGGTGGAAGAGACGGCCGAGATCGATGACGGACGTCTCGACCTTTGTAGCTGGCGCTGATGCTCGGCTCCTTCCATTCTGGAATGCATGGCGCCTGGCGAGAGGTGGGCACGGCTACGTGCGTCGAGTTCGACATCGGACGGAGAAGCCGACGCCAGTCACCACCGAAGGTAATATCGTTACCTCGACACCAGCCCATTTCAAGGTCCACCTAAAGGCGATCTCAGTCTTCGCGCTTCCGCCCGTGGGCATTGTTGGGCGACTATCCTGGCGTCAAGGCTGCGCAATACCGTGTCGCCGGCCGCGAGGCATGCATCGTCGTGTTCTCGACGACGCTGACCTCCTCTCTGCAAGCAATTTGGCCCCACAAACCCCGAGCGGGTCATCAAAGCTACACAACGGACCGTTCGATATTTATACGAGAAGCGACGGGCTCGACAAATTCATGATTCTTTTGGTCTGTTGCGCTCGAGATGCGACTTGGGGCCGCGGCCGCTTGGCACGACCGGCCCGACACGAGCCCTTGGCTTGGAGCTTTGTGTCATGATCTAGAATGCAAACGGTTGCTGGATGCGGTCGTTAAAATGCGGCCTTGGCAAAGTTGCAGAAAGCGGCCCTTAGGCTTTCCCGAAAGCTGGTTCAAATGAACTGATATGTGAAGCAGGGCCAAAGGATTGTTGGCTCTTCGCCGTTCGAATATTAGCAACCTCTTGACGACCGCCGGCCGCGCTCCAGAATCTCTCACATGGCGCGGAAACAGAGGGGCATCGACTTTGGTTACGAGGTGACGACAGGCGGCGTCACTCATCTGGCACTGCGCGACGACCGTCGGGCCAGCGACGCGCCGAAGAAGGCAAAGGCGGCGGACAAGTTGAACCTCATCGGATACGCCACGCCGGTCGACTATGAAGCTGGCAAGACCACGGTCGGCGGTTTGGTCACGGTCGAAGCGGGCTCCCGCCAGGGGATGGAAACGCGCCGCGCCGGTGCTCCGCGATGAGAAAATCCGGGACTGACAATCTCGTCCCGGCCATGAAGAGCCCCTGCGATGCGCCGTCGACGAAGGGCGCAGAGCAGTTCGAGATTTTCCCCGACTACGGCCCGACGATCAACAAACGCCACATGGTAGCGGCAGCGGTCGTCACAATCCCGCTCCTGTTCGGTGTCACTGGCCTTGCTATTCGTTATGCCGCCGTTGCTTCAACGTTGGCAGAACCAGGCTTTGAGTCTTACGCTCGTGCGCTCTGCCGATGGGATTGCCACTGGTATGTGGATATTTCCGAACGCGGCTACGAAGGCTTTCCCATCCCGAACCAAAGCAACGTCGGACGATGGGGCTTCTTTCCATTCTACCCAATGCTGGTGGCGGTGATCCGGGCGATTTTCCCTTTCCCCACGATAGTGGTCGCAACGATCGCTTCGCTTGCATGCAGCTACGCCGCATGTCTGGTGGCATGGCCGCTGCTGAAGAAGAACATGCGGGCCTATGTGCTGTACTGCGCTTTTTTGCTTAGTGGCCCGTTCTCCTTCCACTTCACCACCTTCCTTTCCGAACCTCTTTTCGTGCTCCTGACCTCGAGCGTTTTCCTGGCACTCAAACGCTCCAGCTATCCCGCCGCTGGCATCTCGTCAGCGCTCCTCTCGGCAACGAGGCTCGTTGGGGTCCTTGTCGTCTTTGCGACCGTCATTGAAATGTTCCAACAGCATCGGGAACGGGGCGGCTCACCACTCTCCTTTCCTCGTTGGGTGCTCGGTCGGCCGGATCTGCTCGTCGCTATCTTGATCTCGCCTGCCGGCTTGTTCGCTTACATCCTGTTTTTGTATGTCACTGTCGGCGACGGCTTTGCGTTCCTGCACGTCCAACGCGCCTTTGGACGAGTGGCTGGGAACCCGATCCTGTTTCTGTGGGACGGACTCTCAGTGTTTCCCACGACTGGGTGGCTGCCCACGGCGCCCCAATGGAGTGCGCTCGCGGCAATCGCCGGGCTGGCGCTATCAGTCGTGCTGATGGCTCGCAAGCAATATGGCGCTGGTATCTTCTGCGCGATCAGCATTGTCGTGCCATTGATCACGAATCTGGCCTCCATGGTCAGATACGTCATTGGGCTTGCGCCTCTGGCAATGTTGATGGCGGTCTTGCTGTCGGCGTCGAAACCGACCTGGATAGCCGCTTTGTTTCTCTTCCTGGTCGCCTGCTATTTCATGACGGTGGCATGGATTGGAGGCTACCTTGCTTTGGTCTGACGTCCGCAACGCCTACGGACGCGCGATCTCGCTTGGGGGTTACGCGCTCGCCGCGGCTTTGGCCGTGTCTGAAATCCTCATCCTTGCGCTGGCTCTCCATCCGAATGTCCACCCCGACTATCGTGCCTATTACATCGACCGCACGACAACCTGCCTCAACCGCGATACCGTTGGCAGCTACTCACTCGGCCAGACAGTGTCCTTCCGGTCCGACGGCGCCAAACAAGCTGCCAGCATGAAATTTTGTGGCTGGTCGGGGCCAGCAGCCGACGGCACGCATTCGCTGGGTGAAACCTCGCGGCTTCGCCTGCAGATACCGCCGCTTCGCGACGGCCTAAAGGCAACGCTACAAATGACCGCTGTCATTCGTCCGCCACAGATGACGCAGAGGGTGATAATCTCAGTGCATGGCGCATTCGTGCATAAGGTCACGCTGTCGGGCAAGCAACCGACGACCGTCTCGTTCTTCATTCCGCGCGCAGCTTTTTCGAACGCTAGCACGTTCGAAATGACCTTTGACTATCTCGACGGGATCCTGCCCAGCAAGGCCGCCAGCAACATTTACGAACGCTCTATCAAATTGGTGTCGTTTCGACTGGACGCCGTTTAAGCATTATCGCCGCTGGCGGGAGCGGTTGCCGTGCCGACCCGACGGCGATCAGCAAAAACCCACCGGTCAAGGACGAAGAAATTGATGGCGGGGACAAGCAGGCACGTAATCAGGACGGGAATGACGAGCGGCAAGCCCAGCTTCACCGTCATAAATGCCGGCGCGCCATAGGCAATGGCAAAGCCTGTTGCCGCCAGCAGGAGAAAACGTGGAACTTCGGTTCGATGCGACCGGCCCGACACGAACGTCAGGTATTTGTGCGCGAGATACGAAAACAAGGTGGCTGCGGCATATGCCCCAAGCGAAGCCTGGATGGGCGTGAAACCGAGCCGTTCCGATTTGGAAAAAGCGGCAGCCAAAGCGGCATACAGAATTGTGGCGGCTATGCCGACCAAGCCGAAGCGTGCCAGCTTGAGCGTGTCGTCGCCGGCAGACCGGTGCTCAGGCACGCGCACTAGACACATGCTGTGCTCCCAGTGGCAGGCGAGCGAGCATACGCTCGACTTTTCGGGCAAACAGCCCGCCTGAGGGCAGCAGCAGGAAGTGCTCGGACCGAATGTCGGTGAAGCCTGTCATTTGCAAGAGTGACGCCGTTTTGGCTGCGCTGAGCAGCACGGCATCTCGGTCGAAGGGACACCGGATCACAGCCAGACGCGTCAGCGGGTTATAGGGATTGTGCTCGATGATGCAGACGACACCGCCCGGACGAACGACGCGCCGCATCTCGCGTACGAACTCAAGCCAGGAAGCTGGCGGTACATGATGGACGACACAGCTGGCGAAGGCCAGATCGAAGAAGCCGTTGTCGTATGGCAGATTCAGGCTGGAGCAGGTCTTGTACACGACGCCCGGATTTTCCTCCCTGGCACGCAGGATCGAATCCAGCGAGATGTCGCAGCCGTCCAGGGACGCGAAGGCGCCTTTGAGATGTGGATGGAGAACGCCTACGCCGCAGCCGACATCAAGCGCCCGCACACCCGAGCCAGCAGGGCCAAGCCCTCGTTCAACCACGACGCGTTGCAGAAACTCAGCCTTGGCCTTAAGAAAGAAGTCGTGCTTTAGCCCTGAAAATCGGATCGATCCCTGGACAGTCTCGTCATAGCTGGATCTATAACTGTCGAAGAGTTCGGACATTGGCCGGCACTCCAATCCGGGATTTTCGAGGCGATCGTCGGTTCTTGACGCGAACGGCAGGCATCGCCCGGTCGAAGCCGGTGAGGCGATCGATCACGTAAAGTGGGCGCCGTTTCACTTCGGCGTGGATGCTTCCGACATACATCCCTACCACGCCGGTCATGAAAAGGTTGATGCCGCACAGGAGCGACACAATCATCACCGTCGAGGTCCAGCCGGCAACAATGCCGGCTTCAAAAGCCCAAGCATAAATTGCAAACGCACCAAAGGCGACGGCCAGCGCAGAAATGGCCAAGCCACCCCAGAGCGCCAGGCGCAGGGGCCGTTCCGAGAAGCTGACGATGGCGTGAGCAGCAAGATGCACCATCTTCCAGAATGGATATTTGGTCTGGCCATGCGCTCGTGCGGGACGTTCGAACGGCACCGCCGCCTGCTTGAATCCCATCCAGCCAAACATGCCCCTGACGAAGCGATCCTGTTCGGGCATCTGTCTGAAAGTTCGCAGCGCTTTGGGGCCGACCAACCGGAAATCTCCAACATCGCGCGGAATGTCGACGGTCGTCATCTTTTCCAGCAAGCGATAAAAGAGACTTGCCGTGAAGCGCTTGAACCAGGATTCGCCTTCGCGTTTAACGCGCCGGGCATAAACAATCTCGAACCCTTCTTTCCACTTCGCCACCAGGTCGAGGACCACCTCAGGTGGGTCTTGGAGGTCGGCATCCATGACGATGACAGCATCCCCCTGGGCGGCGTCCATACCGGCTGTTATTGCTATCTGGTGCCCAAAATTGCGGGAAAGCTCGATCAGCCGAAAACGAGGCTCGGCGGAAACCACGCACCGAAGGTATCTGACACTGCCATCGCGGCTTCCGTCGTCGACGAAAATAGCCTCGGTCTCACCGTCCAGCTGGTCGATTAACAACCTGATGCGCGCGACCAGACGAGGCAGCACTTGTTCTTCGTTGTATATCGGCAGAACCAGCGAGTAGCGCAGCGACACGTTCGCTCCGGTCCCGGTACCTTGGATTACAGTGGCCTCCATGCCGATGAAATGAAGCGCCAGCCCCAAAGTTCCATAAGACATTACTAATTTAAGTTGCTGCCGTAGACGCGATCCAGCTTTGCCGGGGCAACGCCTGCGCCTAGTACAACGATCCCGCGGTCGCAGATCCCGTTGGCATAATGCCGAGCTGTTGGGAGAGCGCTGAGTTGCTAAGCCCTAACTGCAGCGCCAGATCAGAGACGGATGTTTCTCCCTCAGCAAGAATCATTAGAGCGAGAAGGCGCTTTTCACTAGCCGGCAGCGAGCAGATCGGCGGACGGGACATAGATGCTGGGCTTTTCAGGTTTCACGATGTTTCCCGCCGACCATCGAGCGGGGCCTTGCGCAGGCCGTCAAATGTAAAGACCCTCCGCCCCATTCACGGCAGCGGCGGGCGTCCTAAGGAGGACGTGCCGGGACCGTCGGGGCCCTGGCGCGCCAAAACTATTGGTGGTTGTTCCATCAGAAAGGGCTTCGCTGTCTGACGGCCAGCGTCGGCGGCTAAGCGCCTTAGCTCCTGGATTGCCCCTTCTTCAAAGCTTGGGAACCCTTGGCTTCGGCAGCAAGGCGTTGTTCTCGAAGTCGCGCAGTTTTTAAATAACGCGCCTCTCTCTCGGCCGCGTTAGCAACTTTTGCCTCACGGTCTGCGCGCTCCAATCGGTCTTTGTCGACGCTTCGCTGGGACACTTTGGCCTCCTGCCAGAAGACCGTTGAATTTGCTGTTCGCTAAATTGTTCCCGTCAATTCGGCGACTACCTTCCTGACACTTGCGGGCACCAACAAAGCAAAAGCCCGACACCGGTATTGGCGGGCTCGTGGAGAGGCAAGCAATTTGGGGGAGAAGGGTACTGGTCAACTAGCTTCCTCCATAGTGCTTCCGGCATCAAAGGGCCGGACCGCAACGCCGCATGTCGGCCGTGGAGACTAGTTTCTTCTCGTGGTGAAGCAGGCGGCGACAGCATCGACGTCCGGACGTGAAGGCACGGACGCTATGCGCGTTGTCGTCAGTGTAGAGAGCTAATCGATATCGTAACTGGCGTCATTCCTCGCAGTTCAGAGCCCGAGGGTCTGGCCCGTTTCCATTTGAAGGAAATCTGCCGACGGATTCCGGAACACCGCGTCTTGGAACGCGTCGATGGCAGAGCCGTGGGTGACGTCGACCAGCACGGCCGCTGCGGCTTCAACCTTGTCGGCCGCTTCGTCAACCTTGTCGAAACGCATCAGCATTCGATCGTGGAGCATCGACAACCGCGCGGCGTGGTAAAGCACGCTGCGCTTGTGATAATCCGAGTCCAGCGGCTCAAACAGTATTGTCATGACGGCAACTCCTCGCCATTTCATGTCCATGCGGGGGATTTGGAGGCCGCCCGCGGATAGATCGCGGATAGATATTGGTCTGGCGCTCCCGGGCATCACGGGCTGTTGATCTGCCCGGATCCTGCAGCACAGGGCCATGCCATTTTCCCTGTCCGTTTCTTCCTTTGCGCGCTTCAACGATTTCGAGACCTTCCTTCCACTTCGCCACCAGGACCTCGGCATCAATGACGATGACAGCATCCTCTGGGCGGCGTCCATACCGGCCGTCATTGCTATCCGGTGCCCAAAATTGCGGGAAAGCTCGATCAGCCGAAAACGAGGCTCGGCGGCACCACGCACCGAAGGTCTCTGACGCTGCCATCGGCAGAACCAGCGACGACACGTTCGCTCCGTCCCGGTACCTTGGATTGCAGTGGCCTCCATGCCGATGAAATGAAACGCCAGCCCCAAAGTTCCATAAAGCATTACTAATTTAAATTGTTGTTGTGGGCGGGTGGCGAGCTGTTCGTTCTGAACGGCTTCGGTCTGATTTGGGATGAGATATCGTTTCGCGTGCCGGCGGAGCAATGCGCTGTTTTTGTCATTTCGCGATCCATGTCGGGCAAGTGCCGCCTTACCGGCTCTTGTCAGTGCGTAGGCGCGCGATAGTTTTTGTGGGGAAGGGACTTCGATCAAAAGGAGCCGACGATGGAACACCAAACTCTAAGTCAATGGCAGACAATTGCAGCAGTAGAACCCCTCTCGACATACCCGATCATGACCCGGCAACAGCGTATTGAGCGCTGGGCAGAGTTGCTGGCACAACATCCCGAGCGACGCCTGAGAGCCCTTACCGGCACTGAGTATCTGAAGCGGGCAGCCCGCGACGCAGCACGCGGTGAGGGCTCGCCAATTACAGTGGCCTTCGAGGACCCGCTACTGCGTGCGTTAGGCCTGAAGGATGACACCTATGGGGAAGCAAAGCGCTTCTTCGAACTGTCTGACGGTGAGTTGCATGACATCGTCTGCAGTTGCCATGTCGGAACCACGTTCAGAGGGCAGTGGGCTGCCGCTAGAGTCCGCCGGTCGATTGCAGGGATCTTAAGTGGCTTAGAGAGAGAATGTGGCACTGAGATCGCCAAGGACGGCGATTGAAGCTCGTTTCAAGCGGGATGGATGAACGATTGGGCGCCAGTGGCGCGCCGCCGTGGTGACGACGGGGGTCGGCGCCTGTCCCAAAGGTTGTGACGGCTGTGCAGACGGGTGGGGCGCTCCTCGGTCCCGGTCTACTCGCGGTCGTTCCACGCAACGCTGCAGCCTGGGACTATCTGGTGCGCGTCGGTCCGGGTTATCGCGCTGCCCGCGCGAGATGGAAGGCCGGATCGGAATTCCGCAATTCCCGATTGTTCGGACGGGTTAACAGCAGGAATATGGACACTTGGCAAAGGAACGAGGGCTCGCCACGCCCTAGGCTGAGTTTGGCATGATCCCTTTTGCCTCCCCTGTGGCGGAACGAGTTCGCGTAGATGACGTTTCTCGACGATGAGGCAACGTTCTTCACAGATCAGGCTGCCTGCGAAACCGGGTGCACAGCACCCGCCAGATGCGGGCGTCATACCCAACCGCATTGTCGTGCTTGCGAAGCGCTTGCAGACCGCCTTGGATGACAGATCTCGACAAGCAGGTTCGCAGCACCTCAACCCCGTTTTAAAGAAAGGATAAGAAGGTGCGTGATGTGCGCGGACTGCACATCCTGATTGTCGAGGACGAGTGGTTCGTAGCGGCAGATCTTGCGCGGTTTTTCAGCAGCATGGGAGCCATCATTCTTGGAGCGCACATGAGCCAGGATGCAGCGTCCCTGGTTCCCACCGGCATGTGGGCAAGATCATCAAGCAGGGCACGCAGTTGCGAACGCTGATGCTAGCACGCAGCGCCCGCGGCAGCTCGACTTCCTTAAAGGCATTCTCCAGGGGCGATCATTGCCAGCATGTGTGGCCAGTTTGAAAATCGCATCCATATAGCATGCGATCTCCCAAGTATCTCGCGGACGCGTTGGAACATTCTCGCATAAACAAGCTTCGAAGGGGGCACTGTTCCCGTTCAGTGTGTTTTCCCTCTGTGAGACTGCCCGCCGCCGAACGGTGGCGGGCCTTTTTGTTGGGACGCAACCCTTGGACATCATAGCGACTTTAGCCGGGCACGCGTGACGTCGCTTCCCATCATCGGTGCCCGAAGTTGGCGACAGCTTTCGGAGTCTTTCCCGAGGCGATTTTTCGGGACGGATTTGCGTGTGGTGCGTGTCGGCGACCTGGACGCTGCATACCAGAACCGCCCTCTTCCGTTCCTAACCATGGCGCAGGCTTATTTTGCCCGATCCTGGAACCTGATGCAAAGATCGATGTTCGGTATGCAGCTTGGCCTGCACAGCCAAGCGCTGTCAGGTGAGGCCCGTCGCTGCTTGTTCCGTTCAGCGACGGGCCTTTGCGTGGTGGTGACGCCACTGGCATTATTTGCCCAAGCTGGGAACCTGTGTCGGGAATCAAATTGGGGCGACAGCTTGGCTTACAACCCCGGGCCAAGTGGTCTCAAAGCAAGACCCGTCATTGCTGATCAATGACGGGTCTTCGCTGCGCGTCGATCGATTGACCGAACATCCCGAAGCTGAGCGACGCGCCCGTCCTTCGCACAGAGCGTTGGCGTCACACGCGTCATGGGAGCTTGGAAAGCTTATTCGCCCGGCCTGCGGCCAGCCCGTCTCGATGGAGCGTCACTGGCCTTGTCGTTGCCTGCTAAGCTGGGGCACTCGTGCGACCTCGTTGTCCCTCGCTGTCGAGACTGTCGTCAGACGCTTGGTGTATCTGTCGAACAATTCCACCTTTTCTGGATAGGTAAGGCGGTGTAGACGCTGGCAACCTTCGCACCGATAGTGGGCGGCAACGATGAACCAACGCCCTGGTTTGATGAAAGCCGTTCCGCATGCCGGACATTCGAGCGCCATCTCGATCGAAGATAGTGTCTGGGGGAGCGGCATCGGGTGTCGTGGCTCAAACTGCCGCCGTCCGCAAATCGGTCTGATCGACTTTCTGGCCGCAAGAAGGACATGCGTAGAAGCGGTCCTTTTCACGAATGCAAATGTCCCCCGTTGCGGGGAATGCGAGGTCCGAGGTCAGATAGTTTTGTCATGGCGACCGAAAATCGCCGCAGCAGCAAAAAGTTCCCGCCATTTCAGCAAAACCTAACGGAACAGTCTTTGCGGCCGAGGTTCGACGAGCTGGAAGCATCGTGACTGCATGGGCGCTTCCGCAGCCCATCTCGTAGCATCGGCAAGTGCCGGCCAAGCGGCTTGTTTTCCAAGGTGGCCCTTTGGGCTAGCCCGGTGTGCACTCCTAATTTTTTGGATGCTTGTATGAGCGCGCGGCCTGGATCAGGAACAACGTTCCGAAGAGGGCCGGAGCCGACGTCACTTCGGTTGACGAAGTGGCGCACAAGCTCATCGCAGATGCCAGGTCGATCGGCATCAAGCGCGGAGAGGTCGACAGCATCTATAGCACGATCCGCAGTGCCATCGTCTACTACGATCCTGGTTTACCGAATGAGTGCTCGCGGCCGCAGGCCCTCGACGAATGAGTGGCGAGCCATCTGCCGGGTTCCACAACCGGCGACCCCATCGCTGCGAGCGACCTTGCGCACCAGATGATGAAAGCCGCCCGAGATGCCGGTATCAAGACTGACTAGATCAATGAAGAGTCTGGAGCGTATCCGAATGTTCGAACGATGCATCACAGCAGCCTCACCAGCTTGACCGGTTTCTTGCCTCGCCATCAAACAGATCGTCATTGGCCAACGGCGTGGTCGCTGATGGGCGGAAGTGTGCAGCGACGATCGCCCATTCGGCATCGGATAAGCTGCTTGGATATCGAAGATGACCGCGGCTATATTGCCGCCGAGTGTCGCGGGTCCACATGGTTGTCCGAGGTGGCATCAGCAACCCCCTTGAATGAGCCGATCCCGCGATACTCAACCATGGAGGTGCGTCCGCATGCTGTTTCCACCTTCTTTGTCGGCTCGAGGTGCTGGAGCGATCGTTCCGCTCGGATAATACGGAGTTTGGCGTTCTCCCCACAAAACGGAAGCGAGGCATCCGGCAATGACAGGCGTCGTGCTGACGACCAGGGCGCCGCGCGCGTGCAGGATCATCAACCCGCGCCATGAGACCCTATCGACCGCCAAGATGATGCCGCTGGTGTCAGCCCACCTGAGGTCGGCGTCGGCGGCTTGAATCGCCCGCATCATTGCGGCGGGTTCCATCCCAGCTCGAAAGACGATGACGGAAGTGGCGGCACCGTTGAAGAGTGGGCAGACGCCCGCAGCCAGTCCTGCAAGCAGGACGATGCTGGTCAGAGCCGCCGAGGCACCGCGTGCCGGTCCACCGCGGTTTGGCAGCACCAGCACCAACAGCAGCGGCACGATTCCGAAGATGACCAGCCACGCAATGTCCCAGGCGAGCGGCATGTTGCTGTTCATCTTGATCCGATGCAGGCCGAGCAGCCAATGGAACACAATGGCGTCCACCACATGCCAGACGCCGAACCCGGTGAAGGCGAGCCGCAGGATCTCGGTCGTGGTTCCGACCCGCCCGCCTGCTGCCCTCGCCGCCACCAGCAGCACCGTGCCGGCAACGGCCAACACGTACATGAACAGGTGGAAGAGCCCGTCGGCCATGATCTGGAAGCGCAGGTCGTCACCCGCAGGGTCGGTGAGGCCCGAGAGAAGATGATGCCATTGCAGAATCTGATGCAGGACGATGCCGTCGAAGAAGCCGCCCAGCGCGAAGCCGAGCAGAAGCCAGCCGACTCGGGTTCTCGGGTCGATTTTCGCGGTGATGGTGTCCATATCAGGACGACTCCGCCGAAACCGGAGATCCAAGTCTGGTTGGCAGCTCCAGGTGCATCGCCCTGTCTTCCGTCGGGTCGTGTAGATCATGACGGACCTCGATCCAGACGCAGTATCAGCCCGCCGACCACTGTCGTCAGAACGAATGTCGCAGCAATGCTTGCCAGCATGGATGCCGATCCTTCAACCGCGCAGGGTCACGCCGCGCCCGACCCGAACCTCGGCTTCTGCCGTATGTTCCCTCGCGTCGCGCGTTCTGGGGGAACAATCAACTGACATCACGGTTCGGATGCCCTGTTGAGGCATGGCTGAAGCGGAGAACGCTCATGAGTGAATATTCGGCGGCGACTCCGAGCAACCGCAACGACCACAAGCCGAGGGGCATCACCCGCTGGTTGTTTTCGACAAACCACAAGGATATCGGCACGCTCTACCTGATCTTCGCCTTCATCGCGGGGGTCATCGGCATGCTCTTGTCGGTGGGCATGCGAATTGAACTGCAGCAACCCGGGATCCAGGTTTTCCCCGGGTTGGCGTCGATGATCTATGGCTACCAGGGCGACGTGGCCATAGATGCCGGCAAGCAACTTTATAACGTATTCACCACGGCGCACGCGCTGATCATGATCTTCTTCACCGTCATGCCCGCACTGATCGGTGGGTTCGCGAACTGGATGGTTCCGATCATGATCGGCGCCCCGGACATGGCCTTCCCACGCATGAACAACATCTCGTTCTGGCTGCTGCCGCCGGCATTGATGCTGCTTTTGTTGTCAATCTTCATGCCCAGCGTCCCCGGCGGCTACGGTCCCGGGACCGGCTGGTTCCTCTACCCGCCCCTGTCGACCTCCGGCCATCCCGGTCCTGCCGTCGATCTGGTCATTCTTTCTCTGCACATCGCGGGAGCCTCTTCTATACTAGGCGCCATCAATTTCATCACCACGATCTTCAACATGCGCGCGCCAGGGATGACGTTGCATAAAATGCCTTTGTTCGTGTGGTCGATCCTCATCACTGGCTTCCTTTTGCTGCTGGCCCCGCCTGTCCTGGCCGGCGCCATCACCATGCTCCTGACGGATCGGAATTTTGGCACCACATTCTTCGCGCCGGACGGCGGCGGCGACCCTATCCTGTACCAGCATCTCTTCTGGTTCTTCGGCCATCCTGAAGTCTACATCAGACCAGTTAGTGAGATGTCATCGAGCTCTACGTCAACGACCGCCTCGAGGCAGCTCCTGAAAAAAACTAAGTGCGCTCGCAAACGTGAGTGAGGTGTTCTTCTCCGGTGGCGACCAGCTGCGGATCACCAGCCGGGTCGGCGACACGCCCATCGACGAACGGGTGCACGAAATCTACGAAGCCGGAGGCATCCTTGCCGGCATCTCCGCAGGCGCCTCGGTCATGAACGATACTTTCTCATCGCCCACATTCGCATGGCGCTGGGACTGGGCATGCTGCCGAATGTAATAATCGACCAGCACTTTGCGGCCGCATCGGGCGGGTCATCGGGGCAGTGTAGCAGAACCCACGCGTTCTGTGCATCGGCATCAACGAGGATACGGCGATCGTGGTGAAGGGCGAGACGTTGAGGGTGATCGGCAGCGGTGCTGTTTATCTGGTCGATGCAGCCGGCGCCGCACAACCGAACCGTGTTGCCACCATGCAGTCCCAGCGCCGGAGTTCAGCATGTTATCAAAGCGAATAAAGCTCGCCACGCTGTTGGCGGCTACCGCCCTGTCGCTGGCGGCATACAATCACGCGCGCGCCAGGACGGCTCGGGTTCCCGGATTTTTTGGACGCACTGTCAAGATCGATGGAGTGGAACTGCGCGTCATCGAGAAAGGCAGCGGGCTTCCCTTGCTCCTGCTGCACGGCAATGGCTCGGTCGCGGAGGATTTTGCTATCAGCGGCATGCTCGACCTGGCGAGTGCCAAGCACCGGGCCCTCGCTTTCGACCGGCCTGGCTTCGGCGGCAGCTCGCGACCGGCTGGAAAGCGCTGGTCGGCGCCCGAGCAAGCCGATCTCTTTCACGAAGCCGCCGCCAGCCTCGGCATTCACAGATACCTCGTGCTCGGACATTCCTGGGGCGCTTGGATCGCGCTGGAGATGGCTCGCAGGCATGCTCCCTCTGTCGCCGGCCTAATTCTCGTCTCGGGTTATTACTATCCGCCACCGAGGCTGGATCTCGCTCTTGCAGCACTACCGGCCGTACCGCTGATCGGCACGGCATTCTGTCACACCTTGCTGCCGCTCGGAGTAAGATTCGGCTGGCCATCGGCCATGCGAACAATATTCCGGCCCGGGCCGGTCTCCGATGCTTTTTCGGTGAGCACAAGGGAGGTTGCCACCCGCCCATCTCAGTTGCGCTCCGTCTGCGTGGAGACAGCCCTGATGCTCGGCGCGGCGCTGTTGACGAAACCCAGCTATCGAGACATCGGCGTGCCGACCGGTATTGTCGCTGGAGCACGGGACAGGCTGTTCGACGCTCGGCGCAACGCGGAACGCTTGCATGCCGAGATCTCAGGATCACTGATTGAAATAGTCCCGAATGCCGGGCACATGGCTCACCACAGTGCCCCCCAAACGGTGCTCGGAATGATCGACAAGGTCACCTGTATGTCTCGCCCACCAACAGGCGGAAACCCCCGCGATGCGCTCTCGCCAGCTGCACGCTGACGGCCACCGGCTTGCGCGAAGGGCTGTGGAAAGGCCAAGCGACCACTCCAGCACACCCGGACAGCCGGCGGGTCACTGGTCGGGAACTCGTCTTGTTTGAACAGTCGCTGTCAAAACCAGGCGGTAGGAATCGCCGGTTTTCTGATCGGGTGGAAGACGCGGCAGAAAAGGCCGCCGGCTCGGTGCTGTTCGGCGTCCGTGTCGATGGCGACCCGCGATTTTAAAGAACTGCGGCGATCGGAAATGACGTGAACGGTACATTTGCAATTGCCATGGGCAAAGATGGACATCTTGCTTCGGCGCATTGATGGTGGCGAGGCCTTGATTGCCGAAACGCCGCCTGGGTGCTTGCTGAGCATGGCCGAACAGTCATCTGTCAGCAACGATCACGGCCGCACGGTCGGGCAAATGTTGCCGTCGAACGGCGTCCGGTCGAGAATCCACCTTGCAGGGGTAAGTCGAGGCTGGGGTTGGCTCGGTCATTTTCTAAAATTCCGAAAGCATCTACTGCGCGAGATATCGAGAATGCGGGCGTCCTCCAGCTGAGATATCTCCTCTCCCCCTCTACAAGGGCCGACTGCACTTGGATCCGCTTGCGAGCCTGCCCACATTCGCATGGAACTAAGAGACCCCGCCGCGATAAGTGCTCACGGGCCCCCGACACGGGAAAGCCGCCTCCCGAATGTGACCTGATTGCATAGAACTGGCGAGCCAGGTCGGACAAAGGGTTCTCGGCCCCGGACCCGCTTGACTCAGATCCCGCCCGGTACCCGACTTTCAGGCGCGCATTTGGCGACAGTCACTCAGCAGCTGCCGGTGTGATCATCACTGGCGAAGCCTGTCGGCGAGACGGAGCCCAAAGGCCAAGATCGTCAAGGTGGGATTCGCCTGGCTGGAGGTGGCCAGAACCGAGCCACCTGCGATGTGCAGGTTCATCAGTCCATGAACTCGGCATTCAGCGTCAACAACCCCGTCCGCCGGGCTCGCAGACATCCGCGTGGTACCGAGATGATGACCATCCATGGCCCCTGATTTGCTTGCCATTTCGATCACATGGTCAGGTTCAAATCCTGAAATGGTAGCTCCGAGCTTCTCCAACTTCCAACCGAGCAGCCGATAAGCGCGAGCGATGCTCTGGAGATCGTTGTTCGTGATTTTCCAATCGACGCGCAGCTTCGGCATACCCAATCGGTCGCGTTCGGTCACCAACGTCAGCCTGCTTGCGGGGTTCGGCTCCTGTTCCGAATGAAACTCAAGATTGACCACATTGGCGCACGGCTCGCACACGATCGAGGGCAGCTTTCGCCGTGCGAAAGTTCTATTCGCTATCCAGCCCACACCGAAGCGCCCGAGACGCAATGGCGACGATACGACGTTCTGAACGTGCGCGAGCTTTTGGTTCAGCGTCACTGAATGTTGCTGCCGACCTCTGAGGTGTTTCGGGAGAAATGTCTCTTTGACGAGATACATCGCCGAGAGGATCGGGTCGTTAGGATCGGCTGGATTTGGCAGATGGGTGCGGAAGATCTGGTTGAGCAAGCCATGCTCCCGCTGCGCTTGCTCCGTGAGCGCTAGCCGCCTTCGGCAGTAGATGCCGGCCGCGTCCCGCTCGTAGCCAAAAGCAACTGCCTGCTGGGCGTTCGGCAACTTTAGTGCTCCGACTGTGCCTCCCAGATGGGCCATATAGAAACGACCAAGCTGATCCCGGGCGTTGCCGATACCAGCCGGCATCACATCATTCGAGGCAAGTAGCAGTCGGGTGGTCTCAAAGCCGCCTGCGGCTACTATGTAATGGCAAGCCGTGACCTCACGCTTTGTGCCCTTCAGGTCAACACTGTCGATGTGGTGAACACAACGCCCATTTGGCGCCAGGCGAATTCCCGTCGCCGCAGCGTTTAACCAGATGTGGATATGGCGCGAAGACCGCAGCAACCCGGAAAACCGTTTCCACACGTTGGTAGGTGGACTAAACCGCTCCAGGCGGGTCCTGAACAAATCGTCGTCGACGCCCTCTACGAGTTCAACGGGAGAACCAGGCAACGCGCTTGTTGGATCGTAGTCGTAGGACCCAGCCTCGATCACCTCGTGCGCACGACGGTAGTAGGGCAGCAGTGTTTCATAGGTGATCGGCCAGCCCGAATTGCACACCCATTCGCGCTTCTGGAAGTCAATGCTATCGAACGGCACGCAGCGGCCACCCCATGCTCGGCTCGATCCTCCCAACGCTCGTATCCGGAAATTCTGGAGCGACGCGTGGACGAGGGGATCTGCGACAATGCCGTGGTAGAGCTCCTGAGACCTCTTGGTCTGCCACTTGCCGCCCGCTTCAAGAACGCAGACGCGTAGCTTTGCATTTTCGAGGCCCGCGGCAATGGCCAAGCCGACAGTGCCACCTCCGACAATGCAGATATCGTAGGCAAGTCCGTCGCCTGCTGTGGTGAATTGAGCGATCAACCTTCACTCCGTCGCGATGCAAGGGATTTGTTTGATCGCCGAAGGCACGCTCCCACCCTTCGCGCTCGGCTTGGGCGAAGCAGGTAGCGCGCGAGGAGCAGTTGGCAACCACCCACTTGATCGCATTTGAAGCGCCGGCCCAAAAGAGGCGGCTTTGGTGCCGAGGTTCTTGACGACTTCAAGAGGTCCCGAACCGGAAGAGTTCTTGTTGCGGCATATCACCCTCACAGGGGCATGGTTATGGTGAACGCGTTCGGATGTGGTATTCTGGTCTCCCGTGAGATATCCCGCCCATGGTTCGCCGGCGGACACGCTGGCGCTGCCTCGGCGTGGGACGCAGACCCAGCCCGCGAATACCCGCCGCCGGTGCGGAGGATGACAGCCTTGACGCTGTTCGGCCGCCCTGGACGCGAAACCATCCGCGCAATGAACCTATTAGTTGCGGCAGAAGCACCTGCACCTGGAATATCCGGGCACATGACGATGACCTCTGTTAATGCCGCAACAGCCGTTTCCCGTTCACAGCCAGTGTCGCCGCGGCCGCTACTTCGGTTCGAACGGCAAACGGCTCGGGAGTACTCCTCTGGGCTGGCGGGTAGGTGGTGGAGCCTCGACGACGGCCAAGCACAATGTTCCCGCGTTGCGCGTTGCTGGCTCGAATTGTGGAGTGGCGTTCAGCAACGCTCGCGAAGCGCCTCGATCAGCGTCGGACTCCCTCTTGGGAGAAGCTCATCAGACGAATGGTAAGGAGCTCGGCGTCGGACTTCAGCGGTTTTCGTCCCGCTGTTCCGGGCTCTCCTTTGGACGGCGTGTCTTGAGGTCGAACGCATCGCCCGAACTCAGCACGTGAATCTTGAGGTCATAGATTGAAAGAGCAGCATCAGGTTGACCTTCAGCAATGTTCGAGTGAGTAACGCCCGTGGCGTCAACCAGGTAGACAGCGCCGCTGCCGATGACCTTGAATGTATTGCCCTGCACGACGATTGCCGTATCTTCGTCGATGCCGATGCCAAGGACCCGTGGATTCAGCGACACCGCTCCAATGAGCCTGCCAATTCGGCCCCGTTCTGCAAAATGCTGATCAATAATTACGTTCGGCAGGAGGCCCAACCCGGGAGCCATTCGGATATGGCCTATGCGAAAGGACGCCGCGTTTGGCCCTTTCACCATCATCGTGTCGCTCATCATGGATGCACCTGCGGAGGTGCCGGCGATAATGCCCCCGCCTTGGAAAATTTCATGCACCCGATCATCGATGGGCGTATCACCGATCTGACTGGTAATCCGGAGTTGGTCGCCACCTGAAAAAAACACGGCGCTCACGTTCTCCAGCGCCTTTATTTTCTCGTCGTGCGCTGCCTCAACGCGGTCGTTGACGTAAAGTTCGATAACATCGTCGATCCCGAGCTCCCCAAAGGAGCGCTGATATTTTTCCAAATATCCTTCCGGCTCATGCGACGCGATGGTCGCAAGGACCAGGCGCCCGTCCGGGATCAGATTCGCGACCTCCTTCAGGATGACGCGATCGCCGTCGTGGTCCTCATGCCCACCGATTATTACCAAGGTTCCGGTTTTCGCCTTTGACAGGGACCTCTTCTTCTTAGTGCTCAATTTCTTTGTCCTCCTTGCGCAGGAAGACATGTGCATTCTTGTCGTCACTGGTCATGAACGCAACTGCGAACTCGCGGCTGTTGTGAGCCCAGCCAGATAGTCCAGCGGCAGTAAGCACTATGCCGCCCGCTTCGCCACCGATCGTTTCGAGCTCCTTGATTGAAGTCTCGAGAGCTTGCTCAGGTCCGTCGGCAAGTGCATGCATGACCCGCGCCGCGAGGGTTTTTCGCGCGATATGCTCGCCATCTCCGGAGAACGCCACTGCTCCCAAATGATTGTCCGCATAGTAGCCGCAGCCGGGCAGGGGAGAATCGCCGACGCGGCCCGGATGAATGCCGGCCAGTCCACCGGTCGACGTGCCGACTGCCAAGCTACCGTGCTGATCCAAGGCTATGCAGCCGACCGTATCGTGCTTGCCAGTTCGCGATAGTTCGCGCTGCTCTGGGCTTACCAGATCCGCAGGATCGCAAAGCTCCATCTGTTTTTGCTCGGCAAAGCGCCTGGCGCCATCCGACGCCAGAAGGATCGGCTCTTCAAACAGCATAGCCTTCGCGACACTGATAGGATGCCGCACGCCGGCGATGACAGTAACAGCACCGATGTTGACATTCTTCCCCTCCATCAGTGAGGCGCACATCTCGATCTCGCCGTCTCTGTTCAAAGCGCTACCGTAACCTGCGTTGAAAGTCGGATCCGATTCCAGGACGCGGACCGCTGCTTCGACCGCATCGACGGCTGTTCCCCCACTTGCCAGGATTGTGCGGCCTGCCTCCAGGGCGTTGATGCATCCCCTCCGATTTGCCTCTTCCTCTTCGGGATTTATGTCCTTGGCGCCGCCGTGCACGATGAGCGACCACATCAGCTGGCCCTCAGATGGTGCACATCGTGGTTGTCACGACCTCTCCTGATAACCGCCGCGGGTTCGAAACCTGTAACTTGTCGCCAGACAGCTTCGACGTCATCGACGGTCAGCACAACCAGATCACGCTCCCGGGCAAGCTCAAGGCAAAAGCGAACAGCCTCCCTCTCGGGATACGAGACGTGCATTCGGGCGGGGGCGCAGCCGGCCTGCAAAGCACCTTCCCGCAGCAGCCCAGCTATCGAGCCTGGGGCTCGGCCGCGCAATTCGTTCGCGTCTTCCTTGAAGACGATGATGTCAAATATCTTCGATGCCACAGCTCCCATATTGCGAATGTCGCAATCCCGGCGGTCACCGGGTATGGCGACCAGCCCAATCGTGCGCTGATGACCGCGCCGCATATGAGAGACCAGTTTTCCGAGCGCTGTCAGCCCCTCAGGATTGTGGGCGTAGTCGACCATGGTACGAAAACCATGCCCGTCAAAGACGTTGAGGCGGCCAGGGGAATGCTCGAACGACGTGGTGAACTCAGCCAATGCACCGCGGATCGTGGTTAGTGGGACGCCATGGCAGTACGCTATCGCAATGGCCGCCAAGCTGTTGGCGACGTTGAACTCAGCCGCGCCTTCGAATGTTGCAGGGACTTCATCGACGCACATCAGGAAGAGGGATTGGCCATCTTCATGAATGAAGATGGCCAATCCATCCCCGCTGCGCTCGCGCGTCAAGGCACGTCCGCCTTCAGCCACGTGGTCCCTCAACGTATCGGGCCACTCAGTCCTGTCCGCTAGCGAAAAATAGCAAACGCTGCCCCCTGCTTCGCGCGACATTGCTGACGCATGGACATCATCCGCGTTGAGGATGCTCCACCCGCCCCGGCGCACCGACTCCACGACAACGGATTTCACCTGCGCCAGATCCTCGATCGTATCAATGCCTTTGAGGCCAAGATGATCACCATGGACGTTGAGAACCGCGCCGACATCGCACTCATCAAAAGCCAGCCCCTCGCGGAGGATCCCGCCGCGGGCACATTCCAGCACCGCAATGTCGATGCCCGGCTCGCGCAGCACGACCCTGGCGCTCTTCGGACCCGAGCAGTCCCCCGTCATGATCCGTTCGCCGTTCAGATAGATGCCGGTGGTCGACGTAAGCCCTACATTCGAGCCATTCGCCTGCAGGACATGCGCGAGCATGCGAGCGGTAGTCGACTTACCGTTGGTTCCGGTTATCGCGAAAATTGGAATTCGCCCATTCTGACCGCCAGGAAACAGAAGATCAAGCACTGGCCGCGCAACGTTGCGAGCGCGCCCCTGGGATGGTTCCAGATGCATGCGAAAGCCGGGGCCGGCATTCACTTCGATGATGCCGCCGCCGGTTTCGCTCACCGGTCGCGAGATATCGCTGCAGACAAAATCGATGCCAGCGATATCAAGTCCGATGATCTGCGCCGCCCGCCTTGCGATCAATGCGTTTTCCGGATGGATCTCGTCTGTCCGGTCTATCGCCGTTCCGCCGGTGGAAAGATTGGCAGTGGGCCGCAAGAAGACCCTTTCGCCCCGAGCAGGAATGCTCGACAGCGCAAGTTGCGATCTCGAGAGAAAGTGCTCGACGCACTCATCAATTTCAATCCGGGTGAGCACCGAGGAGTGGCCTTCTCCTCTCCTGGGATCACGGTTCGTCTCTTCCACAAGCTCAGAAATAGAGTCACGTCCGTTACCTATGACATGCGCCGGAATCCTTTCGGCGACCGCAACCACTCTTCCTTCGATAACCAGGATCCTGTGGTCCGAGCCGACAAAATGCTGTTCAATGATCACGCTGCGACTATGTTCGCGCGCCTGTTCGAAACCCCAGCGAACCTCTTCCTCAGTCGCCAGCCCAATATTGACGCCCCGTCCATGATTGCCGTCCAGCGGTTTGGTAACCATGGGGTAGCCGAGGCGGGCCGCACCAGCGACAGCTTCAGGCTCTGACCGGACCAGCTCCCCCTTTGGCACTGGCAGCCCGGCCTGGTGCAACAGCAACTTGGTGAGATCTTTGTCGGAGGCAATCTCGGTGGCGATCTCGGAAGTGAAATCGCTGCAACTCGCGCGGATCCGCTTCTGGTGCCTGCCCTGGCCAAGGAGCACGAGGCTGCTCTCATCGATCCGGATTGCAGGGATGCCTCGTCTCTCGGCCTCTCGTACAAGGGAGGCGGTTGTTGGCCCGAGGGCACGCTCATCGGCAAGGACCTTCAGCAGTTGCGGCCTGGCGGCGAGTTCAAAGGGCCCGTCCGCTTCGGCAACTTCGCGCAGATCCTCGGCACCCTGCAAGTTAGCGGGCAACAGACTGTCCACCAGCTCAAGGGCAATGCGGCCGGCCAGCAGCGCGACGGCCTCGTCCTGATATGCGAACATCACGTTGTAGGTGCGGGGCTGCCTTTGACCGACCGCGTCTTGCCACGCGTTACCCCATGACCAACGACGGTCTGTAGCTCCAGAGCAACGTGCTCCACAACGTGGCCGAGCCACGTGCCTTCTTCCATGCGTCGTAGGAAGCCTCCGGCGGCCCCATAGCTGCAGCCATGAGCTGCGAGCCCAGGTAACAGGCGACCAAGATTTTCGGTGAATCCGGGCAGTTTATCTGTCGGGAAGCCTTCCAGCGCCCCTAGATCAATCTGAATTTGCACCATCGGAGTCAAGCTGTAGAGGTGCGGCCCGCGGAATACACGGACGTCAAGCACGCGTATGGTGCGCTGCATGGCGTCCAGCGACAGTTCGTTAGCTAACATCGATATGTCTCCAATCAACCCCGCAACCAGCGTAGGATCGGTAAGTTCCGGCTTATTGGATGAATTTATTTTTGCAGAAGATCGAAACAAAAGTTCGAAATAACATTTGTTTATCTTGGGAATTGCCAGGTAATCGGCATCAAAGCTCGGTGAGAGCGGCAGGCTTTTTGCGGGCCAGCCACGGCGGGAACGGCTAGACACACCCGAAGCAGCGTTTTTGAGCGATGCCGTTTCGAACACGCCAAAATCAAATCGAGGAGGAACATTCCTCATACCAGAATGTTGGGGCAGACAAATCTTGGAGGATCCATTGATGTTCATGCACAACAAGCGACTGCAATATACGGTACGTGTCTCTGAACCGAACCCTCGCCTGGCGTGTATGATCATGGAGCAGTTCGGTGGCGCCGATGGCGAGCTTGCAGCAGCCATCGCTATTTCACTCAGGGGCTGGGCGAAGACGACCTTGGCCGTAAAGACATGCTGCTGGACATCGCCACCGAAGAACTCAGCCACCTCGAAGTGGTCGGCTCGATCATTACCATGCTCAATAAAGGTCTTAAGGCGCAACTTGCCGAAGGCCAGATGAAAGAAGCTGATCTTTATCTGATGATCGGGAGCAGCGGAACATCGGTCAAGGAGTCGATCCTGTTTGGCGGCGCGCCGGCACTGTGCGACTCGGCCGGGGTTCCTTGGACCGCCTCCTATGTAGATTCGCGCGGCGAGCCGACCGTCGATTTGCGATCGAATATAGCGGCCGAAGCGCGCGCCAAGATTGTCTACGAGCGGCTAATAAACATTACCGACGATCCAGGTATCAAGGACGCGCTCGGCTTCCTCATGACACGCGAAGTCGCCCACCAGAAGTCATTCGAAAAAGCGCTTTACGCCATCGAGAACAACTTCCCGTCGGGCAAGCTCCCTGGGGTCGAGAAATATGCCAGCATGTATGTGAACACCTCGCAGGGTGAGGGCGACGCTGACGGCCCGTGGAACTCTGGGGAAGAATGGGACCGTATCGACGATCTCGAAGAGGTCATGCCGGCTGATGGCGGAGATGGAACTGCAACGGTCGAGCTCAGGGCGAAGGACATGAAAGTTGTGGTCAAAATGGCCGAGCGCACGCTCTCGAACCCGGCAACCAATCCTATGACCGGCGCAGATCTTGGCGCGGGACCCGGCGCCGGACGCACCAAGAATGGCGATATGGGTGGTGCGGCTAATATCCAAGAAGCCCCCGCCATGGCTGAATCCGCGGCCAAGAAGCGCAGCAAGCGATCTTCGCCCACTGGGTAAATGTGGCACTTGCCGCAGAGCCACTGCTGCGAACGGCTCGCAAACACTCTGGTTCGCATGGGAGAGCTCGACCAGTTTCTCGGACAGCTCGCCTTGAGCGGATACGCGGATCGAATCCGGGCGCATGGCAGCTTTCACCGTCGTAGCGGCGAATGTGCGTAAAGTCCTCTCCCAAGAGCGCCGTTGCAGCCCACAGACCGGCAGGAACATTGCTTGTAATTCATAAATTAGAAATGTTGCAGGATACCCCCGATGCGGCACCAGGCATTCGACTTCTTGAAGATGATCGTCGCCACTCCATCTCCTAGCGGGTTCGAGCAACCCGTCGCGAAGCTGTACCGCGAATACGTCGAGCCATTCGCAGACAAGGTAACCACCGATGTGATGGGCAATGTCATTTCCGTGATAAATCCCGCCGCTTCTATGCGAATTATGTACGCTGGTCACATGGACGAGGTGGGGTTCATAGTCCACCATATCGACGAGAACGGCTTTTTATTCTTCAGCACTATCGGCGGGACCGACGTGGCCACCGAGATAGGGCAGCGGGTTCGGGTGCACGGAAAAGAACACGTGCTCGGAGTTGTCGGACGGAAGGCGATTCAAACCTTCCAGTTGTCTGATAGCAATCAGACACCTTCCTTGAAGGATTTGTGGATCGACATCGGAGCGACCTCGCGCGAGGAAGCTGAAACGGTTGTTCAGGTTGGCAACCCTGTGACCATAGAGTCCGCCTTCGCGGTCCTTCGCGGCAACTATGTTGTCGGCCGAGCCTTCGATAATAAGATTGGCTTGCTAATCGGAGCCGAGGTTGTGCGTTCCCTGGCACAAAATGGCGGCCTCCACCCAGACGTGGGAATCTACGTCCTCGGCACAGTGCAGGAGGAGATCGGGTCGCGCGGCGCCCAGACCGCGGCGTTCAACATCGCTCCGCAAACGGCGCTCGCGGTGGATATGGGTGTCGCCATGGATTATCCCCGTGCCAGACCGGAGGAGCAAGGCAGGCTCGATCTAGGCAAAGGCCCGGGAATTTCCCAAGGTGCCAATACGAATCCTGTTGTTCTCGGGATCTTAATGTCAGCCGCCAGAGATAGGCAGATTCCGTTTCAGCCGCAGGCCACGGGTGGGAAGAGCCCCACTGACGCTCGTGTCGTGCAGGAAAGCCGAGGCGGTGTCGCGACAGGGGTCATCTCCGTGCCACTTCGCTATATGCACACGCCGTCGGAAGTGCTGTGTCTCGATGACATCCAAGCCACCATCGAACTGGTCTGCGAGTTTTGCCGCCGAATCCGGCCTGACACTGATTTCACGCCGCTAGCGACAGCGGAAAAAGCACCAAGCGACCGGCAGTCTAACGCAAGAATCGAAGTTAACGATTCTCATTGACTCGACGCCCGAGCAATCCAGCCCCGCTCGAAACAGGCCCCAAAAAAACTCTGTAGATTGTGGCTTAGTGCCTTCGCCTCCGCTCGGCGTGTTGCGGCTGTTCCCGTGCGTCTTGATCAACTCGCGCCTGATACGTTGCGGTCATGGTCGCCAGCATTTCGACTTGGCCGCGGCAGCCCCGGCCCTTGGCGTCGTTGGAGTGCACCGCCAGGGCCGGGCCAGCGCCGTCGCCGTGCGCCCCTGTTCTTCGGGTCAGGCTTCCTGTCTAGCAGACCCGATGAGTATTTCCCGAAAAACCCACTTCTGCCTCCCTTAATGCCCGGTGTGCCAGGATGAAAGGTTCAGGGCCGGGAGGCGCCGGCGATCGAGGCCTCCGAAGCGTTGGTCCCGAGAGGATGTCGACCCACTTGAGTGGTTTGACGGTGACATTCGGATTGGACAATATCGCCGACAAGCCGGGCCACCCTTCAAGTGCATCGCTGCAACCGGTCGACCACCGAAGCCCTGCAATTGGACACATCAGCCAGCGGAGCAGTGCCACACTTATCAAAGGTTAAGTCGGGGCCCGTATTTATGATATAACGTTGGGCATCATTCGCCGTTCCGCTGGCTGCGCGTGACTGAGAGACCATAGCGCTCCCGCCCAAACGGAGAGCCGACATGCTTAATGAAAGCCCTTTAACTGCCAAGTTCCGTCGTGCCTTCACCCTCACGTCAGATGAGCGTCAAGCTCTCGACGCGATAAGAATAAGGATCGTTGCGATTGGCGCAAACCAGGACTTGGTTCGGGAAGGCGACCAGCCGTCCCGGTGCATAATGGTCCTAACAGGCTTAGCCAGCACCTCGAAGATAATAGGAGAGGGGAAGCGTCAGGTCACTGCCTATCATGTGCCTGGCGACATGCCCGATCTGTTGAGCCTGCACCTCGACCTTTTGGATAGCGACGTTCGAACGGTGAGCGCTTGCAGTGTTGGCTTCATAGATCATTCGGCTATCCGGCTGCTCTGCGAACGCCACCCTAGGCTGGCGGCAAATCTTTGGCGAACGACACTGGTTGATGCATCGATCTTTCGCGAATGGGTGGTCAATGTAGGGAAGCGCCAAGCGCTTGGCCGAGTGGCCCATCTTCTCTGTGAGATCATGCTGCGTATGGACGACGCCGGCCTCGCGTTCGACCAAAGCTGTGCTTTTGCTGTGACGCAAGCTGACCTTGGCGAGGCGACAGGGCTGTCAGCTGTCCACATCAACCGGACACTCAAGGCTCTTCGAGAAAAGCAGCTTACTTCTCTCGTGAATGGCCAATTGACCATCCATGATTGGGAAGGACTGGCCATTCTTGCTGAGTTCCGTCACGATTACCTGCACTCAGCAAGGACCAAGCGAAGGGTGGAGTCCTTGTCGATGCACTGATTGCTGCAGGGGGGATCTCCAGATTGCCGCGGTGAAGCGCTGTTCTGGCGGCCCTTGGGGTGGATCCGCTTTTGCTTGGCTACTCGGCGCGGAGTTTCCTTACGAAGGACGTGCCTGACATTGCATGCATTCCGACGAGTCCGGTTGCTATCAGTAAGATGGAGGAAAAAATCGTTGACTGTGCTCAGTGCAAAGCCGCCTGGAGTCCGGATCGCAAGATCATTCCCAGCCGTAAAATCCCTTTTATGAATCCGGACCCTCGAACGCGGTGAGAGAGCACGTCGAGCAGCGCAGGTATTCAGTCAATCTTGCCGGGCCACTGGCATTGGATGCTTCCAAGTCGAACTGGGCGCCACTGGCATGAAGCAAGGCTGCGACCAAATCCTCGTCGGCTGACTTTTTGCCGGTCGCACAAGCTCGCGCGCCTGGACTTTCCAATCGCACTCCGGGCTGTCCCTGATGACTGACGTAAGGGTCCGGAAGAGTATGGCGAAACCCAACAGCGAAATACCCGGTCGGCTTCACTTTCACGGCCAAATCCGTCCTGTTGATCTGTGGCGCCCGGGCAGCCAAAACAGCCGTCGAGATCGCACTCTTCACGGCAAGAATTAGTCGCCCGCTGAGACGGCTCCACAAAAACTCAAAGGTAAGTTTTCTTCTCGATCACCCGGCATATCGCAGGTGAGGGGGTCTTCGGCGCAACAATCAAACTTGATCAGGCGGCATCTCTCATTTCTGCGTGGTTGACGGGAAGCTCCTGAGACGTCAGGTCACTCTGTCGAGCCCAATTCCGCTCAGCATCGAGCAGTTCATTCTCTCCAGTCAAGCCGTTCATAAACAGTCTGAGTACGTGTGCAGCTATGCGCTCTCCGTCCTGCGAAGCGACACGTACACGGCGCTCTTTGCAGACCATCCTACAAACGTTGGCAAGCACCATAATATCGCTCGGCTCCAAAAACCGACCTGGATATAACATACTGTCCTCCGTGGAAAAGCTACCGTGAGCTTTTGATTACGCAAGGTCACCGGCAGCCACAATTAACTATGATAGTCGTGTACTCGACTCTGCAGAAATTCGAGCGGCCCACCAACCGCATCCGGGATAGCCACTACAGCCGAATACGGGGCTATTTAGGTACGCGAGGTGCCTCCGAGCTTAGAATTTAGACAAGGTTCTTCGCGTGAAATGATCCGCGGCTGTTGCACTTTGTGCAGCTCCTTAATAGAGACAGAGGCACATCAGATGGGAAAGCCTTGAACCATGCAGAATGACGCTGAAGCTCAGCAGGTCCAGTTATTGCAGCTCACTGCTGACATAGTGGCGGCATATGTTCAGAAGAACGCGATCCCGGCGGCCGGTCTCCCCGAATTGATCGCCAGTGTGAATTCTGCCTTGTCGGAATTGAGTCAGCCGGTGGAAGCGCCGCCGCCCGCGCTTGTTCCGGCAGTTAATCCAAAGAAGTCGGTTTTTCCCGATTACATCGTCAGCCTAGAGGACGGACGCAAGTTCAAGTCTATGAAGCGCCACCTTGGTTTGCTGGGAATGACACCCGACGAATACAGAGCCAAATGGGGCCTCGCACGAGACTATCCGATGGTGGCGCCGAGCTACGCGGCTCAACGGTCGGAGCTCGCTAAGTCTTCCGGTCTTGGCCGCAAGGCAGTCGCGAAAACGCCAGCAAAGAAAGCGCCAACAAGACAGAAGGCCAAGGCCTAGCGGCGGTCCGTCTACACTCTTCTTGCGGCAACGGTGATCATTCCATGTCTGGCACGTCGCCGCCGACAAAGAGGGTCGTGGGCTCCCCATATTTGCCAAGCGAAGGGTTGGCATCGCGCGACCACGCGATGACCAGCGTGTTTACCCGCCAGACCCCTCGCGGTCCTGACGGCCCGGTGCTCGGTCTGCTGCTCGGCTGGCCCAAAGACGAGCTGAAGGTCGCCGCTCTCATCGCGGTCAAATGCTGGACGACGATGCGTCTCGGGGCCTTCTGTTGCGGCGGCACGCTATCTGACATGGAGGCTCTCCCTTCGCTGGGCCACTGGCTGGCGTGACGTGACCGGCTCGCTGGGAAGAAACTCAAACGTGCCTACGATCGGGATCATCGATGCCTCCCGCTCTGGTCCTGTCTGTTTAGCTTTCAGCGCAACGATTTCGTCACCTCGTCTGGCAATTCGGCTTTCCAGATTGGCGATGCGCCCAACGGCAAATCCACCGCCTCCGAACAGCACAGCAAATGGGGCGAAGGCTGCCGGTGGGTGATGACCAGCTCGGCGTTATCGCCAATGAAAGCGATAAGGTCGTGCATCGAGAGTCGCCTAAGTCATGCCAGCACAGGAGGCGTGGGATCGTAGGTGATCGCCACGAAACCAGGGTACCTGTGGGCAAGAGCGAGGATTTGGGTCTCAAGCTCGCAGTTGTAGGCCATGAGCGCCTTAACGGTCTCAAGCGGGCTTTCGTAGCGAGCGATGAGCTCCTCCGCTTCCGAGTGCAATTCGGCTTCGGCGTCGGCGTCCAGATGCATTGCGGACATTTCGGTCTCCTAGATTTAGCGACTTGCCCGGGCGCGGTGCGGAGAGCGGGTCAAGCCGTTCTTGCAGATCGCAATTGAGGACAATCATTTCTTTGAGCGCCTTCACAGGGTCGCCCTTGTGCTGAGCAACGACTTGTCAGCGATCGCCTGCAAAGCAGCTTCATGGCGGCTGTGAGCGTCACAACTTGGTCCATGAGATCGCTCCAAAAGATTGTGCGCACAGCGCACAAAAACGGAACATCATTGTCAAGGTCGAATTGGCTAGGCGTGGATGGTGTTCTTATCTGAGCCATAGTTGGGGCGAGGGATATTGGCGCTAGCAATGCGTCGGCATCGTAGCCCTTGTCGGCGAGCAGCATTGAGCCTGGGGATAACCCTAAGGCAAGTCCGCTGCGGAGGCGATGTCGCTCGCCTGGCCTAACGTGAGCGGCCTGCCTTGGGCGTCGACAAGAGCGTGGATTTGGTTGTCTGTCCGGCTCGGGAACGTGTTGACGATCATTTCGTTGCCCATCAGCCTTGAGACCCTGCTCGTCGCCATGAGCGTTTGAACTTCCGCGGTCACCGGGCAATGCGATCGAGATACACCTCAAGGAACAATCAACCCGCAACCCCGTTGGGCAGGATCGCGTCAGGAGAATGCTGTGCGACACATCATGTTGGGAGCTCTGGCCGGCCTTGCGGCAACGATGGCGATGACCAGTGCCATGCGGCGGTTCCATGAGGTGCTGAACGGGACGAGTCGCTACCCGTTGCCACCCCGCGAAATTGTCGATCGCCTGAACGTCGGGGGCGATGAAAGGCAGGCGCGAACGAATACTCTGTTGGCCCACTTCGGCTTCGGCGCGATGAGCGGTGCAGCGTTCGCCCTTTTGCCACGCCGTCGCGGCAGCGGCACACTCTACGGCCTCGGTGTGTGGGCGGCCAGTTATCTGGGTTGGATTCCTGCAGCGCGAATTCTTGCTCCCGCATGGCGTCATCCTGCAGAGAGGAATCTGCTGATGATCGCCGTGCACATCGTGTGGGGTACCGTGCTCGCGAAATCGCTCAGCGAGCTGGAAGCCGCGGAATCGGAGGCGTTCGGCAGGCCTGTGGACGCCAAACAGTCAGTCGTGGAAAGGCGAGAGAGAGGGCCTGACCGATGAAGTCGATCCCGTTTTGGCTAGATCGAGAGCCGGAGATTTCATTTGGTGCCTTGCAGGGCGATCACAACTTCGAAGTCGTGATCGTCGGCGCGGGTATCGTGGGACTGCAGGCTGCCTGTCTGCTGCGGGGCTCGGATCTGAGGGTCGCGCTCCTCGAGGCACGTCAGATCGGCCAGCAGGCCACCGGCCGCTCCACCGCCAAGGTCACATCCCAGCATGGGCTCAAATTCGCTTCCCTCATTCGGGATTTCGGCCGCGAAGGCGCGAAGCTTTACGCGGACGCGAATGAAAAGGCGAAGGATGAGATCGCTGCGCTGTGCTCACTTATGGCTGATAAGGCCAAGCTGGAAGCCAAACTTGCCTTCATCTACGCCGAAGACGAACAACAGGCGGATATGTTACGCCGTGAGGCCGACGCCGCCGCATCGCTTGGATTGCCCGCCGAATTCCTGTCCGGTGCGGAACTGCCCGTGAGGGCGACCGCAGCGCTCCGCTTTTCCGGGCAGTACCAGTTCGATCCGTATCTTTATCTTTGCGGGTTGGCCCGCCTGGTGAGCGAGAGCACCATTTCCGTTTTCGAAAATAGCCGCGTTCTTGAGATTGCAGGCGACGGGCCTTATCAGTTGACTCTGGCTGGCGGCATTGTGACCGCCCGTAAGGTCATCGTCGCCACGCAGATGCCCATCATCCGAGACGGACTCTTCTTTACTAAGGCTTTCCCATTCGCGCATCCGATCGCGGCAGCGCCAATGCCTGAACATGCAACAGTGGACGGCATGTTTATCAGCGCCGGCAGCCCATCTCATTCCTTCCGCACGGCGAACCGTGAAGGCAAGCGCTTTCTCGTGGCCGCCGGCGGCGAATTCAATACCGGAGACCGCGGGGCTGCGGATCGCGCCGTCGCCGACATGCTGGCCTTCCTCAAGACAACATTCGCTATCAACCAACCGTCGCACCTTTGGATAAACGAAGATTTTCGGTCGATGGACGGAATGGCCTTTGTCGGCGTGGCGAGTTCTTCCAAACCGGACCTTCTTGTCGCCACCGGTTTCGACGCCTGGGGCATCACACAAGGTGCCGTTGCAGGAGAAATCCTCGCGTCGCAGCTTCTCGGCAAATCCCATCCTGCGGCGGAGATCTTCGACGCGACCCGTATCAAGCCGCTCGCCGGCGGCCCGACGTTCATATCCGAGAACGTCAAGACGGCTACTCATTTGGTGGCCGAACGGCTCCTGGGTTCAAGAACTGTGGAAATCAGCAAGATCCCGCCAGGAGAAGGGGGTGTGATCGAGCACGACGGAGAGCAACTGGCCATCAGGAAGGCGCAGGACGGTACGCTTACAGCCCGCTCCGCAGTCTGCACCCATCTCGGCTGCGTTGTTGGATGGAATCCGGTCGACCGGACGTGGGACTGCTCATGCCATGGGTCCCGCTTCGATGAAGCTGGTGAAGTTCTTTCCGGCCCCGCAACGAGACCGCTCGAGTCGCGGGCTTCGCCGAATGCCAGGCACGCGGAATGAGGATTCTCGTCGCCGGCGCGTCGGGTCTGATCGGAGCCGCGCTTTGCGCGCGCCTAGCGGCCGAGGGACATGACGTTGTTCGTGTGCTCCATCGCCCAAGTGTTGCCCCGCTCACAGGGCCCACTCCCATCTTGCTAGACATGGCAAATGCGCTGCGGGCGCAGGACTGGATCCATCATCTTGCCGGTGTCGATGCCGTTGTGAACTGCGCCGGCGTTCTACAGGACAGCGTTCGTGAGAATACCCAGCACGTCCATGCAGGCGGCGCCTCGGCACTCTTTGCCGCGTGTGAACAGGAACGAGTGAAAAAGGTCATCCACTTCTCGGCAATCGGCGTGGATCGCCAGCAGCCTTCCGCTTTCTCCGCCAGCAAGCTTGCTGGCGATGAGGCATTGATGGCGCGCGATCTCGCCTGGGTGATCCTGCGCCCCTCGGTTGTGCTGGGGAGGCCGGCGTTCGGCGCAAGCGCGCTTTTTCGTGGTCTCGCTGCTTTGCCACTGTTGCCTGTGATGCCCGACACGGGTCGTCTTCAGGTCGTACAGCTAGACGACGTGATCTCCACCGTTCTCTTCTTTCTCGGGCCTGACAGCCCATCGCGCCTTGCTCTGGAGCTCGCCGGGCCTGAAGCCCTTGCCATGAACAAGGTCGTTGCCTGCTACCGCCATTGGTTCGGATGGAACAGCGCCCGGGAATTCATCCTGCCCAATTGGGCCGCAGCAATCCTATACCGAGTTGGGGATGCGGCGGCTCAGCTCGGCTGGCGTCCGCCAATGCGCAGCAATGCCGCAAAGGAGATCGCGCGGGGCGCGGTCGGTGATCCCCAGCCGTGGAGAGCGGCGACCGGCATTCAACCGTCAAGTCTTGCAACCGCACTCAGCCTTCACCCTGCCACGGTGCAGGAACGATGGTTCGCCGGTCTCTACTTCGTCAAGCCGGCCATCTTCGTCGTGCTACCCTTCTTCTGGATCATGACCGGTATCATTTCCCTCACCACCGGCTGGCGCAGCGGCGTTGAGTTGCTCATCGACACAGCGGTCGGCGCGCTGGCCGGACCGGCCGTCGTCGCCGGGGCGCTGGCCGACATGATCGTCGGCGCGCTGATCGCCTGGCGGCCGACCAGCCGGCTTGGTCTCTTCGGTGCAATCGCGCTGTCGCTTTTCTATGCGATTGCTGGGAGCATTCTGCGGCCGGAGCTCTGGAACGAGCCGCTCGGCCCGCTGATGAAGATCCTACCGATCCTGGTTCTGCATTTTGTCGCGCTGGCGGTGCTGGAGGAACGCTGATGGTCTATTTCGTGCTCAAATACCTGCATGTCATCGGTGCGGCTGTGCTGTTGGGAACTGGCGCCGGCATCGCCTTCTTCATGCTTCTGGCACACCGAACCGGAAATGCCGCGACCATCGCGGCTGTCGCCCGCATCGTCGTCCTCGCCGATTTTCTGTTCACGGCTACGGCCGTTATTGCGCAACCTGTGACCGGAATCGCTCTCGCCCAGTACGCGGGCTATTCGCTTGCTGAAGGATGGATCGTTCTTTCGATCCTGCTCTACATTGCCACCGGCCTGTTCTGGCTGCCTGTGGTGTGGATGCAAATCAAGATGCGCGATCTCGCCATCAACGCCGCGACGTCCAGCCAACCCCCGCCTGAGCGCTACAATCAGTTGTTCAGGCTCTGGTTCGCCTTCGGCTTTCCAGCCTTTGCGGCTGTGCTCGCCATCTTCTGGCTGATGATTGCGCGCCCGCCGATCGAGTGGCTGGCCTTTTAGCCGTCGTGGCTCGCTAAACGCTGCCTGCGGCGTCTTTTCCCGTGACGACGAAAAACCAAACCCGAGCCATCACGATCGAGGCATTACCTTGCGCCTCCGCGGCGCCAGTGCCCTTCGTCACGGCGGGCGAGGACAGCAACCACCAAAAATGCGAGGGCCGCTGGTCGCTGGTTCCTTCTGGGCAAAGGAGATGCCCAAGGCGGCCATTTCAATGCCGAAACAGAAGGCTGCAACTGGTCTCGCCTTTGCGCAATCGACCACCACGACCACAGGCGGGTCGTCGAGCTCGACAACAAAGACAATGCCGAGCACTACGACCGATCAGGGGACGGATTCGACCACACGGACGCGCGCGGTCTGATCAAGCTTATCGGCACGGACTGGAACTCGCTGCTTCTTGAAGCCCAATTTTTGAAGGAGCGCCATTAGAAGTCCGCCGCTACTGGGGACGGCGGCGGACTTGTTTAAGCGGCTACATCTTTGAGAATCGACCGCTCAATAGGGTTAATGGCCCCTTGGTCTCCTGTTCCATAAGATTTGCAGTCGACAGCTAGTCCACAGCGGCATGCGACCTCCGTTTGATGCGACATAGCCATCAGGTGTAATGGTAGAAATGCCATTGTCTAGTATTATACACGGTCACTCAACTCGATGCTTCGGCCGCTTGATGGTGCCGACCGCTGCCCAATAATCGCTGCGCAATGCGCCTGTGAAATTGCCGTGCTGCTTGCCGGTATGCCCTGCCGGCGAGCTGCCATCTGAGGATTGGTTGAACGGCTGCGAGGCCCTGATCCGATCCATGAGGGCGAAGCTCTGGCGAAGGCCATTGAGACAGTCGAGCGACCGACCAAGTAGGCCCGCCGCTGAGGGACACTGAACCAGCGACGGGCCTTTGCTTTGAGACCTGGCCCGGAAGCCAAGCGCAAACCAAACTTTGATTTCACGAACAGGTTCCCGCCTTAAGAAAAATATTTAACGCCTGCGGGGTGGGGTGCTGCCGTGAATGGGGCAGCGGGTTCTACCCGCAGCTGGCAATCAGTTAGTAGCGGAGGCTTTGAACCGGGTTGCCGCCCTCGAGACTGACCTGCCGTAGGTTCGACGCGCTCCACACCCTACGCCGGTCGGTAAGTCGTCGAGGCCATATCGAGGTGATGTTCGAGATCGATTGCCTCATCGGTTTGGCTCAGGACAAGGCGGCGAGTTCGATCATATAGCGATCGATGCTCGGCAACTGGATCGCAAAACCTAACGGGTTCTTGGCTTGTTCCCATTCTGGTCTTCCCCTACGTGATGCTCACGGCACATTCATGCTCGGAGATGCGCCGGGACCCGCCAAGTCAGGCGGGTTCTTTCTTAAAGTCGCCCCGCAGCCCCCGAGGAAGTTTCCAGCTGGTGCGGATTGTTCCCAACCCCACTACTGCTACTCGGGCATTTCAGTATTTTCCTGAGGGTTTTTTTTCACGCCTGGGCTGGGTGATGTGTCCGCTGGCGCATTACCGCCCTGGTTTTGCTCAGGAGCACGCTTGAACGGTGCCGTCTGCCAAGAGCCGTTCGATAAAGGCGTGAGTACAAAGAATGCCATTAGGCCTAGAAAAATGACAGCGATAACCGCCACGCCCCACGCCATGAGTCTGCGCGTGCCGCGTTGTTCTTCCCTGCGAGATAGATTGTCCACCATTGCTCCGGCCTTCCGTGAAGTGGCGCTGGTGAGCAACGCGCCTTCCCGAACTCGGTTCCGCCCGTCGTCCGACATCACTCTTCACCTTGGAGGCGGCTTCCCGTCGCACTGACGGTCTGCGGTTTCTGCTTTCTGCTCCGGGGGGGCGTCTCCGCTCGGATCACCGGTTCCAGATCGTTGGGAAAGTTGGGTGCGTCGACTGGCAGTTTCGGAAGCGAATCTTTTTCGTCCGTTGATAGCGAAGGAAGTATCTCTGCCACCTCGGCCAGGATGTCGTTTACGATCCCGTTCATCTGCGTTTCTGCTGCGAAAATATCTCCTCTCGAACTTCGCTATTGCATCAAAGTTCCGCCCCTGGTGCAGCATCCGAGAATCGAGCAGTTTTGAAGCTTAGCTGTCTAACGCCGTTGCCGGCGCATTGGGGGAACAGGGTTCGGGTTTAACCGTTGCCACTGACCGGCTGCGAATTCCTCGCGAATTCCTCGGTCTCGAAAAGCTGCTGCGTGATCGCGCCGTCCTCGACGATCTGAACCGCCCACTGCCCGTCTAATTGCTCAATCGAAACACTGTTCTTTGGTTGGTCGTCCACCGCCCGCACTCCTCCACAGATGCAACAGGAAAAAACAACCATAGCGGGCCGCCGCTAGCAATGTTCGAAACATACCAAATTCCCGCACCCGCTCAGACCGGGGTGACCATCCATGCCCGCAAACGAGTTGACCCCGAAGCAAGCGCGCCTCGTCGAATTCATGATCGACCTGAACGCCACACAGGCGCCAATCCGGGCCGGCTACAGCGAATTGACCGCAGATGTGCAGGGTCCGCGCCTGTTAGGGAATGTTGTGTTGCCGCTGCCATCGCAGCCAAGCAAGCAGCGTCATCGCACTGCTTCGCCGACTCGGGAGCATCGATGCCATTGAAGCGAATGCGCTGGCCATGGATCTCGATCGTGTCGCCATCAATGATGGAAGCGACTCCGGTGATCACCTCCGGCCTCGGCGCGATCCAGTTAGAAACATGGAGGTCAGGGGAGCCTTCGCTGTGCTCACTCCGAACTGCGACCAAGGCGGCTGCCGCGGCCACCGTCACGAAGTCAAGCCTTTTGGGAACGCTTGCCAGCAAGCGCGCACGTGCCCGCTGCGCACCACGCCGCTTGCGCCACTGATCACACCTGTTGTCGTATCGATACTTGCACGCCCTGCGTCCCCACAGACAAGATGCGACTGTTTCCGCCGGCAGTCGAGTCGGATCATGTCCCCGGCAGCGGCGCCCCGGCGGGCCTCATCCAAGGAACAAAAAGCCCCGGCGCTGGGTCGCGGCACCGGGGCTTATGGCATGTACGAGCTACCTAGCATGTCCGCATATCAGACTGCGCTAATATCGTAAATGAATGGTGAACCGAACACTCCGGCGGGAGGGGAAAGGCGGCCCTATAATAGGCTTCCATGGCGCTTGCCGCGGACAAGGGCGCGGAAATGCAACCAACGCCTTTGCCACCCGTTGGGCGCCATGCCGTCGACCTCGATAAGCAAGTTCGACTATGACCCGAACAACATGGTTCTCTCAGCTGGTTTGTAGCCAGTGGGAAGCACTATGAGTTCTTGGACGTACCGCTTGAAACCTTCACCGCGTTCAAAGCAGCCTTTGCCAAGGGGCGCTATTTCAATGACCACGTTCGGAACCGCTACGCGTTCCGGCTGGTGACATAAAGCTCCAACTCCAGCGGCTTGTGTTCGGGCTGATCGTGCCAAGCGGCGGAAGTCACGCATGTCGAGCCGCTGGCCGCATACCGGGCAAATCATGAAATTCTCCTGCTCGTCTGCAGGCTCGCCGCCGTGCTGCCCGCCGGGATCAGCGGGCCGAGATCAGATAGCTTGGTCATCTACTGCCCAGCGCTTTTGCTTCTCGTTCCAGCGTCTCCCGGTCGTTGCCGTGCTTTTTGATAAGTTCACGCACCTCGGGGATCGTAAGCTGGAACTTGCTGGCGAGATAACCGACCTCGTATTCTTCGTCGCCTGATACCCGGTCGCGGTCTCGGAAATCACGCTTGCTCTTGTCGTCTCCCATTGGTGTTGCTCCTAAAGGTTGTTGATCCGCAACGCGCACCGGGCCACATCGTTCATCCTTCTTGGAACTATTTTAGCTAAAGCTGATTGAATCGCGGGTGTGGGTCAGTTCATGCGTTTGAGGTTCGTCGCGCCATTGATGCCGACCCTGGTGGAGTAGCCTCCAGAGGGGAGGTTCACGAGGTCAAGTTTGATGGGTACCGATCACAGCTGGTCATCGAAGATGACGGCACTAGAGTCTTCACACGCAACGGCCACGACTGGACGGAGGAATATCGCGACCTGGTGCCGAGAGTCTTGGCGCCAACAGCGCCAACGTCGATGGCGAGATCATCGTGCTGAACGAGGCCGGTCTGTCCGACTTCAGCGAACTGCGCAAGGCGATCACCCGCCGGCAGCATGACCTTTATTTCGTCGCGTTCGATCTGCTACACCTCAATGGTCACGATCTGCGAGACATGGCGCTGGAGGAGCGCGCGAGATCCTGGCCAGCATGATCGAGCCGGCCAGTGGCATCCAGTTCAGCGAGCCGCTCCACTAACTGGCTGAAGGCGAAATGCTACTCGATCGATGAATATGAACTGCTCGGCGTTGAACGCGAGGCAGGCAAGCCGGCATTCGCTCTGATGGCCGAGCGTGGCACCGGGCGCTATGTCGGAAGCGCGTTCGTCACCCTGAACCGGGAAATGCGCGAGCGACTATGGAAACGTGTCCAGGAGCACCCAGGGGCGGCGCCCCAAGGGCATGAAGCAGCCGGCGATGCATGGGTCAAGCCGGGAATCATTAGACGCGTGAAGCACTTGCGCGGCGAAGAAGATCCGCGGCATGCTTCCCTTCATGACTTTCGGGAGGATGAGAATGCCAATTCGGCGAAAGGCGACTGGGCGGGTATCTCCTACAACGCCTCTGAGATTGCCCTATTCGGACGGGCCTTTGACAAGCTTAGGCTCGATGATCAGTCGCCTGAAGCACGAGACGGTCTCGCATCCCGCATTATTGCAAACTACATGGCCGGTGTAGTCGACGAGGCTGAACTCGTGTCGCTGTCGAAACAGCCGTTGGGGCGGTAGAGACGGGAAAAAGACAGTTGGCTCTAGGAGCGCGCCGTGGAGCGTCTGACGAAGTAGACCCGCCGCTGAGGGCACAACTACAGCGGCGGGTCATGCACCAGCACTTGGTCGTTTCAAGGAGGGAGTCAGCCTGACCAAGCAGATTCCGAACTTCGATTGCGGATGCATGTTCCTCAGGTTGGTGCAAAAATTCGATGTCGCGTTGTGTCGGCGTGGGGCCACGCGATCTTTTCGACGTTTGAGCCTTTACACGGTTGCGGTAGGATTATTGTCCTGAATGGGGCGACTCTCAAAAGCTGTCGCAATGGCTCGGTCAAAACCGTCAAAGCAGTTATCCCAGGCTGAAATCGTGTGCTTTCTGGTGGCAGCGGAAGCGCTGCACCTGAGCAACGTCAAGCCGTTCATATCGCCCCATTGCGACCACTACAGGCAGACGCGAGTCTTGCATGAGGTGCTGTTGAACACCGTCCGGGAAGTCACCGGAAGGAAGTCGAGTTCATCCGGTGGAACACTACAGGGCCGGTGCTACCCCTAAGGCTGGATAGCGCCTGACTTGTCGGCTAGTCGTTCTAGCAACTTGCGCGACTCTGCAATTGTGCGGCGCGTCTCCGCGATGGCCGAAAGCATGTTGTCTGCCTCAGCGACCGCATGTCGCTGGCGTCGGTGCGCCGCCATAATGAATAGCTCTAAGGCGATGTCCTCATCCATCGGGCGGCTCACGCACCAACTCGAACGTGACCCTTACGGTGAATAGCGGCCTGCTGGTGTGGTCGCGGACACGGATGGCAACTTCCCTGAAAGTACCGTCCGGCATCTGGTCTTTGGCTATTTCGAGTAACGCTATTGCTGCCTCATCTTCAGCGGCTTCCCGGTTTTCAAGCTCGGTGCCTTCAGGGTCGGGAAAGACTTCGCCATCGTCGATTAGATCAAAGAAGAAGCGGGCCATATGGCCCTAATTCCGAACCTCGAAAAAGGTTTCCTTGTTGCTACTTACTGGTGATCCAGTCCACCAAGCCAGCTTCGATCTGCACATAGCCATCGGGTCCCGGTGTTACGGTTATGCTGGGAATTTTTTCGCACTCTCCGATCACCGGGTCGCCGTGACAGCAAGCGGGCGGATAGGTCCATTGGCTATCTGCGCTATGCGCAAACACGGAAACGTCGCAAAGAGCCGCAGCCGTGGCGACCACTCCTGCCAAGCCCGCCGTGTGTCGTGCTCCGACCGCATGCACTCGAATGGCCCTCCGAGACGGCGACCCATGTCGTCACAATTATCATACATCATTCACCGCTAATATACAGGCAGCGCTGCAAGCGCGGTCGAGGCCTACAAATAGGAGTTCGTTACCATGGCCAGATCGACGAGCCATGGCGGCAGCGGAAGCGCTGCACCTAAGCTAAGCGCTGCGCTTGCGCAGTCATATCAGGTAAGTCTAATGTAACGTCATGTTCTGGCCATTGAGGCGGTGCGGCGGCGCGTTCGGATTGGGCGCAACCATTGTCGCGGCCTGCGTTTTCGGAACTCCTTTGGCATCGGCACACGATGACTGGTACGAAAAACAATGCTGCCATAACCAGCATTGCGAGCCGGTGGCCGACGGTGCCGTCCGCGAAACGAGCAGGGGCTTCAAGGTACCGTCAGGCGAGTTGCTTCCTTACGCGGATGGCAGGGTGCATCAGTCGCACGACATGCGTTTTCATTGGTGTCATGCCCAAAAAGTAACGGCAGGCCGGCATCATGAATTTCCATCTGGCAACCCTGACATCACCATTTGCCTGTACGTTCCGCCTAAGTCATTCTGACATTCTGTCGGACGCCACTTCACTCTTTTTTTCCGTACCCTCACCATTGCGCTCCAGCCATTCTCGGGGGGTAAGCCGGCATCGCCGGCCGTGTGTGCGGGGCAAGGAAACTTGCGGCACGCTTCACTGCAGGATTTCAGGGAGGAATGAGCAGGGGTCGCTCAAGGTGTTGCTAATATACAGCACCCGACAGAATCTCTAACGCATCGCGCGCGGATCCGCTTCCATTGGCCACCCCGTTTCGTCAAAATCACAGGGAACAAAGCGAGGCGGTGAGATGGACAAGCGGCAAGATAACAAGACCATTGAGCTGTGCTGTCTGCTAGCCGTGCCGGTATCACTGCTCCTCACTGTGGTATTCGCTGGGATGGTCCTTGGCTGACTAACGCACTCTGGGCGTCACCAGCCGCACCACATCAAGCGCGACCGTCACCACCGGGCCACCCAGGCTGACGGTTACGGCGTCCTTCTCGACCCGTGTGACGCTGCCGATCAGTTCCATGGTCTGGCCTTTGACCACCTTCGTGGTGCTATCCCGAACGGAATGGGGAAATCCGTAGGTCGGTATTGACACGCTGATCCTGTCGTCAGTGACGCGTCGGATAATGGTGGCGTCGATCGCCACCTCATCGCCGATGTTGAGACCCCTAGCCATGCACTGGAGTCTGGTGCAGTCGTCTCACGGGTCAAGTAGCGGAACCTAATATGCACTTTGAACTTATCGGCTGATGAGCACACGCGGCATCAACTTTCTCGATCGGTGGATGGCAGAGCACCCGCCCTACGCGATGACTGATGATCCTGTGGCGGTTAGCGACCTCGCTGACGAAATGATGAAATCTGCGGAGGGTGAGGGAATCGGTGCCGACGAGATCAACGAGGAGGTCGACAGGGTCTTTGAGGTGATCTTCGAGGTGATGCACCACCGGGAAGGCAGCTTGGCCGAATGGCCCTTGCCAGGGAGATCAAGACGAGGAATATAATCCTTCCGTTGCGGCGATCCCCCTCAAACGGAGTTCGCACAAATGGCAAGATCGAAACCTTCCAAGCAGTTATCACAGGCTGAAATCGAGCGCTTTCTGATGGCAGCGGAAGCGCTGCACCTGAGCATCGTCAAGCCGTTCATATCCGCATTGCGACCACTAAAGGCAGACGCGAGTCTTGCATGAGGTGCTGTTGAACACCGTCCGGGAAGGAAGTGGAGTTCATTCGGTGGAACACAACCGGGCCGGTTCGACCGCCGACGGCGGGGTAACGCCCTCAGCCACAGGATCATTGCGCTACAAAACGATGACCTAGAGCCCACGGCGCAGTCGGTGACATATTCTATGAAACAGAACTGAGCTTTGAAGGTCTCGGGCCGCATGGGTGAAAAGCAGCACGACAAACAAAATAACCACTTCAGATGCAAACCCGGTGACAAGAGCCATACCAGCCAACGTCACCAGCGTCGGGAATTTCCCCGGGGTAAAATGGCCGACGCCAGGGTGGGAGCTGTTGGGCTGTGCGGCGCCGGCCAAGCGGACAATCAGGTCCGCCGCATTCGAAGATATGGGCCGATTCGGCTTTTGTGCGTTATAGCGTGATCGCGGAAGCCCTGGCCTAAGAGACTCATATCGCCGCATTGCGGCCTACAGGCAGACGCGACTCCTGCATGAGTTGCTGTTAACACCGTCGGCCACAGCAGAACGTGTCGCCGGAAGATCAGCGCGCATGGGTGGCGGCGAGCTACCGGACGATCCGCGATCTGATATCGGCCGCTCTCGTGACGGGCGCCGGTTCGGTGAACTGGCCCGACTTCGCGTTGCTGACTACGACCTCGTGAACAAGTCCGTGTTCATCGTCGAAAGCAAAAGCGGGAAGCCGCGGCACGTTCCCTTTGCCAGACGGCGGCGCCGATCTGTACGCCAGTCTCGCGGCCGATCGCGGCGCCGGCGAATTCCTGCTTCGGCAGGAAAGCGGCGCGCCGTGGCCACCGTCGACCTACAATCGGTCCTGGAAAGCCGTTCTGAAGGTCGCAAATGTGCAAGATATCACACTGCACGAGCTGCGACATACCTACGCCAGCACGATAGTCCGCAATGGGGCGCCGCCGATCATAGTGATTCAGGCGCCCGGCACACTGATAATGGCCGAAAAACACTACGCACACTGGCGCAGTCACACTCCAATGTTACGGCTTTGCGGGTCCGAAAACCCTCGCCACAATCGGGGCCGCGTCGACAAAGCCGCCTGAACCTAATCTGTGCCGGCCGGTCTGGTCTACTAGAGGCAGTAGTCAAGCTTACGGGGTGATGAGCGCGTCGCCAGAAGGAACTTGTGAGCTTCTTTGCCAGTAATCGGCGTTTTCCGCTCCTTGCCCTCGCCAGCATTTACAAATTCGCGAATGAAAAGAACAAACCCAGCCTGAACCTTCAATGTCTCAAAGCCAGCTTCCTTGTTCGACGGGGAATGATGCAGCGATTAGGTCGTCGCCAGCAATCTGGCCGCAGCTGTCGTCCGTGACGGCTGCGACCTTTTGGAAGGTCTTAATTTCGGCCTCAGTTATGCGTGCTGCCCGCACTCTCGCCTGGAGATTAGCCAGGCGCGCCACGAGCGCTTGCGACGTCTCGACTTCAAGGTTGATCATCTTATTTGTACGGTTGAGAGTGGGCGATTGACGTGCGCACGTTCTGTGCCGGCCACGAAAACAAAGCTCCGCACCAAACGTTTCGTTGTGGGACTTCGGTCTCAATAGCAACGGACCAAAGTCCGTCCCCAAAACGCAATGGTCCTGCAGCCAGATTTAGCCGGAACAACCCGTATGAAACGATTGTTGTTTCAGTCGTGAAATCGGCACAGCTACGTCCCTTCGCTGAAAGGACCCGCAAGCCGCTACGATGGCTAGCGGGTCCTTATTCTCAGGCGCCAGCGTGATGAATGACAATCAGCCGCCCTCCAACAGGTTGGTGCACGAGCCACCGTTACAATGGCAGAATAGCGCTGGGGTGCTTCTTGCTGCCGCTGCCCTGAGCTCATCCTTATGCGCCCTGCTACTGGCATCCTGGATGTTTGTATGAGCGGGGCGTCGACACTTGTGAAAGCTAGGTCTGCTACTGCGACATGAAAGAGATCGAGCAGCTGCGGCGGAAGCGCCTCAACGGGCAGTAACGGCCTGCATGGAAAACATGCGGACGCGGTAGCTTGCCTGAGCCCTGGGCCGTACGAGTGATGCCCCCATCTCCCGTCCGAACCACACCGCGTCCTATCCCGAACATAGCGGGGGCAAGTGTCCAGAGCATGTTACATGGGGTTACATGTCACTGTTACTTGGAGAGGGCCGGGCGGTTGCTGGTTGCGTGTACCGCGACGATGACCACACGCCGAATCAGGTGATCTCGTAATAGAAATCGCAGATCAGATCCGCAACTTTCACAGCTTCGAAGTCGGTCATGTGCGACGCGTTCTCAACAGCGACCGTTTCCAAGTCATCCTGATCAATCGCCAGAAGGTCCAGCAATTTTGCAAATTTGATTTTGAGTTCGCGGTCGCCGTCGAATTCATCGATCGTGACGTTCAGAATGTTTACGTTTGCCTCGATCAGCCTCGCCTGAATGCTGTCCGTGGAGGCTGCTAACGCCCGGATCGCAGTGAAGAAGTGTTCACGAGCATTGGTATATTTGTCGTCCACTTTGGCACCTCTGTGGGTAAAAAGCGCGCCCTGGACGCGGGGGCGCGAGCCGCGACTTACGCTTTCCCGAAGGCCGGAGTCAACAAGTTCAGCGCTGCTGATGGAATGCGCGATGTCAACCAAGACAATGAAGCTTAGTCTAAACGATCTGCGCACAAAAAACAGCCGCCGAAGGGTGGCGGGCTTTTTTTGAAGATCAGCGGAACCTGCTAATTCAAGGCTGGTTCCCATGGCGGCAGCGCCTCCGCGCGCTGCTGGTCGAGCAACCCTCGGCCGGGCCCGCATCGTCCCCAAGCGTGTGCGGGCCCACTTCTGAGGGAACATCAGGCAATGCTAATGGTTATGGCTTGGCAGGGACCGCCCGTCCCGGCACGTCCTCTTTTGGGGGACACCCCCGCTGCTGCCGTGAATGGGGCAGCGGGTTTTTTACGACCTGCCGACAAATCGTGCTAAATGGGCGATGAAAAATGCCCGGCCAGCGTACATCGTCTACGCACCGCCCCTAATCGGCCTTCCATTCCTGGCTGTGATACTGGCCGTGGATGGGGTGACCACAGCAACGCCCTTTGACACCGCAGATGCAGCCGCCGACCACAACAAGCTGATGGCCGGTAAACACGGACGGGGACCGCTACGCCACTAGCCAAAGCCGCTAGTCGAGCAAGCCGGCGAATCATCTATTAGCAACATCTAACATTTCCCTTTTGGGGAAGCCGGGTGTACCTTGGTTGCCGCGGGGCGATCCTAGGGACCTACACTGCCCGCTGCCGAGAGGTGGCGGGCTTTTTTGTTTGTAAGCGGAACGCGGATTCCAACGCGAGTTGGAATGCATGGCCGTGGACGTACAGACTTGGCCGGCCCGCTCTCTGCTTTCTCAGTGGGCGGGCCATTATCTTGGGCTTGACTGTTTGCCTCCCGATCTGAGAGGTACCGCAACGCCTACACGAACCAGTTGATCATCGTTAGGGGCAGGGGATGGTCTCGATAAACTTGCTGATGCGTGCCGACGAGGCAGCTGATTTTCTCACGGTGGTAGGAAGCCCACATCGACTGTTGATCCTGCTCCACTTGCGCAGTGGAGAGGTCTCGGTGAATGCGCTCGTCGACATTTTGCAAATTCCGCAGCCCTTGCTCTCAATGCATCTCCGTAAGTTGCGGGGACTCCGTTTGGTTCAGACCCGCCGTGACAGCCAACGGATTTATTACTCCTGCAACTCAAGCAAGGTGTGGGCTCTGTTTTCCTTCTTGGACAAATTCTATGGTGAGAGTGAGGGTGAGATGCGTTCGGCTGCTGCCGCTGCGTCGTAATCGGTAACAACCGCGAGCGAAGGTCCGCGACGGGAACATGATGAACCCCAAAAGGCCCAGCAGTTGTGCGCCAGCCGCCGCCCAGTTGCTCGCGGCCATGGCCAATGAAAAGCGCCTCCTCGCTTTGACGATTCTGGCTGAGGAGAAATGTCCGTTCTGATCTGGCGCCGCGTGTGGGACTTAGCAAGTCAGCACTCTCCCAACATCTCGGCATCATGCGAGAATTTGGGCTGGTCACTAGGAGGCAGGATCGTCAAAAAGCCTACTACTCGTGCACAAATACTGCCCTGAAAGTCCTAGCGCTTCTGGCTTGGCTTGTAGAGCGGGAGGTTCTGCCGTGATCTGGTGACGGGCTGGAACATCGTCGTCGCTTGAGAACGCATACCTATTGAAGCTGCGGCGGTCGCGCCCCACTCGTCCCCCGTCACCGCCCCATTCGTCAGAAGCTTTGCGTATCTGTCGAACAACGCCAGCTTCTTCGGATAGCTGAGGTAAGTGAGGTGGTGGCAGCCGTAGCAACGATGTTGGGCGGCAGACTTGAACCAGCGCCCCGGCTTTACGAAGCCCAATCCACATTCCGAGCAGATGAATGTCATCTCGACCGAATTTAGATCTTTAGAAAGAGCCATTCGCTCGCAACGCAGTTGGAACCCAGACTGTTAACCACTCAACTCTTGTTGAGCATCTGAGTCAAGTCACCGTTGCTCTCGGAGAGATGCGTCTACTTTGGTAGCTAGGTCACTGCTGGCCGCGTCTAGCCTTTCACCAATAGGAGGAGCGGCTTGTGCCTTGGCCGTTCATGCCAAATGACCTGGCGTAGGTCGCGCACGTCGACCTGTTGCCCGCATATGGGGCAGGTGTAGAAATTCTCCCGCTCGTCGGCTGGCTCGCCGCCGTGCTGCTTGCCGGGGATGGGTGGTCCAAGGTCTGACAGCTTGGTCACCTACTGCCCAGCGCTTTTGCTTCTCGTTCCAGCGTCTCCCGGTCGTTGCCGTGCTTTTTGATAAGTTCACGCACCTCGGGGATCG
>NZ_JAMYMR010000040.1:0-49151 GCF_040318635.1 Mesorhizobium sp. M1066
AGAGAAGCGGCTACGTTTCATGTCCTGGTCCTCTCGATGGGCCAGAACGAACTTCAAACCGGATTAGATCAGAGGGGCAAGGTCAGCATCGACACATTGCCAAATCATGTCGATAGAACCGCAATCTATCGACATATTGTGATTGCAGCAAGGCGATCGCGCAAACGGAGGTTATTGATAGGGGCGGGCTTCCTCTCAAGGGGCGTTTACAGCCCGCTTGCCTTGGTGAGGTTGATCCGAAACCGGTCGCGCCGGCGCTGATAGCGACGGGTCATCTCGGCGGAGGCATGGCCAAGCTGTTTTTGCACATATCGCTCGTCGACCTCGGCCGAGGAAGCGAGGCCGGCGCGCAGCGAATGCCCAGAGAATTTGGTCCCGCGCTCGCCTTCCGACAGATCGCCACGAACGCCGGCAGCCAGCGCGGTGCGCTTGACCAGCCGCGCCACTTCCTGGGAGTTGAGCCGCTCGGCGCCCATGGCCTTGCCTTGGCCAGTGACACGGCGGAACAGCGGTCCGTGCGCGATACGAGCGTGTTTCAACCAGGTCTGCAGGTTGACCACCGGGCAGGTGGCGTCGGAGGAGCCGCGGCCGATCTCGACCTCGCGCCAGCCGGTTTTTCCCCGCAGCGTCACCAGCATGCCTTTGTCAAAACTCTCGATCCAACCCGAAGAATCTTCGGTCTGATCGCGGCCAAGATCGAGGCCGACGATTTCCGAGCGACGCAGGCCACCAGCGAAGCCAAGCAGCAACATGGCGCGATCACGCAGGCCGCGCAGGGTGCCGCGGTCGAGGGTTTCCAGCATGGCGATTAAATCCTCGGGCAGAATGGCTTCCTTCTGTAGGGGAGGGGAGGCGTGGGTGTTGCGGATACCGGCCAGCACGGTGGCGATGTGGCGGTCTTTCCTGTCCAGTGGTTGGCCACGCTGAGCATAATTCCAAGACAGCGAAGAAAGGCGGCGCTCGATCGTCGCCACCGATTTTTTGTCCCGACCAGATCCCGAGGCTTGCGCGGTGATGTAAAGGCCTACGGTCTGAGGATCGGGCGGCAACACCTCGATGTTCTGGCGGCGCGCCCAGGCGCAAAAATGCTTCCAGTCGGCGGCGTAGGCGCGCCGGGTGTTGGCGGAGCTAGCCGCCTCAAGGTAGTCGCGGGCGCGATCGGCGAGTTTTCCCAGATGCGCCGGCAGGCCAAACGTTGGCTCCGAACCGGACGCCGGCAGCGGGGCAGGGGACTTTTCGCTATCCTCGGGATCGTCCGCGGTCTGGCTCATAGCGAGCACGACATCGACAATATAAGGCAGGTCGTCGGCCGACGTCTGCGCCGCGAGTTGATCGACATTGACCCCCGTGCTGCGGGACGATGCGGAGCCCTGCTGAGGGTGATTTCTTGGTTTCTGCTCGACGTTTTGAGCCATACCGCATATAAAGAGGAAAACGAACGATAATGCAACATTATCGTTCGTTATAACACGCTGACAGGCTGTGCGTTTTGGTGCGAAATTGATGGCGAAAAGCGCACAGCCGCTTTACCCTCCAAATCATGATTCGCCTTGATCCCTCGGCCGCCAACTCTTCTGCGCCGCCCTCCGTTCCGGCCTGGGCGATCACAAGCGCCGGCGCGCCGAGCGACGGCGACGCCGCCTTCCGGGCCGGCGCCGCCTTGGGTGTCCTCGACACGCTTGCCCGGGCGCAGCCTGCTTGGACCGGCGTCTGGCGCCAGCGGCTGGCGCTGAAATGCGCCGCCGCCAGCATGCGGCTCGCCGGCCGCGCCGAGGACGAGGCCGCCTTGCGCGACGCGTGGCACCTGCGCCCGGCCGACGCCGATCCCGGTCCCGCCGGCGCCATCTTCGGCGCCTGGCGGCAGCTGGCCGGGCAGCCGCCCGCCGCCACCCCCGACCGGCTCGAAAAGATACTCGACCAGCTGGGTCTCCATTGGGACGTCGAGGCGCTGGCCTCGCTTTGTGAACACATCGACGATCTCGCGCGCTCGGGGCGGCCGGCGCCGTTCGCAGCCGCGGCGATCGCCGCTCACGTCGTCGCCGTGCGCCCTGACTGCGAGCTTTTGGCCTGGTGGCTCGCCGACCTGTCACTGGCGCAAAGCCTGAGCTGGTCGCGATCGCTGCCGCTGTTGATGGCTCAGGCCCTTGGTCCGGCTTTTCGCGATGAGGCCGGCGGCAAGCGCATTCGGCCGGGCGAAAAAGGGTTTGAGCGGGCGGTGTGCCTGGCGCTGCTTCGATCGGCGGCCGACGCGTGCCGGTTGGCCGCCGAGCTGTCGCGTCGCGCGGAGCGGCTCATCGCCGTCGCGCCGACGCTCAGGGCAAAGGGGGCGGGCGATGTGATCCAAAGACTGCTCGACGACGACGCTGTCTCCGGATCGCTAACGACGAAAAGCCTATCGCGCTTTGCGGCGCGACGCCTGTTCGAGCGGCTGCAACAGCTGGATGCCGTGCGCGAGCTTTCCGGCCGCCCCAGCTTCCGGCTTTTTGGACTGTAGGGATGAGCGAAGCGTCTGCCCGCCGCAAGCCGAACGAACAGGCTGTGTTGCTCGACACGGAATTAGACCACCTGCCGCCGGAGCTGCGCTGGCGCGAATGGATGGGCCGGGTCGAAGCGGTAATCTTTGCGGCAAATGAACCGGTGACACGTAATGTCCTCGCGCGGGTGGTGGGAAGAAACTGCAATCTCGAGCTGATCATCGACGACATTCGCGCCGAACTCGCCGGTCGCCCTTACGAGCTGGTCGCGGTCGCCGGCGGCTGGCAGCACCGGACCAAAAAGGTTTTTGGCGACGCCATCCATGCAGCCTTCGGCACGGCAGCGGGCGAGTGGGCAAAAGAACTGTCGCAGGCGGAGGCGCTGGTCTTGATGTGCATTGCCTATTTCCAGCCGATCACCCGTGGCGAGCTGTCAGACTTCTTCGGCAAGGAAGTGTCGCGTGACCTGATCGGCGTGTTGCGCGCGCAAGATCTGATCGCCTCGGGGCCGCGCAGCCCGCAGCCGGGCGCGCCCTATACCTATGTGACGACCAAAAATTTTCTGTCGCAGTTCGGACTCGACACGTTGCGCCAGCTGCCAGATTTCGAGGCGCTCGAAGACGCCGGGCTGGTGTCGAAGGAAAAGCTGCTGGCCGGCGATATACCGGCCGGTCTTGGCCGGGGGGAGGGCGACGGCGAAGAGGGCGAGCCAACGAGAGGCGTCATTGAGGATGAGGTACTGAACTGATTGAAACGGGTTGCTTACGGCAGCTAGCAACTCAGGACCAGGACGACTGGTCATGCGGCAGCCGGTGATCGGGATCGTGAACCGCGACGTGATCGCCTTCGACAAGATTGGCCGGAAAGATCACCAGATTGGTGCCGCCGGCATGACGAAGCGAGGGAAACAGGATGCCGCGAAACCCGGTCGTAATGACCAGGTCCGCAAGCTTCCACGAAGGCGGAACCTTCTTGTCGATGCGAGCGATCTGGCGCCAGGCACAATCCCAGTCCTTCCAGGCACTATCCCAAACATTCGGGTCGAATCCCTGCGAAAGGTCGGCCACCTCGGCAAGTGTGATCTTGTAGGCGGCAAGCGTTGCCGCCGGGGTGATGCTGGCACCCTGCTTGTATTCCTCCAACGCTGTCTGAGGCGCGCGGGACAGGTAAAGCGCTTCGACGCCGGCCCGGTTGAAACGGCCGCCGTCGATCGCCGCGCCTGCACCACTGGTGGGCAGGAAGGCCCATTTGGGCGTCAGATAGCGATGGAAGATCTCGTCCGGCCCGACTCGGGTGATCGTCACCCGCGCGCCCCGTTCTCCAGATCCCGGATGAAGGCCAGGACCGCTTCGACCTGGCCGTCTGCGACGAGTTCGGCAGCCGTGCGATGGCCATAGTCGGCGATTGGTTCATTGCGGTACCAGTAGATCGCCTTGTCGACTTCGCCGGTGAGTTCCGTCGCGGCCGAGATCACCTTCACCATCTCGCGCATCCGGCCCTGCAGGCGCTCCGATGACGGATTGCGAAGCGTGTTGCGATGAACACCGGTCAACTGTGCCAAATTGGCGACCTTCACGCCCAATGCCTGCGACAGGCGCTTCGGCGAGATATAAGGTGTGCGCGGCTCCTGCAAGCTGTCGACAAAGCCTGAGACCGCAGTGGAATGTGCGAGCTGTACGTGGGCCATGGCAAATCTTCGACCTCTCATATGCACAATATATGCACATTGCAATGCATAGCAAGTGAACAGTGGCCTAGCGCCTTCCAGCGACCTGTTTGTTTCCCTTGTCACGGGCTGAGTCGTCGCAGAAGGCCTGAAGGAGGACAGGGCTTCGTCTTCCCCACATATCTACGCAGCTCTTTTTAGGAGATCTACCCCGATGACCGTGACTTCATCTACGTCCGGAAACGCATGCGCAATCTGTTCCCAACGGTTCTGAAGTGCCGCAAATCAGGCCTTCAAAATCAACCCGATTGGCTGCTCCTGGCACGTTCCAGCCGGCCTTTTCACCATTGCGCACGAGAACGAAAATATCGCGCGTCGATCTGTTGTCGCGCAGATAGTCGCCGCAAAGCTGGTTCTCCAGGCGCTCGAAAAGTTCGGGCCGGTCCACTTGTCGGCCAGCTTCAACTCCGCCGGCACGGGTGCATCAAATCCCATCCCGTGGAACCTGATATCGGCCTTCTTGGCATACGCCTACCTGCCCAATGGCGGCGTTGGGGAGCGAGGCTGCCAGGTCCTCAGGTAAGACGCGGGCGGCGGCGGCTGTCGTCGAGGAGATGATCGACGCGCTGGCCGACGATCGATTTTCTGGGGAGGCCCGCGAAGCCATGGTGGACTACGCCACCATGATCGGCGCCATGACCTTGGCCCGAATCGCATCGGGGACGCCCCTATCGGAGGAAATCCTTGAACGTGCAAGGAAGCGCCTGCGTCGCGAGGCGCGCCCCGTCTCGACAGCGCCGTGACCGGACCACTCGCGGCCTGCGGCCTGAACGTCCGTTACGGAACACGGCCGCTCCAGCGAGCGGTGTAGGACGGCCGCTCTCTAACCAGGCCACGTATTACCGAATGTCCAAAGCTGGGAACCAGCCGATGAAGGCAGCTTTCGCGCGCAGATCGTCTAAAGGCTGGCTGTCCGTAAACCGGCCCCAGAACTGTCGGTCGCAACGCGCCTGATCTCGGTCATCGAAGTCATCCCGGTCGCCCACCAAAAGCGGTCACAGCTGGTGGTCAACGCCACGCCGCGTGAGCATTTCTTCCATAATGATCCCAGCATCGGCTTTTTCCTGCCCTGCCTAATGATCAAGTGTTTTGTGAACAGCATCGCACTTTGCTAATATTGCCGTCACTGTGCTCGGCGAGGAAATCCCAGCATGTCGGAGAAGAGTCCGGTCGCGTTGCCGGCGGCGTCGGTGGCAACAGGTTTTCTGGGCGGCAACGCCAACAATGCGTCCGAAGCCCGGCATGAGCGCCGGATCCTGACCGCGCTCTGCTACGACCTGGTCGGATCGACTGACCTTCTTGGCATCCTGGACATTGAAGAGTTCGAGGAACTGATATCAGCCTTCCAGCGGGCGGCGAGACAGGCGGTCGCGTCGTGCTCGGGTGCCGTAGAGGTCGAGGTCGGCGATGGCGGCGTTGCTTTGTTTCCTGCCGAAATAGACGCCAAGGATGCGGCATCGCTGGCGATCCGGGCCGGGCTCGAAATCATCGACGCCTGCAGGCGCGTCGGTTCGAACCAAGGCCGCGCCGATTTGCATGTCCGGGTCGGAATCGCGACATCGATGACCCTGATCCAGAAGGGTGACGCCGAGACGGGTCGTGACAATGTCACCGGCCCTGCCTTCGCGATGGCCACGCGGCTCCAGGCCATCGCGCAGCCGGATACGGTGTTGGTCTCGGACGCGACGCGCAACCTGGCGCGACGGTCACATGTGTTCAGCTTTAGGGGCAGCCATGCGATCAAGGGGTTTGCCGAGCCGGAGCTCGTCTGGCGCGCGCTGAGTCACAAGCGCGAGGTCGACCGCTTCTTCGCCTTCGGGCGGCTGAGCAGTCCGCTCGTCGATCGCGAGGCCGAACTTGCCACGATCGCCGAAGCATGGGACAGCGCCGTTGCAGGAAACGGCGGCGTGGTGGTGATCGAGGGCGAGGCCGGGATCGGCAAGTCGCGCATTCTTCACGAAGTGCGCCGGCGCACGCGTCACCAGCGCGCGAAACTGCTGCTCTTCCAGTGCACGCCCGGCGGCTTGCGGTCGGCGCTGCATCCGCTGCTACAGAACGTACGCGGCGATTTCGCCGGCAACGAAGGACAGCTGAGCGCTGCCGCTGTGGCAGAAGTATTCCGCGATCATGACGTCCGCGATCCTGAAATCATAGACATCTTCTCGTTCCTGCTCGGCGCTGCGGGAGCCGATCCGATGCTTAAGGAAATCGACGCCGAGGCGATGTGCGCGAAAGCCAATTGGGCGGTTCGCAACTCGCTCGAAGCCCTGTGCGCCAGCGGACCGATCGTCCTGGTGGTCGAGGACATCCATTGGATCGACCTGACGTCGAGACAATTATTGGCTGAGCTTGCACAGTCGGCCCGTCACTTCCGGGCGCTTGTCATCGTGACCACGCGCCCTGAATCCGGGAGCTGGCTGGCAGCATCGAATCCAAGGCATATCTCGCTAAAGCCGCTCAACCGCGAGCAAACGCGGCTGGCGATCGCGGCCATGTGGCCGCAAGGCAAGCCTTCAACTTCCTCGGAATTGCTCGACGTGGTGGAACGCGTGACCGGAGGCGTCCCGCTGTTCATCGAAGAAATCTGCCAGTGGATGGCCGAGAACGCGGCCTCGGCAACGGATCAGCTGGCGCAGACCGCGACGCGTAGTCATGCCTCGGTGTTTGAAAGCGTGATCGAGGCCAGGCTCGAAACGCTAGGGCCGGCACACGAAGTCGCGCGCGCCGCGGCCGTCGCGGGCAATCGTTTCAATCAGGAATTGCTGCGCGCGCTGTTGCCGGAGCTCGACGACGAAATCACCGCAAACGCGCTGGATTCACTGAGCGAGGCCGGGTTCCTGATCCGCGTACGGCCTTTTGGCGTTCCGGTCTATGGCGTGCGCCATGCGCTTATCCAGGAGACGATCTACAACGCAACGCTGCGCAAGAGACGGCAGGCCTTGCATCGCCACCTGTTTGCCGCGGTGAGCCGCAACCGAAACCTGGCCGGGTGGCTGAGCACCGCCGAGGTCGCCGAGCACGCCGAGCGCGCAGGCCTTCTGGAGGATGCGATCGCTCAGTTCGTGATCGCAGGCACGGAAAGCTCGTCCCGCTCGGCAATGGCGGAAGCGAGGCAGATACTCGAGCATGCATTGGCGCTCTGCGAGCGCGTTGCGGCAGCCGACACGCGAGACGCGCTGCGGCTATCGGCCATGATCGTGCTCGGTCCCATCCTGACCGCTGTCGAAGGTCCGAACTCGGGGCCCGCCCGCAAATTGTACGAGGACGGCGTGGTGATAGCCCGGCGGCGGCCGGTGGCCGAGCGGGCCAAGTGGTTCCCGATCTACTGGGGCTGGTGGTTCACGGATACCGTCATGGACGGCGAGCGCGCGGAAGTCGTGCTCAGCGATCTCAGGGATGTCGAGGATGCCGAAGTGCAACTCCAGGCCAGGCATTGCGTGTGGGCAATCGACTTCAATCTTGGCCGCCACGACCGCTGCATCGCGGCCGTCGACGCAGGACTTTCGCTCTATGAGCACGGCCAGGGCAAAGCCAATGCTGCGTTGTTCGGCGGGCATGACGCGAGGGTCTGCGGGCTCGCCCACCGCGCCTTGTCGCTTTGGTTCGTCGGAAAGCCGGCAAGCGCGATCCATTCGATGTCGGAAGCTAGGAGCTGGGCGCAGCAAACCGGACATGCCGGCAGCATCGCACATGCCTATCTCAACGAGGCGATGCTGCATTGCTATCGCCGAGATTTTTCGAGGTTACGAAGCGTGATAGCGGATCTGCGCCACTTGACGGAGCGCCATTATATGCCCGCTCTCGCCGCCGCAGCGCAAATCTTCGAAGGCTGGTGCGACGGCAACGCCGGCCAGGTCGAGAGCGGCAGGGAGAAAATGCGGCAAGGCCTTGGCCTCCATGGCGAGTTCCAGACGCCTGAGGACGAACCGGTCTATTGCGGCATGCTGGCAGAGCTTTTGACACGAACTGCCGAGGTCGATGAGGCGCTCGCGCTGCTGGGCTCGGCTGTGGCGCAGGCCGAGGCCGGCGGCAGCCGCTTCTGGCTGGCAGAGCTCTACAGGCGAAGGGCGGAGCTACTTCTTCTCAAGGGCGATACGGAGGTGGACGTAATCGCTGCCCTCCAAAAGAGCATCGCCATAGCCGCGGAGCAAAGTGCCGTGCCTTTCCTCGTCAGTACATACGAGACCCTTCAATCATCAGGCCTGTCGCCTGAACTGTCGTCTCGCTATCGCGATCGGGTCGAACGTGCGAAAACCGCTCTCGAGCCGGGCGCCGCGCTGATCGTCAATCCCGAATCGGCCGTTCGGCACTAGCGCATCCGCGATGCTGGAGCGATATCAACGCCTTGGTCCGCCGCCCGACGAGGCGCTGGCGAGGCTGATGAAGATGCGCGAAGGCCTGGGCATCACGCGGATCGCCGACATTACCGGGCTCGACCAGCTCGGCATCCCGGTCGTGCAGGTGACAAGACCTTTCTCGCTCTCCAACGCGGTCGCGCAAGGCAAGGGCGCCACCCTGGCGCAAGCCGCGGTATCGGCCATGCTGGAATCGGCCGAGAGCTTCTTTGCAGAGCAGGTGGCGAATTTCGAACCAGTGGTCGGCTGCGCCGATCAATTGGGCATCCCGCCAGATCGCTTCGAAATGCATCTCCAGGGGGGCACTGCGCCCGGATGGCGCGGCAGGGAGACGGCGTGGGTAGCCGCAGACAATCTTCTTACCGGCAGCCGCGACCTGGTCCCGTTCGAGCTCGTGCACACCGCCTATGTGTTGCCGTCACTGCCCCATGACGGGATTTTCGCGGCATCGACGAGCGGTTTGGCAGCAGGCTTCGAGGAGCCGGATGCCATCGTTCATGGCATGCTTGAATGCATCGAACGCGACGCGATCGCCACGGCATACCGGACCCACGGGTTTTTCCATCGTCAACGCATCGATCCCGAGACGATCGATGATCCGTCGCTGCGCGATCTCCTGGAAACTTTGGCCGCAAAGAAAGTGCTGGTCGGCCTTTGGCAAGCTTTTTCGCCGTTCGGCATACCGGTGGTGTGGTGCCATCTGCTGGAAGACGAACCGACGGAAACGGTCATTTTGGATCATCCGGCTGATGGTTCGGCTGCCGGTTTCAGTCCCGCCGGCGCGGCGGCGCACGCCATCTACGAAGCGGCCCAGGCCCGTCTGGCGGCGATCTCGGGCGCGCGCGATGACCTGACGCGTGCGTTCTATCCGAAATACCCCGATCGGCAGATGATCGCAGCGCATCGCCGGCTCCTCCGCGATGGCCCGCGCGGCGTGGATTTCCGCGCGCTCGCCGAGCAGAAGTTCAACACGGCGTCGGACGGGCTGTCGGTCCTCTTGGCAATTCTTGAAGAGAGAGGGTTCGATGCGGTTTACCTAATCCGGCTGGGAACGAAACCGTTCGACGCCCTGTCGGTTGTCAGGATTGTCATCCCTGCCTTGCAGCCGCTCTTGCAGGGGTAGGGATTATGCGCCCGAAACTCGTCTTCACTGGCCCTACCGTGTCCCATTCCGACGCGTTGAAGGTCGTCGATGCGGTATGCCTTCCTCCGGCCGTGCAAGGCTCGATCGTTTCGGCCGTGCAGCATTTCGACCCGAGTGCGATCCTTCTCATAGATGGCGGTTTTCAGACCGAGCCGGCGGTTCGGCACAAGGAAATCCTGTGGGCCCTCAGCCGCCGCATTCACGTCGTCGGCGCGGCCAGCATGGGTGCCCTTCGAGCAGCCGAGCTGTTCCCCCATATGCAAGGCGTCGGGCTTATCTACCGATGGTATCGCCGCTTCGCCTTTGCACCCGACGACGCAGTAGCGGTATTGCATGGACCGGCCGAAGTGAATTTCGCTCAATTGACGCATGCGCTGATTGACCTGCGCCGAACCCTTCGCGCTGCTTGCCGGCGCGGCGTGATTTCACCCGAACAGCAGGCGAGGCTCGAGGGTGCGGCAAAGGCCGTCAACTTTCGCGAGCGCACCCTGGCACGGATGGTTCGGGATGCGCACGACGGCAAGGGCGACGTCGAGAAATTGTGCAGGGAGCTCGGCGCGGCTTTCGTCCAGCAAAAAAAGCAAGATGCCCTGCGGGCACTCGAACTTTTGCGGGAGCAAGCATTTGAAAAAGCACACCCCATGCCGGAATTACAGCTAACCTCGGCCTTCTCCAAGGATATGGATGATGCGGGGCTGGCGCTATAGGCCCTGAGTCTCTTGGCGGCCGACGATTTACGTAACGTAAGTGCCGTGATAGCGTGGTAGCGTCAAAGGGGGCCAAGCAATTGGACGCGGTCAATCGTGTCGTTGCGCAAGATCTGTTGCTGGGAACGCGGTTCCTGGTCTACCCGCAGGTCCCTCACCTTTCGGGTTACGGAACGCCCGAAACAGTATGGATTTCTACTCCACCCGATCTGATCCGCTCCGGCCCAGAAGATCACCGCATCTACGTTCGCGATCCGCTCCTCGACAAGGAGCCTTACGACTACCCTTATCTGCCACCGTTTGTCGGCGAAATCTTTCCGCCTGCAGAGGCTGGGTTTGACGGCCATTTCGATCAGCTTTCCCTGACCTCGCGGCAGTTCCTTTCTGCGCACGCTTTCGCCTCGGTCAGCCGCGTGCTGGACATCTGGGAAAGCTACCTCGGCAAACCGATCGTCTGGTATTTTGCCGAGACTTACGAGCGGCTCGAAATCATCCCCTTCGTCGACTGGGAGAATGCGCAATCAGGCTATGGCTATCTGGAGCTCGGCCGAGAGCGCGGCATCGACGGAGGCAACTATCCCTATGCGCTCAACTTCGATGTGATCGCACATGAGGTCGGCCACGCAATCTTGTTTTCGCTGTTCGGGACACCAGCCGGCGGCCTGACTCAAGGCGATTTCGGACCGTTCCACGAGGCCAGCTCGGATCTGGTCTCGCTCTTGTCCTTCCTGAATTTCGACAGCGGCATGGACCGGCTGCTGCGGCACTGCAATGGCAACCTGCTTGTTCTCAATGAATTGAACCGGATTGCCGAGCTGACTGGCGATCGGCAGATCCGCCTCGCCAGCAACGCACGCCGCATGTCGGAGGTGACGTCGGAAATCCATGACAGGTCACGGCCATTCACGGGGGCTGTGTTCGACACGATCGTCGACGTCTACCACACGGCACTGGTGCACGAGGGGTTGGCCGACGAGCGGCTGCTGGGGATCGATATCAAGGATGTCGACCAATCCGACATGCAGCGCATTTCGGATTTCACGTCCCGCGCCTTCCGCGCTCGGCCCTTCATGTTCAAGAGCATGCTGATCAGAGCAAGGGACGAGGTGGCTCTCGCACTTGCTCAGGCATGGCCACGCCTCGATGCGGATGACCTGACCTTCGAGAATGCCGCTGCCACGCTGGTCGACGCTAGCGACCGGGTGGCGCCCGCGCTTGCCGAAAGGCTTGAAGAAAACTTCAGATGGCGAGAGATTCTATGAACTGATCGATTGCAACAAAAGGAGCGAGGAAAATGAGCGACGACTATCACCGACCGACACTGACGTTTCCATCAGGCGCTTACAACGCAACACAGGTCAGGCTTTACGGTATCGCCCCGGGCGGCGGAGATCTTGTTTACCCCAACCATCCAAAAAACCTTGAGAGCGCAGACTTCGCAATATCAGTTCGATCACAATCGGATGATGTAAGTCAAAATGACCAATTTCTACAGCAATTGACGGATTTAAAAGTTACAAAGGAACAATTTCTCAATCTTGTCGCAAATCGAAGAATAAGCGGATTTCCCGATGAGTTTGGCTACGCGACTCAGATTTCCATAGCCGTGCGAAATATCGGATTCATCGTGATTTCCACTGTGGTATCATTCGATGAAGCATATAAGAGCGGAAAGGTGCTGTCCTCTGGAATTATTGTCGGGTATTCATATGAGGGACATTGCTTCGATCTTCCAAAACCGAAGATCATGCTTCTTCCAGTTCTCCCTCAAATGATACCTCTCGACGATTGCGGATATGATAAGAAATTTAATAAACAGGGTGGTCCAGAGAAATATATGCTCTGGCTTGTCGATAAGCTTGACGAATGCGTGGAATTCGAGATGAACCAGGGGTTTATCGAGCAGATCGTCCTCGAGGCGAACCTTCCAGGCAAGCGTTCACCGACGATGTACGCATCCAAGATGACCATGGGACACCGTGGCGGAAAGCTGAACGACTAGTCTCTCATGTTCCCTGTCAAGGTTGAAGGCAAGAAGGCTCGCCTGCTTGGCAGGTTTGCCATGCAGTCGGATCGGCTGAAGCTGCACAGGGCTGGGGTGGAACTCAGGGACGACGGTTGATCAGAATCTCATCCGTGGGTTGGGTGCCGGCCTTACGTTCTTTGTCTCGGGGCTGTCGTCGGTCTAGAGAGCGGGCGTCGGGCGCATCGGCTCGGCCACACAACTGGCGACGGGAGTTCCCCACCTTGGCCCTACCGCCAAGATCGTCGAAGAAATCGACAGCGGTGATTTTTGATGTTTTCACGGTTGTGCACAGGCCAAGTTCCCGGGAGAAAGTAGCGGTATCCGAGCGCAACGCAATGCTTGTCGGTTGTCACCGCCGGCCATTGACACAAACGCGAAAGGATTCATCACATCGACATACGAGAGGCCCTCGGCATCCTTGGCGTGTCCGGCAAACGGCATTTTGCCGTCGCGCCAGTCAACGAGTGTGTCCGCTTTCCGAATGCTACCGCCCGAAACCGGACAGGCAGGAAGCGGCCCCGGAGCGGCCATTTCTGAACTCCCGCACTTTGGCTTTTCCAGCGCTAAACTGGTCGTGGGCGATGAATGGAAACGGCCAGATGTTCCCGGTCTGTCTTCGAAAAGTCGCATAAAAGGGCAGTGTGGAACGACGATCCCTGAGAGCTGTCCGGCAATCGCTTTGGAACCCATTCTTCTAGCTACGAAGCCACATGCTGACGATGCAGTTGAACTCCTGTGGGCGATCGATCATTACCATGTGGGCGGCGTCGGCGAAGATGTGCATATCGGCTTGCGGGGCGCGTTCCAGCAGCTTGATGCCACGCGCCACCGGCACGGTCTCGTCGCAGCGCGACCAAGCTAGGAATAGTTTGGCTTGCATGGTGGGCAAATGCGGAAGGAGATGGTCCTCCTGGATCTGAATATATTCAGTGTCGTCCTTTATCCGGGCAGCCTGCCTGAAGCGCTCCAGTTGACCGGTCTCGCAGGCTAGGCGGTAGTTCTTTCTTAGCAGCTCCACGAACTCCGGCGGATTCTTCGTGCTTAGCCTTGCGTTGGTGCGCAAAAAGTCCTCCTCGGTATTGCATCCCTCGAGCACATTATACGCTGCCGCCGCTGCTGACTTCCAAGCGTGGTCCTCATTTGCGCCGAGACGCGGCGCGGTGGCGCCGCTGCTCACGACGACCACCTTGTCGACCAGTCCCGGGTTTTCAACGGCGAGCATCGCCGCGATGAACCCGCCTTCGGAATGACCGACCAGCGCGCATCGGTTGATCCCGAGCGCTTCGATGAAGGCTGAAACGTGATGACGCCGTTCGAGGCGGGGAACGTGCTTCCCATCTGCCGGCACATCAGAGAGACCGAACCCGACCAGATCAGGCGCCAGCACCCGGAACGCACATGCGAGTGCCGGGATGGTGTTGTGCCAAGTGGACCAGGCATCGATCGCCAGTGACGAGCCGTGCAGAAGGATTACGGCCGGTCCGTTGCCGGCGTCGAAATAGCGCGTACGGATGCCACCCGCCACGACATAATTTTCCTTGACCGTCGCCGAGGGTAGCGGCGAACGGGCGGCGTCTCGTGCGTTAGCCGACGGATTGGTTTTCAAGCTGTTCGATCATCCTGAGCGCGAATTTTGCGGCTTTGCGTACATGCTTTTTTGCAAGCCGCTCGGCGTCCGATGCCTTGCGGTTCACCAGGGCGTCGAGCAGGGCTGCCAGTTCTTCTTGGGATGCCTTGCGCCGCTCTGCATCGGAAAGAGAAATCATCCGCAACTGTGAGGCCCGCATGTGGATGCTGCGAAGCATCCGTTCCGCCTCGGAATTGTTCGCTCCCGCTATCAAAACGTCGTAGAATCGGGATTTTGCGGCAATCATTTCGCGCGGTACACCGACGCGATAAGCGTCCATCAGCTCGTCATACACGCCCCGGCAACGCGTGATATGATCGTCAGTCGCATTCTCGCAAAACAACCTGCATATAAGAGCCTCCAGCGCTTCACGGAGATCAAAAATGTCCTTCGCGACCTTGGGATCGACGACAGAGACGATAAGGCCCCGGTTGAGTAGGTTCGTGACCAGCCCCTCGTTCTCGAGCTCGCGCATCGCTTCCCTGAGCGACGTCCGCGAAACGCCCATGCGCTCGCAAAGTGTGCGCTCCACCAGCCGCTCTCCCGGCGCCAGTTCTCCGACGACGATGGCGTTGCGGATTATATCGGCCACCTGCGTGTACAGCCGCGGCGCAACATGGACTCGCAGGTCATACACGGCGGCTTTGCTCCTTTGAACTGTGCGCGAACGAGTGCAATTTCACAAGCATATCACCTTACCGCAAAGCATTGTCCTCATTCAGTGGCCTGAGGCGTTCAGCGGCCGTGGCTCGTAAGCCCGGTCGATGCATTCAATATGTGCGGGGGTAAGCGCTATGTCCAATGCCGCGACGGCCTCGTCTACATGCTCTGTCGAGGTTGCTCCGAAGATGGGCGCGGCTATGCCGGGGCGCGCCAATGTCCAGGCGAGAGCCACCTGGGCCGGTTTCTTTCCGATATCAGAGGCAACGGCAGCGACGGCTTCGCGCACGGCGTGGTCGCCGTCGCGGTAGTAATATTTCTGCGTATAGTCGTCGCTTTTCGTGCGCGCCGTCTGCTGGTCGGGATCGCGGCGGTCCGCGGCAAGAAAGCCGCGTGCGATCGGGCTGAACGGTATCAGGGCAACATCATCGTGACGGCAGTAGGGAAGCAGTTCCCGCTCGCACTCCCGGTGAACGGGGTTGTATTCGCATTGCATCGAGATGAATGCCGGAAGGTCGCGTGCGGTGGCAGCCGCACGGCATTTTGCGAGTGTCCAGCCGGGCATCGTCGTGACGCCGACATAGAGCGCCTTTCCGGTGCGCACGATGTCTGCCATGGCATCGACCAGTTCGTCGAGGTCGGTATCCTTGTCCCAGACATGAGTCTGGAAGAGATCCACGTAATCGGTTCCAAGGCGGACCAATGAATCATCTATTGCCTTGAACAGGTGCTTTCTGGAGTAGCCGCGGCCATTGCAATGCGCAGCCATCGGGTTTCCCGCCTTCGTGGCGATCACGAAGCTGTCGCGCGGCTGCTGGAGAACGAGTGTCTGGCCGAGAATGCGTTCGCTCTCGCCAGTCGAATAGAAGTCGCAGGTGTCGAAGAAGTTGATGCCGTGGTCGAGGGCGCGCGCAACGATCGGCGCCGACGCCTTTCCATCGAGCACCCAGGCCCGCCATCCCGCGGATCCGAATCCCATCGCGCCGAGGCATAGCCGGGAAACTTTCAAATTGCTCTTGCCGAGCCTGACATAGTTCATTTGTCGATCCGTTGCTTGCGTGGTGATGGTTTGGCGCTCTGCCCAGAGCCGCGCAGCAGCGACAGTGCGAAAGCCGCGGACCTTTCGACATACTCGCGCGTGAGCTTTTCGGCGAGGTCGGCATCGCGCGCGCGCAGCGCATCGAAAATGCCGTGGAGCAAAGCCATCGTATTGCTGCGCCGTTCCGTCGAGGCGACCCGGGTGGTGATGGTGCGCAGATAGGTGACGCGGGCATGCAGGAGAAAGGTCATTTGCCTGGTGATGTCGTTGCCTGCGCCTTGCATGATGATTTCCCACACCGCATCGAGCTTCTCGGCATGCTGCCTGGCAAGCTCGGAGGTGTCGGTTTTGCCCGCTTCCGAAATACGCCAGCCCAATTCGTCCAATTGTTCCTGGCTGGCCCGTTCGACAAACAGGCGCGCCATCGCTGATTCCAAGATTGCGCGCGCCTCATAGATCTGCCGGACTTCCCGTTCCGACAGGCGCGTCACGAACATGCCCTTGCCGGCTATCCGGGTCACAAGCCCTTCGGACTCAAGTTGGCTCAGCGCTTCCCGGATACTTGTGCGGCTTACGCCGGTCTGCTCGGCGAGCTTGCGTTCCACCAGCTTGTCACCCGGCTTGAACACTTCGTTGAGCAACGCCTCGCGCAGCGTGACAACGGTCTGTTCGCGCAATGTCGGCGAACCGGCAATCGACCAGTGAGTCCATTCATGCATCGCGGCGTCCTCTCTCGTCATTCCTTTCGTGACAGCTACGCGTTCGACCCTTTCACCACAAGTAGCCGATTTAAATACGGTTGACCATATGTCTGTCTGTCGGTATACCAAAAATATTGAACTGAACGAGGGTGTCTATAATGGCGCTGATGCGCACCAAAGACGATCTCATAGCCTTTAAGAGAAGCGGCGAGGGTCATCCTCTCGTGCTGGTGCATGGTGTCGGCGCCAATTTGCAAAGCTGGGACGGCGTCAGCCGCGAATTGGAAGGCAGCTTTCAAATTGTACGTTCAGATCTGCGCGGGCATGGCCAGTCCGCACGCATAGATACGGAATATTCCGTCGAGAAATTCGCCGCCGATATCGTTCAGGTGATGGACGACGCCGGCGTGCGCAAGGCCCATCTGGTCGGCTTTTCCCTAGGTGGCTTGATCGCGCAGGAATTGGCCCGCTCCTATCCGGACCGCTTCGAGCGTGTCGTGCTTCTTTCCGCCGTTGCTGGTCGCACTCCGGCCGAACGTGAAAAGGTTGTGGCGCGCCTGCAGATGATCCGCGACGGTGGCATGGATGCAATCGTCGGTGCTGCACACGACCGCTGGTTCACCAAGGAATTTGCCGATCGCCACCCGGATGTGATTGAGCAGAGAATTGCCGAACTCAAGGCTGTCCATGTGGCCTCCTACCTGGAGGCGTATCGCGTGTTCGGCCTCACCGAACTGGTGGATCGGCTTGCCGAAATCAGGCAGCCGACGCTGGTGATGACGGGCGAATTCGATCAGGGGTCGAATGTCCGGATGGCCGAGACGATGCACCGGCTGATCCCCGATGCGGAATTGCGCATTTTGACCGGCCTCAAGCACAGCGTCCTGGTCGAGGCATCCAAGCTGGTGTCCGACCATGTCCGCGAGTTCCTTTTGCGCCCACGCTGAAAATAAAGGGAAGACGAATGAACGAGACGCTATTTGAGCGTGGGCTGGAGCGGCGCAAGGCGACGCTCGGCAGCGAATATGTTGAAAACTCGCTGAGCAAGGCAACCGAGTTTTCCAAGGGTTTTCAGTCGTTTATTACAGAATATTGCTGGGGAGCGGCCTGGGGCGACGACAGGCTCGATGCTAAGACCCGCAGCATGCTGAACATTGTCATGATTGCCGCGCTCAACCGCATGCATGAGTGGGAACTGCATTTTCGCGGCGCCCTTCGCAACGGAGTCACCCGTGATGAGCTGGACGCCCTGATAACCCATCTCACGATCTATTGCGGCGTTCCTGTCGGCGTCGAATGCCATCGCATCGCGAACCGCGTCCTTGCCGAACTGGCAGTCGGCGGAGCGGAAAAATGACCGGGATGCTGATCCGCAAGATCGTCGATTTCGTCGAGGATACGCTTATCGAAGGGGGGCGCGCCGCGCCTGTTCCGCTTCGCATGGCCGCCTGCGCGGCGGTGATCCGCAACCCCTGGGCGGGATCGGCATTCGTCGAGGACCTGCAGCCGCACATCATGGAGCACGCCAAGGCTCTCACGGATGCCCTCGTGCCTCGCCTGGTGGCGGTCATGGGCGGTCCGGACCGGATAGAAGCGTTCGGAAAGTGCGCGGTGACTGGGACGGACGGCGAAGTCGAACATGCGGCCGGCCTGATCCACACGCTGCATTTCGGCAATGTCTTCCGCATCGCCGCCGGTGGCGATTCCTTTCTTCCGTTCACGAACAAGCGTGCCGGCGCCGGCACCGCGCTCACCGTTCCCTTGACCCACAAGGACGCCGAGAGGAAGGGGAGCCGCGCTCATTTTCTGACCTTGGAATTCACCATTCCAGACGCGCCTGCCCATGACGAGATCGTCATCGCCTTGGGCGCCGCGAGCGGTGGGCGACCGCACCATCGCATCGGTGATCGGTTCAACGACATGCGGATCATGGGAGTCGATCAGGCCGGCCGGCCGCTGCCAGCCGAGAGCAAATAACGTGCAAGCCTCCGGGTCCTGGCCCGGAGGCCAATAACGGCAATGCCGATCATATCGGGAACTGAACCAACGGAGGACTTGTCATGGATAGAAGGCAATTTATGGCCGCCGTCAGCGGCTTCGCAATCGTGGCCTCGTTGCCGGCGGTTGCGCTGGCTCAAGATACCCAGCCGGTCACCGGCGGCACGCTCAACGTCGGCTTTATCAGCGACGTTCGCACGCTCGACCCGCTACAGTCGTCGCAATGGACCGAACGGCAGATACTTTTCCTGATATTCGATACGCTTCTCGAGACCGAGGCGGACTTCTCCCTGAAGCCTGCCCTGGCGAAAAGCTGGGAGTTTTCGGACGACGGCAAGCGCGTGATCCTGAAGCTGCAGGAAGGCGTGAAGTTCCATGACGGCACGCCGTTCAACGCCGAGGCCGTGAAATGGAATCTTGATGCGCGTCTCGATCCGAAGGGCAACTCATCGCAGCTCAAGTTGCTGGAAGGCGTCAAGAATGTCGAAGTGCTGGACGAATTCACCGTCGCCATCGACATGAAGGAACCTTACCCGCCCCTGCTGGCGCTGTTTGCCGACCGCGCAGGGCTGATGGCTTCGCCGGCGGCGGCCAAGAAATACGGCAGCGACGTCGGTTCCAATCCTGTCGGGACCGGTCCGTTCGTTTTCGGCGAATGGGTCCGCGGGTCGCGCATCGCGCTCACCAAGAACGACAGCTATTGGCAGAAGGGAATGCCATATCTCGACGGCATTATGTTCCATGACATTCCGACGAACGTCGTCGGCATTCAGCGCATGGCCATCGGTGAACTGGATTTCATAAGCCAGCTTGATCCGCTGGATACGCGCCTTTCCAAGGCCAGCCCGGATATCGAGCTTGTGCCATCGAAGGGTGGCGTCTGGTATTCCTACCAGTGGCGGTGGGACGCCGAGCCATATAATAAGCCGGAACTGCGCCAGGCCATCGCGCATGGCCTCAACCGCGACCGGCTCAACCAGATCATATGGGCCGGACAAGGCAAGATTTCCGACAGCTTCACGCCAGACGGCCTCTGGTGGACTCCGGCCGATCTGGTGCACTACGAATACGATCCGGAAAAGGCGCGCAAGATCCTGGCTGATTCTGGCCTGAAGGGCACCACCATCAAGCTTGCGGCGCCAAGCGGCGATACGCTGCGACGCTTCGCCGAACTTGCCAAGGAAGATCTTGACGCGATCGGCCTCAACATTGAGCTCGAGCCGGTCCCGCAAAGCGACTACTATGCCAAGGCGGTTTCCGGCGAGATACGCTTCACGCCGATGCGCTGGACGCAACGAGCGGATCCCGACGGCCTTATCCACTATCTCTTTTCCAGCAAAGGCACCGCCAACTCCACGGGTTACAAGAATGCCGAAGTGGACAAATGGATCGATGAAGCGCGGGTAATTTCCGATCAGGCGCGCCGCAAGGAATTGTACGAAAAGATCCAGCGACAGATTTCTGCTGATCTGCCTTACATGCCCGTCGGGTTCAGCGTCGAATTCAACGCCATGCGCAACACCGTCAAAGGGTTCTCTCCGATGCCGGATGAAATCCCGCGGTTCCGTTACGTCTGGAAAACGCAGGCCTGATCGTCATGCTTGCTGCGGCGCGGTGCGCCGCGGCTTCTGGCGCGGGTGGAACCTTGGTCCCGCGTGCAACCGGTCTAGAGGAATTTGATCGCCATTGACCGCCGCCTATCAGATATGCACCAACCGCCGACGTAGTGAGACGGGCGCCGGGAGGCGTTTCTTCAATCTCTTCGCAATGAACTGAGGCTGGGATGCTTGCGCTTGTACTTTCCCGCATAGCGATCATGGTTCCGAACATTATCGTTCTGACCTTTCTGCTGTTCACGTCGGTGACGTCCTTTCTGGGGACGCCAGCGGCGATCATGCTTGGGGAGAACGCATCCCCTCAATCGATCGCCGAACTTAACGCGAAGCTAGGCTTCGACCAGCCCATCCTGTCGCGTTACTGGAACTGGATCAGCGCCGCATTGTCGGGCGACCTGGGCCGGTCTTATTCCACCCAACAGCCTGTCGCGCAAATGATCGCGGATGCCCTTCCTCTAACACTCGAGCTGGCATCCTGGGCGATCCTCATCGCATTCCTGGGGGCAACGCTGATCAATTCGGCGACATTCATGAAAAAGCTGGTGGACCGGCTCACCGCCGCCGTCAGCATCGTCGGCATCACCGTACCGAATTTCTTTCTCGGACTGCTGCTGATCTACCTGTTTTCGGTTCAGCTCCGCTGGCTGCCGACGACCGGATGGTCGCCGTGGTCACGGGGCGCCGGGCAGCATCTCATCCACATGATCCTGCCCGTCATCACGCTTACGACCTTCTATTTCAGCTCGTTCACGCTGGTCTACAAAGCCGAATACCAGTCGGTGAAAGACAGCCTTTACATCCAGGCGGCGCGTTCGAAGGGGCTGTCCGAGGCGCGCATTTCCTACCGGCACATACTGCCCAACAGCATATTGCCCTTGATCACCTATGCCGGTCTTTCGCTTGGACAACTTGTCGGCGGCGCGGTCGTCACCGAAACCGTCTTTTCGATGCCAGGCATGGGCCGGCTTCTGGTCGAAGCGATCTCGTCCCGGGATTTTCCTGTCATGCTGTCGGTTGGAATGGTGATCATCGTCGGCGTGATGGTGCTCAACCTCGTGGCGGACGTGACCTACAGCCTCGTCAATCCGCTCGTGCGAACATCGGCTTAGCATCCATGAGAAAACTTCCCTTCCGCTTGGTCCTTGGCCTGACGCTTCTGGCGATCATCACTTTGATCGCGGTATTCGCGCCCTTGATCGCGCCCCTGCACCCGACCGCCACGACGATAAACGTCCTCGGCCCGCCTTCGGCTGAAAATATTCTTGGCACGGATCAACTTGGCCGGGACGTGCTGTCGCGCGTCATCTACGGAACAAGGGTTTCATTGCAGGTGGGTGCTTCGGCGGCGATCGTGGCTGTGCTGATCGGCGCACCCATTGGCCTGATCGCCGGATTTTTCCGTGGCTGGATCGATTTCTTCCTCGTCCAGATCATCGACATTTTCATCGCCTTGCCGGGGCTCGTTCTCGCATTGATCATCACCGCGATGCTCGGGCCATCGGTGGTCAACCTGGCGGTCACGCTGGGTGTTGTCACCGCGCCGACGGTCGCGCGGCTGGTTCGTGGTCAGGTCTTCGTCGTTCGGGAAATGGTCTTCGTGGAAGCTGCGCGCGCCACGGGCGCAAGCTCTTTCTGGATCATCCGCCATCATATCATGCCAAACACGATGCGCGTGGTGTGGGCGCAGTTCGCAATCAATGTGGCCTTCGCGATCTTCACCTCCGCAAGCCTCAGCTTCCTGGGGCTGGGCGTTCCTCCGCCGGCTCCCGACTGGGGCGGCATGGTGCGCGACGGTTCGATGTTCCTGCCTATCCTGCCGCTGCTCAGCCTGGGACCGGGCGCTGCCGTCGCCCTTACCGTTTTCACATTTTATCTTGTCGGGTCGAGCATGAACGAGACCCCGTCCCGCAATGATCGCTGATTGGAACAGGGAAATGACGTCGAACCAGGTCGAGCCGCCGCTGCCGGCATTCATAGAACAACGCCTGCACGAATTTGCGGGCCGGGACGGTGCCGTGAAGGCGCGGCGATGGATGCGGCCGGCGGATGTTTTGATGCGCGTGGAGACCCTTCGTTGCTTCAAGGCTTCCCGCGTCAGTTTTGCCGACATGCTGCTGCGCAGGATCGTTCGGGAACGCTGGCAGATAAGAATGATCTCGGCGGAATGCAGCGATGACGGCGCGGCGAGGTTCATCTACCGGATCGAGGCGGAAGGCCATTCCTTCACCTACATCGCCAGAGCTTACCCATGGGATGGAATCGAAAAAGTCGGACGCCGCTCGGATGGCGCCGCTCGCGACATGTTCGGCGCACTTTTCGTTAATCTTGCCAGTGACCAGCGCATCAAACAGGAATTCGATACATTCGACGTCAAGGCGGAAGGCGAGATGCGGACGGATTCGGATGTGATCGGCTGGACACCCGCAAATCGCAGCAGCCGCCATTTCGACGCGGTTGTCGAAGCGTTGTCCCGCGGCGAACAGCCCGCGCCCGAACTCGGCATCACCTATCTCATGCGAAACGGCGGCTTTCAGAGCAGCGGCCGGAACGGCACGGTTTCTTATCCGGGCATTCCCGAGGGGCACCCGCTGGCGCACCCGTTCTTTGGCGATCTCTTCGCAGTCTATCTGGTGCGGCTGGTCTCCATCGATCTCGTCAATGCCGTGGCGCGGCGGCGTAATCCAGACGCGGCTCAACTCGACATCTCCATCGCGCGCGGGCTTGGCATAGGCAACTCGTCGGGTCAGGGCATGTGCGTCGCCCTCCAGCGCTGGCCGCATTGGGTAGCCACCTGGGTGACTGTGCGCGAGGCAGCACTTGGCTACGCAAAAAGCCTGCGCGTCGATCCGGGCAGCATTTCGATTGTCCGCAGCTCGATAGATAGCGCAATCGTGATCTATGCGCAGACCGACCCGCAGACGCAGGACTATGTGGTGGCCAACGAGACCATCGTCGACAATCTCAAACGGATATCGGCCAGCTTGGGCGAGGGACGGTTTCAGCACTGGGGCGATGTTGCCGCGAATGTCGCGGAAGATATGGATGGCGAGACCAGGGAGCTGTTCCACAGTGTGCTTCTCGATGTGGTGCCGGACTTTTGTGACGCCATCGCGCCCTATTTCCAGATCGGCGCAGCCCGCAAGCGGCAACTGCAGCCAGCAATGACAGTCGCTGAACTGCGCGAGATCCTGCACAGAAACTACGTCTGGGCCCTCACCGCCGACCGTACGCTCGCCGAAACTCACCAGCACTTCTGGTACCATTCGATCGACAATGGCGAACAGAGGCGCGGCGAGAGGGTGATCGATCCGCACGAGCGTTTCGAATCCTTCATCGACCATATAGGACTGACCCAGAGGCTGGCGGCGGTGCTGGTCAGCCGGGGCGACAAGGAGCGCGTCGGCGACGTCGTCCTCGACCACCCGGACCTGCACTACGCCATTTCGCGCGTGCAGTATCTGGATGGCCTGCCCTATGCGGAAATACGCGATCCGCTCGCGCATCGCGATTTCGTCCCCGCCGAGCTCATACGGTTTTTCCTCGCGTCGCTGGGCATCCGTGGCTCGACGCCGCTCAGCATCCGCTATGTGCGGGGGACTTTCTTCCAAGACCAGCCTCTGCCTTCGGAATTCCTCGCGCCTGACACGCCGAAATCCCAGGTTCACAAGCGCGAGAATGAGGTTGCCCTGTGAGCGCGTCCATGTGTGTTGCCTATTCCGAACTGACCCGTGTCCTGCCGTGGTCCCTTAGGGCGCTGGGGTATGCGTTCGGAACTGCTGACCGAGGTGCTCACCTCGTCGCAACAGGTGCGGCGCTCGACCCGGCTATTCTGGATGATATTCGCCAAGCGGGGCCCCGACCCTCCCATGGCTTCCGCTACCGGAAATCGAACGGCCTCACAATGCTGGACGCCGCCGGCATTTCATTTCTTGAAACTGGACCTGCTGCCATCGATGCACTCGCCGCGCATGCAGCCGGCGCCAAATGGGAAGTATGCCGGCTATCGGCGGCGACCGAGCTGTCGCTTATTCCGGCCACGTTGGTCGGTGCGATGGACTACAATCTCTCTTCTATCGGCATCATCGCCAGAGGTGGAACCTTCGACTGGTTGTTGGCTGAATCGGACGCAGGGGGTGTGCTTTATTCGGGCCAGGGCCAGGATGCCCTCGCGGCGCTCCTCGGTGAGGACACAGCGGTTCTGGAATCGATCGACGCGGCCGAGCTGACACCGGGTTGTACGCTTCTCATGGTCAGCGCTCACAGACCTGAACTGAAGCCGTCCGGGCACGTTGCCGTTCGGCCTCGGGAAAAGATTGCCGTGGCGCATCAGAAGGGCGTTCCCGTATCGCGCGAGACGCTGGATACACTGTACGGGCTCGAAATGCTCACTTGGGCTCCAACGTCGGAGCGCTCTCGCTCGCAGGCGGGCTTCACTGTTGCACCGGCGCCAAGCTCATGAGTGAACGGAAATCCGATCCAGTGGTTGAGGTGAACGGCCTCAACGTCGCTTTCGGCAAGCATCAAGTGGTGCATGATGTCGATCTGGCCATCCATGCTGGCGAGACGCTGGCGCTTGTCGGCGAGTCGGGGTCCGGCAAGAGCGTCACCTCCATGACAATCATGGGACTGCTTACCGGCAATACCCATGTGACCGGTTCGGTCATTGTCGATGGCCAGCAAGTGGTGGGCGCGTCGACATCGACATTGCGGCGGGTGCGTGGCGGCATTGCCAGCATGATCTTCCAAGAACCGATGATGAGCCTAAATCCGGTTCTGCAGGTCAGCACCCAGATCAAGGAAATGCTGCGCCAGCATCGGCCCTTGAGTGATGCCGAAGCGCGGAAGGAGGGCATCCGGCTTTTCGACCGCGTTCGCATTCCTGACGCGCGGCGGCGGTTCAATGACTATCCTCACATGTTCTCCGGCGGGATGCGGCAGCGGATCATGATCGCCATCGCATTGGCGTGCTCGCCGAAGCTGCTCATTGCCGATGAGCCGACAACAGCGCTCGACGTGACGATACAGGCGCAAATCCTCGATCTCCTAAACGAGGTCCAGCGCGATACCGGCACCGCGATCCTGTTCATCACGCATGACATGGGCGTAGTGGCCAACATCGCCGACCGCGTCATGGTCATGCACAAGGGCCGTGTGGTGGAGACCGGAGCAGTAAAGGATGTTTTCGGGCGTCCGCGCGAAGACTATACGAGGATGCTGATCGACGCGGTTCCCCGGTTGGGGCAAGGCGTGTCCCGCTCCTACCGCGCGCCTGCCAATGAAGCTGTGCCGAAACCGGTTTTGAGCGTGCGCAATTTGGTGACCCGCTTCGACGTGCGTGGCGGGGCAATGCGCCGTAAGGTGGGGCGTCTCCATGCCGTCGAGGATCTAAGCTTCGACATTATGCCCGGGGAAACGCTGTCGCTGGTTGGCGAGTCCGGCTGCGGCAAGTCGACGACCGGCCGCAGCATCCTGTTTCTCAATCCCCCGGATTCCGGCGAGGTGGTCTTCGACGGACGCATGGTGCGGCGCGACAACAGGTCCGATCTTTCGGATCTCCGGCGCAATGTGCAGATGATCTTCCAGGATCCTTTCAGTTCCCTGGACCCGAAGCAAAATGTCGGTGCAATCCTGGCGGAGCCCCTGCTGTGCCATGGGCTAGCGACCAGGGCCAAGGCTCTGGACAAGGCGAAACATCTGCTGGAGCGTGTCGGCCTCGAAGCATCGATGATCACCCGTCTTCCGCATGAGTTTTCCGGCGGACAGCGCCAGAGAATCTGCATTGCGCGGACCCTGATGCTCGACCCGAAGGTCATCATAGCCGACGAGGCCGTCTCGGCGCTCGATGTTTCGGTCAAGGCCCAGGTGATCGACCTGCTGCTTGAGTTGCAGGAGGAACTGCGGCTGTCCTACCTCTTTATCAGTCACGACATAGCGATTGTCGAACGTGTTAGCCACCGCGTGGCCGTCATGTACCTTGGCGAGATCGTGGAGATCGGGCCCAGCCGCGAGGTGATAGGCAATCCGAAACATCCTTATACTCAGAAGCTGATGTCGGCGGTGCCGGACCCAGAGCCGGCCGCGGACAGGCACCGCTTGATCGGCAAGCCGGTGACGGAATTGCCGTCGCCCGTGCGGCCGCTCGATTTCATCCCGCCGAAGCGGCAGCCTCGTGCGGTCGGACCCGACCACTTCGTGATCGAGTGACAAGCTTTAATCACCGCGTTTCAGATGGACGCCCTTGAACAATCCGAGCAAGGCGCTTCCCGATATCCATGGAGAATTCGATGAACACATATTCTGACCAGTTCCGAATCGGAGAGAAGGCGGCGTCCTTTTTACGCCAGGAGAAAAAACTCCTTATCGATGGCCGGTGGGTGCCGGCCCAGTCAGGGAAGGTTTTCGACACCTACGATCCCGGCACCGGGCGCGTGATCGCGCAGGTTCCGGAAGGCAACGCCGCCGATATCGACACCGCCGTCAAGGCTGCCCGGCGGGCCTTTGAAGACGGCCCATGGAGCCGCATGACGCCTAGTGAGCGTGGGCGCCTCATCTGGAAAATTGCGGATCTGCTTGAACAGAACGCCGACGAGCTGGCCGAGCTTGAGGTTCTCAACAACGGCAAGCCGCTCTCCAATGCGCGGAATTCCGACGTCGTGCTCAGCGTGGACATGTTCCGCTACATGGCCGGCTGGGCGACCAAGATCACAGGGGAAACCATTTCGATCTCAGCGCCGGACAAGTACCATGCCTTCACGGTGCGCGAGCCGGTCGGCGTCGTTGGCCAGATCATTCCGTGGAACGCGCCGCTGCTCATGCTGGCCTGGAAGGTCGCTCCGGCTCTTGCCACCGGCTGCACGATCGTGCTCAAGCCGGCGGAGCAGACGCCCCTAACTGCGCTGCGCTTCGGTGAACTGGTCCAGGAAGCCGGCATCCCCGATGGCGTGGTCAATGTCGTAACCGGGTTTGGACCTACCGCTGGCGCGGCGATCGCTGCGCATCCCCAGATCGACAAGGTTGCCTTTACGGGCTCCAGCGAAGTCGGCCGCATCATCGTCAAGGCCGCCGCGGGCAATCTGAAGAAAGTGTCGCTCGAACTGGGAGGCAAGTCGCCTGTCATCGTCTTTCCCGATGCCGACCTGTCGGTTGCAATCCCCGGCGTCACGCAAGGCATTTTCGCCAATAGCGGCCAGGTCTGCACCGCTGGATCGCGGCTCTTTGCCCATAAGAAAGTGTTCGACCAGATCGTCGACGGCATCGGGCAGCGGGCGGGGGATATGCGTGTCGGCCATGGCCTCAGCGAGGGTGTCCAGATGGGACCGGTCATTTCCCCGGTCCAGTGCGACCGCGTCATGGACTATATCGAGCAGGGCAGGAGCGCCGGTGCAACGGTGGCGTTTGGCGGCACGCGAATCGGTAACGAAGGCAACTTCATCGCCCCGACGGTTCTAACCGATACCCGGCCCGACATGGCGGTGGTGCAGGAGGAGATTTTCGGTCCTGTGCTGTGCGCCATGAGCTTCGATGACGACGATCTGGAACAGATAGCCCGGCAGGCGAATGACAGCATCTTCGGTCTTGCCGGCAGCGTCTGGACGCGGGATCTGAGCGTCGCCCACAAGATGGTACGGCGCATTCGCGCGGGCCGGATCGGCGTCAACGTACACGGCTCGGTGGACGCGGCCATTCCCACCGGAGGCTTCAAGCAATCCGGCTGGGGCCGGGAGAGGGGGCAGGAAGGCCTGAACCTGTATACGGAGACCAAGTCGGTCATCATGTCGCTTTAAAGGACCGCAAAAAAGCCTTTCGGCCATCAGAAGTTCGATCGAACCCATGCCGGCCGTGGCGCGCCATCAACCAGAGCGGCTAAGAGTACCGGTAAACAGCGAGGTTCTGTTGAGCGCTTTGGATCGCCCGCTGTCACGCGTTCTGCGCGACGTGACCAGCCTCATCAATTCCAGCGTCGATCTCGAGACAACGCTGCAGCATCTTGTCGATGCGGCTTGCCAGCACGATGTCTGGTCGATGGCCGCGGTGATGAGCATCGATCAGGCAGACGGCAATGCCGTGGTGGTCACCCGGCACGATCCAAGCCAGTTGGCGAAGTCCTATCGCAACCGCTGGACGCTAGCGACAAGTCCGTCCCTCATCGCGTTGACCCGCAACGACCCGGTCATCATTCGTGATGCTCAGGAGAGCATGGTATTCCCCGGCTACAGGGAAGAGGCAATCCAGCGCGGCTATCGCACGGTCGTGGTTTTGCCATTGGGCTGCCGGGATATGGAAGACCGCGCCATGGTTCTGTCGGTGCAGTCGCGCGATGTGGTCGATTTGTCGGCGGCCGACCTCGCATTCCTGCAGACGATCGTCCATCTGGGCGCCATTGCCGTTGATAAGGCCCACAGGCTGAGGGCTGAGCAGGTAGCGGCGGAGCAACTCCAAAAAGCGCTGGCCGCGCATTCGTCCCTTATGCATCAGGTCCTTTCAGACGGCTCCATCGCATCGGCGGCTTCCATGGTCGAAACCTTCCTGCCGAACGCGACCGTGGTGGTGGATTTGACTGCTAATCTGGTCGTTGCCGGACGCTCGCCGAAACCGGATCTCATCGACGCGTCTCGCTGGCGCGAAGAAATGGACAACGGTATGAACCGCCAGTTTCTTCGCCTTGCCCGCGAAGTCTCGGGGCAGGCCGGACTGGAAATGCGCAAGCTTTACCTGAATTGCGGTGGCCATCACCTCAATCTGCCAGCGGCGGTAGAGCCGTTGGTCGTTGATGGCGAGACGGTAGGGGCGCTGATCGTATTTTCGCTTGAAGCCAATTTCGGCGACCTCGATCATCTTCTTCTCCAAAGTGCCCGATTTGCGCTCAGCGTCCAGCTGATGCGCAGCCATTTGCGGTTCCAGACGGAATCGCAGACGTCCAGCGAATTGGTCATGGAAATCGTCTCCGGCAACTGGCGAAACGTCGATGATTTGACGGCGCGGTCACGCAGGCTTGGCATCGACGTGAATGCCACGGCTAAGCTAGTTGCCGTTGGCCTGCCGGTAGATGTGCTGGAGAAGGGCAAAACCATGGCCGAGTTGCACCGCTCCATCATTCGGCTTGCCGGGCAACTGGCGCCGCAGGCAAGCGCCGCCGCGTTGGGCGACATCATCCTGTGCCGCATCCCCAATGCCCAACGCGACGCTGACGCGGTCGTCAAGACTTTTGTTCGAAAGCTGATTGAAGAAACCCAATGGCTGATCGGCAGCAAACCGATCGTCGTGGCGGGAAAGACGTGCTCGAGCATTCACGACTATCCCCAGGCGTGGCTCGAATGCGAGCGCATGATCCGCCTTGCCGTCCGGTTTGGCCGTGCGGGCCTGCTCGCACCGCAGGATTTCGGTCCTTTTCCGCTGCTGCTTTCGGCGGCTGACAGCAAGGAAGTCCAGTCGTTCGTGGATATCACCATTGGTGCGGTCGTGCGTCACGACGAAAACCACGCAACGAATTATATCAAGACCCTGTCGGTCTTTCTCGAGCATGGCTGCCGCAGCCAGGTTTGCGCGGATGCGATGGAGTTGCATGTCACGACGCTGCGCTACCGCCTGAACCGCATCCAGGAACTGTTCGGCATCGAGATCGATTCACCCGAGCGCCGGTTTTCGCTGGAACTGGCAATACGCCTCAATGAAACCATATCGCGGGAGCAGCCCGTCTGAAGTGGCTCTGCTTCGTGTCCTAGGAGCCTGATTGCTGCCTCTCCTGTGTAGAGCAGGAAGACCCTCTCTCATGTGCCTTTATCCTTCCACTCTCCTGGAGAGACGGAAAGCATGACGGCTGAGAGGGAAAAAGAGCTGAGTACTATCGATCCGGTGGAACTACGGCGAACATTCGGCACCTTCGTCACGGGCATCACGGTGGTGACGACGCGGGACGAAGACGGTTCGCCGCGCGGCATGACCGCGAACTCCTTCACCTCCGTTTCCCTTGAGCCGCCTTTGCTGCTCGTCTGCATCGGCAAGAGCGCCAGCAGTTTTCCGGCGTTCAACACCGCCGAAAGCTTCGCCATCAACGTTCTGCACGATCGCCAGAAGGAAGTAGCGAGCCTCTTCGCTTCCAAGGCGATCTCCAAATTCGAGACGATAGCCCATGCCGTGGTCCACACGGGCTCGCCGGTGCTCACAGACAGCCTTACCTGGTTCGATTGCACGGTGCATGACCGCATCGAGGCGGGCGACCATGTGATCCTGATCGGGCGGGTGCGCGCTTTCGGCACCAGCCCTGCCGCGCCGCTTGGGTTTTGCCGGGGGCGCTATGTGTGCGTGGAAGACCCGATGCCGCCCGGCTGGACGCCCTCCCATCGGATGATCATCGGCTATCTGGTTGAGCATGAAGGCCGCATCCTGCTGCGCGACGATGGAGCGGGAGGCTGGGAACTGCCCACGGCAACGCACCGCAAGCCGGGCGATATGCTCAGCTTCGACGGCGGCGGCGTGGTTGCGCCGCTCACCAGCGATGCGTTCCTCTATTCGGTCTTCGACGTGGCGGACCAGCAGCCCGGTTATGTCGTTTACCGTGGCGCGCTCGCCGGCCGGCTCGACGAAATACCGGATCTCTCGCCGTCGCTAAGATTTTTTGCCCATGAGGAACTGCCCTGGGAAAGCATCCCGATCCGGCAGATACGCTCGACACTGCGCCGTTACCTGCATGAGCGCGCGGACTCACGCTTCGGCATCTATGTCGATTCCAGCGATGGTGGCCGGGTTGCGATGATAGACGGCGCGCCTCGACCCTGGCGGGCGGTGAACGGGTTGGCCGCCGATCAAGAAATCGCGGAAGGATGAGTCGATGAACCTCAGGGTGAAGGTGATCGAAGGGTCGCGTCAGGAACTTTTCATTGCCGGCGAACGCGTCGCCCTGCGGTCGGGACGCTACATACCAAGCTACGTTCCGACCAACGCGACGCCTTGGTACGAGTTTGCCGATACCGGGGCGGATGATGTCGATGCCGCAGTGCAGGCAAGCGCGGCGGCTTCGAGGTCATGCGGGAATTCTCCCGGCTGAAGAATGTCGTCGTCGACTACTCCGGCGTCACGCAGCACCCGTTCGTAATCCGTTTGCGCTGATGCCTCATCTGACAAATCCACTGAATATCCAAAAAGGTCATCGCCATGAAATTTTCCGTTTCCCTGAACATGGAGAGGTTTAGCCCCGACAAGGATATGCGCGAGGTGGCGGCTGAAACGCTGGAACTGGTGCGCATGGCCGATGCCGGCCGCTTCGAGACCGCCTGGACGCCCGAGCATCACACGATCGAATTCACGATCGCCCCCGGCCCGTTCCAACTGCTGGTCTGGTGGGGCGCGCATACCGAACAGATCAGGCTTGGCACCGCCACCATCGTCGCGCCGTACTGGACCCCGATCCGCCTCGCCGGAGAGGCGGCACTTTGCGATCACCTGACGGGAGGGCGCTTGGAATTCGGCATCGCCCGCGGCGCCTACCAGTATGAATTCGACCGTATGGCCGGGGGCATCCCGCAACAGGAAGGCGGGGCCTACATGCAGGAGCTGCTGCCGGCGGTCCAGAAATTATGGGCAGGCGACCACGCCCATGAAGGGAAGTACTACCACTTCCCGCGGGCAACCTCGGTTCCGAAACCCTTGCAGCAGCCCAACCCACCGATCTGGGTCGCGGCGCGCGATCCCAGCACATTCGATTGGGCGGTGCGCAACGGCCACAACATCCTCTCCACACCGTTGTCGCGGCCAGTCGCGGAAGTCGGCATTCTCGGCGATAAGTTCAAGAAAGCGGTTCAGGACCATCCAGAGGTCCCGAAGCCGCGCTTCATGATGCTGCGCCGCACTTGCGTCTATGAGCGGCCTGAGGACTGGGAACTGCCGGTTCGCTACAGCTATCAATATGGTCGCAGCTTCGAGAACCTGTTCCAGAACATCGGCACGGTGAAGAACGGCTTTCCTGAAGCGGTCTCCTACGACACCGTTGGCAACAGTGGCGACTACGATCCGCAATCTATCCGCGCCAATCTGCTTTTTGGCACCCCGGACGAAGTGATCGAGAAGCTGATGGTCTATGAAGCGGCGGGCGTCGATCAGTTCTGCCTGGGCCTTGCCTTCGACCTGCCGTTTGAAGTGCAGAAGAAATCGCTCGCGCTGTTCATCAAGGAAGTGATGCCCGTCTTCGAGATGCGCGAGAAGGAAGCGGCAAGGGAAAAGTCGCGGGTTATCGCCTGATGGGAAGCGTCGCGCCATGATCGTCGAGGAACGCATCTACAAGATAAAGGCCGGCCGTCTGGCCAGGTACATGCAGCTTGTCAGCGAGGAAGGCCTTGCCATCCAGCAGCCAATCCTGGGCAATCTGATCGGCTATTTCCGTACCGACATCGGACCCCTCAACCACGTTGTGCATCTGTGGGGCTACAGCGACCTGAACGACCGCGCCGAGCGCCGTCAACGGCTGGCTGACGATCCAGCGTGGCGGGCGTTTACCGTCAAGCTGACAGAGAACATCGAGACGATGGAAAACCGGATACTGGTCCCGACCGACTTTTCACCACTGCGATAGGTTCAAACCTGGATTCCCAAGTGTCCGACACCGAAAGTATCGAGGATCTGATCCGTGGTCATCACCCAGCCGTAGTTGCGTGCGAATGCGTCGAGCATCGCGCGCCGACTGGGGGCATGATTGGAAGAGACGGCATCCTCCGCGACAATTGTCGGATATCCGAAATGCACGGAGTGACGACTGCTATCTTCGACGCACATTTCGGCCACTGTCCCGACGAAGATCAGGCTGTCCACCACGAGCAGCTTGAGCGTCGCGGCGAGATCCGTGGCATGGAAAGCGCTGAAATAAATCTTATCCAGCACGATATCGCCATGCTGCGGCGCAAGCTCATCGATCACCTCGGCAGCATCGCGCATGCCCTCGACATCGCCGTAGGAACGCATGAAACCCCGCACGCATGCGTGGGTCGGCGTATCGGTCAACTTGATCCAAGCAAGTTTGCCGGCGAGACCGTGATACAGGGGATCGGCAATGTACCGCGTGAAAACCACCGGCTTGCCGTTGCCGCGAAACGCCGTAATGAGCCTGCCGATCGCAGGTATGGTTTCGCGCGCGGATGGCACCTCCATCGGGGCACGTTTGCGCACGAAGTCATTCTGCATATCGACGACTACAAGGGCAGGATTTTTAAGTGAGGCCAGCACGCCGTTTCTCCGCACAGGCGTCCCGTACTATACCTATCCGGGCACCGGAGAGCTTATATCATCGAACCCGCGAGCCGTATGCTTTCCTTCGTAGCATTGGGCTACGCAGGCATCCTGCCGAACGGGGGAAGACGGTTGCCTCAGTTCTATCTTCATTAACCAGGACCGTGGCTCTGGAATGCGGCTGACAATCGCACGCCAGGCCAAGAGTGGAGGACAGGTGTGACGGATCGCATAACGGTCGAGGGCGTGTACAAGATTTTCGGCAGATCGCCGGAATTGGCTTTGGGCATGCTGAAGTCTGGCGCGACAAAGGAAGCTGTGCTCCAGAAGACCGGGCAGGTCGTTGGTTTGAGCGAGGTATCGCTGTCCGTTCCTGCCGGTTCGATCTACATGATCATGGGCCTTTCGGGCTCCGGCAAATCCACGCTCGCGCGATGCATCAATCGCCTCATCGAACCAAATGCCGGTCGCATTCTGATCGACGGCGAGGAAATCACCGGCACCAGCGAAGCGCGCCTGCGTGAAATCCGCCGAACGCGCATTTCCATGGTGTTCCAGCACTTCGGCCTGCTGCCGAACAGGACGGTGATGGAAAATGCCGAGTTCGGCCTGAAACTGCGTGGCGTGCCTGCCGGCGCGCGCAGGAAAAAGGTGATGGAAGTTCTGGAGGTCGTCGGGCTGGCATCGTGGGCCAACCATCTTCCCGGTACGCTGAGCGGCGGCATGCGCCAGCGCGTCGGCTTGGCCCGCGCTCTCGCCACGGATGCCGATGTGCTGATCATGGACGAGGCTTTCAGCGCGCTCGATCCTCTCATCCGCAGCGAAATGCAGGACGAGTTGCTGCGCCTGCACAGGACTTTCCAGAAGACCATCCTGTTCATCACGCATGATTTCCAGGAGGCGTTGAAGCTCGGAAGCCGCGTCGCCATCATGGCAGACGGAATGGTCATGCGCGAGGGAGTTCCCGAAGAAATCGTGACCAAACCCGGGAACGACTACGTCGCGGCGTTCACCCGCGACGTCAACCGGGCGCACCTATTCGATGCCACGTCCGTCATGGTGGAAAGCAGCCCGCTCCGGTTCGATGACCGTGCGGCGGCGAACCTCGATGGCGATGGCGAGCCGATCTTCATCGTGGACGATTCGATGCAGGTCATCGGTGTCGTCGGGCCGCACCAATTGTCGCGCCTCCCCGATGGTTCGGCGGTTCAATCACTGATGAGCAAGGATTATCAGACGGTATGCGGCTCGGAAAAGCTGTCGGTCGTCGCCGGCCTTTGCCACAGAGGTAGGCCGATAGCGGTCGTTGACGAAGACGGCCGGTACATGGGGCGTGTCGATCCTCTCCAAATCCTGTCCCGCATCGGTGCTCCAGCGGCGACGCCCTCGCAATCCCGGAGCGCGGAGGCCTAATCATGCTGGATGTCGATAATCTCTATGTCATCCCCCTGGACCAGTGGATCCAGGTCGGCGTCCGCTGGCTGGCGATGCATTTCCGGCCATTGTTCCAGACCATCAAATGGCCTGTCGAAACTCTTCTGACGGCGATCGACCATGGGCTCCAGGCGATTCCCTTTCCGATCCTGATCGTGATCTTTGCCCTTCTCGCATGGCGAGCCGCCTCGCGTGGCGTGGCGCTCTTCACGCTGATTTCGCTGGTTTTGATCGCCTTCATGGGCTTGTGGGCTGAAGCGATCACCACCTTGTCGCTTATCGCCACGGCAATCGTGGTTTGCGTCATTATTGGCATTCCGATCGGCATCCTGTGCGCGCGCAGCGATCGCGCCTGGACCATTGTGCGGCCGGTCCTCGATGTCATGCAGACGACGCCCAGCTTCGTCTACCTGGTTCCGGTGGTCATGCTCTTCGGTGTCGGAACCGTTCCGGGAGCGGTTGCGGTGATCGTGGCGGCAATCTCGCCGCTGATCCGTTTTACCAATCTTGGAATACGCCTAGTCGACAAGGAAATGGTCGAGGCGGGACGCGCCTTTGGCGCCACCGACACCCAGCTCCTATGGGAGGTCCAGCTTCCGTTGGCGCTGCCCACCATTCTCGGCGGTCTGAACCAGACCGTGCTGATGGCGATGGTCATGTCGGTGATCGTATCGATGATCGGGGCCGAAGGGCTGGGACTTGTCGTCCTTCAGGGACTGGGACGGCTTGATGTCGGCATGGCTGCCGTCGGCGGTATCGCCATCGTCTTGCTCGCCATGATCCTTGATCGCATCACCCAGGGCCTGGCCAACCGGGACAGGGCAAAACCGACGCGAGGCATCCGGGCGGCCATGATGCAGCTACTGCGTCCCGGAAACGAGAAAGCAGGGAGTTTCGAAACGAAGCACCAGCAGGTTTGAAAGCCGTCGCGAAGGCGGAACGTCACGACAAATATTACAACAAAGGGGAAATACATGTTGGCGAATTATCGATACCGCAACGGGCTGACGATGGCCATGGCCATTGCAGCAACCGTGATGGGCGGGCAAAGTTTCGCGCAGGATAAACCCGGCGAAGGCAAGACCATTCGCTTTTCGTCCTCCGACAGTTTGGGCGCTAACTATATTCAGGACCAAATCCTGATGGCGGGCCTTGAGAAGCTCGGTTACGATGTAAAGTTGTCGACCATGAATATGTCGGCGATCCTGCAGGCCATTTCGCAGGACGACCTAGACATGACCGGCGACATCAACTGGCCGCAGGCCGAGCCTGCTATCGCGCAGATCTCGGACACCGTCGAGCTTATCAACGAAGGCACCATCGCGGGTGGCGGCATCAATGGCTACATGATCGACAAGAAGACCGCCGAAGCCAACAATATCACCAATTTCTCGCAGTTGAAGGACCCTAAGATCGCAGCCCTGTTCGACACCGACGGCGATGGAAAAGCCAATCTGGTGAATTGCGATCCGGCCTGGAAGTGCGGTGATGTCGTTGATTTCCAAGTCAAGGAATTCGGGCTGAGCGATACGGTACGCTCAATCCGGGCGAAGTACGAGCCGTTGATCGGCGAGGTCTTCGCACGAGCCGACCGCGGTGAGCCGATCCTCCTCTACACTTGGAGCCCGTCCTGGATCGTCTATCGGCTGAAGCCCGGCAAAGACATAGTGTGGCTGCCGATTCCGTATGACGCTCTCCCCGAGGGAGTGTCGAAACCGAAGACGCATGAGGTCAAGGATGTGGTCGGTTGCGCGGGCAACCAGAATCCCTGCCGGATGGCGGTCGGTCCGTGGAACTGGCGCACGCTTGCCAACAGGGATTTCCTGACCGACAATCCCGCGGTCAAGAGATTTATCGAACAGGCGAAGTGGTCTCTGGACACTTGGAGCAAGTGGGAAGGTGACCTCGGGGCCGGTAGCAAGACCGACGCTGAGATCAAGAAGATCGCCGCCGACTGGGTTGCCGCGAACCAGTCCGAGTTCGATACTTGGGTAAAGAATGCGGCGGCGCCTGGAAAATAATCCGGCGCCACTTCAATTTCAAGACCAATCCTGGCGACCAGATCGAAGTCGGCAATGGCTATTCGTTCGACCGGGAGCCCGGCGACATCGGCACATACAGTGCGCAAGCCTGCGACCGCGGTGGCTTTGGTGCGCGATCGACCTGCACCAAATGGGCAACTTTCGACTGGAACAGCGGCGCGCAGGAGCAAGAAGAGGAGCAGTGATCAACTTTCTATTGACTGGGTGTTGTTTGACTTGTCAGCGGATTGAGCGACAGCACACAAACATTGACATGTGCGACCTTCGCCTCAAGCTGATCTTCCCGTCTCGAATCCGGCGCACCCTTGGTGGAACCTGGAGTGTGCCGGTTTATCGATCTCGCCCTTCTTCAGTATTCAACGCTAGCGATTAGAGAGCCGTCCTTCGCAGCTTCGACTTTTTCCGGATGCCCGCTTAGGACTCGCAGCGGACGGCGGCCCCAAGTACGTCCTCCCATAAGCAGCCAGTCTGCTTTCGTGAAGAGTTTCGGGCGCCAGCAGCTTGACGCCAAGCTGCGCCGGCACGTGCGCGAAGAAATCAGGGAGATCCAGACCAAGCTCGGGCTGACTGTTGTCTATGTTACGCACGACCAGGAAGAGGCGCTGGCGGTTTCAGACCGGATTATCGTCATGAACAGGGCGGTGGTCGCGCAGGACGGTACGCGACGCGCCCCAAATGCAGGCGGCAAGAATACCGGCGCCGAGCATTGCCTTTTTTATCATGTCTAATTCCTCCCTAAGTTATTTGACTTATGAAACCCGGATAGGCTGAAAATACAAGTTGGAAGGGTGGGCGGCTATGTGCCCAAGGCCGGGTTCCCGTGCGCAAGGCGGTAAATCAGCCGACGGGTTTCATGAAAGGCCGTGCGGTCCCGCGTTAGGCGCAAGAGGATCCAAGGACCGCCAGAGCCTTAAAAACAAATTATGAAAGAGAGCGGAGCAGAGAAGGTCAGAGAAGCGCACAAATGCGAGTTTGCGGAGATTACGACGATCTTTAGCCGGATAGCGCAAATGCGCGTACCCAGGGCAGGGCGGAAGTCGCGGGCAGCCTGCGCCACCGCCACGCCCCCTCCTTCACCAGCCTCACTGGCTCAAGCTTGAACTCGCGGCTGAGTTGCTCAAAACTTCAGCCCGTCCCTTCCGGCCCTTCGGACGGCGCTTAGTCGCAAACCGAGATGTCGGCGCGGAGATCAACGCTTCGAGCGTAACCTGCCCACACTAAACAGCGGAGCCGCTCAGCGCGATAAGACCCGCATCGAGGTGATCCGCGATGTGGACGCTGCTTTACTCGAAGGTCGGATAGACGCGTTCTATCAACCATTCCTGTGCCTTGACACCCGCGCGATCGTCGGCGTCGAGGCGCTATGCCGCCTCGCAAGCCCGATGGCGAGATTGTTTCGGCCGCTGTTTTTCACCAGGCAACCTCCGATGTCAGCGTCGCCTCGCATCTGACGGAAGGCATGATGTCGATCGTCGCAGCGGACGCACGCTCCTGGCTGATCAAGGAATTCCGCTGCAGCACGGAATTCAGGTACGAACTGAGGCGAGACGCTAAGGGGTGGAGGGTGGTCGACCCTACAGACTGGCCTTCCGGCTGAGCCTGAAGGTCGCGCTGCGGTTGGCCTGGGAATCACCTATGCGACGGACCTGACGATGCTGCTGAACGCGAATGCCATGAAGGGCAGGCTCACCTACGGAAGGTTCAAATGATGGCGACCTTGGTTCAACCCTACGGTCTACGTCGGGTCTGGGAGGGATTGGCGATTTGACCAACCAACCGAACATAGTCGGTCTCCGGCCGACCGTAGAAGCCGTCCGCACACGCCTTAAGGCCGTCGCGGTCTCGAATTAACACTTCGCCACGTCGAGAGTAGATAAGACCCAGCCCTTCCAGCATTTGCAGCCCAATTGTGACCCCTGGGCGCCTTGTTCCGAGCATGATGGACAAAAATTCGTGGGTTATTGAAAGGGGGTTACCGTGGACCCGATCATCGCACATTAGAAGCCATCGTGCCAAACGCTCCTGAAGATCCGCTCTCGCATTGGCCAGGGCCGTATAGCTGGTCTGTGTGTGAAAACATTGGACATAGCGCAGAAGGAACGGTCGCAACGTGGGGCTGTTCGCGAGAGCCGCCTTGAATGGTTCAGCTCCAATCAGGAAAGCGCTGCCGGGCGACTGGACGTAGCATTCGTGGGGGGCATAGTCAGCCCCCATGACTAGCGCGGCACCAGTCATTCCTTCAAATCCGATAAGCCCCACCTCGGCTTCCTTTGCTGAGGTTGTGGCGACCACCGAAGCGATGCCGTCCTCCAGGAAGTAAACCGTCTCGATGTCGGAATCGGCTTTCTCCAGGTTCATTTTCAAATTGAGGGCACATCGCTCAAAATGTGGCTGCAAAAGCCCCAGGTCACCAGGGTCAAGCCGACGCAGCAATTCATTTTTGTAGGAGTCGTTCTCTGCATTGGTCATGGCTCAATCCCGCTTGGGGCAAGAGCTTTCCAATCTCCTCGCCGTCCGCGCCCGTAGAAACGTGCAGACGATCCAATGACCCTTGGTCCTATTGCGCGATAATGACAGCGGATAGCGAATCGGTGCACCTGGGTAGTCCCCCACCCACTCAATACCGAACACCTGCGCGACGAGTAGAGTTGAAATCGTACAAAACGCTGTTTGGTACGGAACCAACAATTCACGGATTACGTCGTATTGCTTCTACCAATTCTTGAACACTTCATTAAATTTTCATTATGCCACTTCACTGGTTCTCCCCTCCGGTGCCCATCAGGCGCGAGCAGACCGGCCTAACCGACCGCGTCAGCAACGTGGAATCCGCTGCCGAGCATCTTCTCGAATGGACAAAGCGGGGACCTAAGTGGACCGTTGCCGTGCGCGCCTGTCACGCCGCTCTTGCCAATGAAGCGACACCTCAGGAGGCCAGGAGGTGCTTTCGGCTTGCTGCTATGGAGGAGGGGAAGCTCCGAACGGCTCATGAAGGGGCTGACTAGGTCCCTCTATCACTAAGCACCCCTCGGCTGCACCTTGAGGGAGAACTCCGGGGGCAGTTAAGGGATGCTATCGGGTGGCACTTAGGGGGTTCCCTCAGGGGTCAGATCAGGTGCCACTTAAGACATCCCTAAGGAAAACCATCCGGGTAGGGGACCGGGGCTTAGAAGAAACGGCGAGATCGATGCTAGGGGCACGGGTCTTGGGGACTTCGATGTTCGGGGTTTCTCATGGGCCACCGAAGCAGAAGCCAGGGGATCGGCGAGCGTCCAATGGCAGCCGCCTGCACCTCTGATCCCTGGGCAACTGTCAGAAGGACAGCAAAGGCGACGGCCGCAGCACAGTCATTGAGCAAGCTTTCAGACTCTACCAGCAGGCTGAGGCGGGGCTCGACTTTCATCTCCTTGAGGCGGCGATTACAGAAACCGGGTCGGTGGCGGCAATCGAGGGCCAAACAGAGAAGCGCCCAGCCAATTCCAGCCGACTATTAGATGCACCCCGGTGGCGACAATCGCACCGGTCAAAAGCACGCCTGGAAAGGCCAGTGTCAGGCTTAACAGGAGATTTGCGAAACGGCCTCCATTTCGGCTGCGGCGCAGCTTCAAAGAGATCAGGGGAGGTAACAGAAGCGTGAAGATCAAATCCGGATTCAGTGCCAGGTTGATCGGACCCAAAAGCGCCAGGCCGGTTCCTGCGGCCACCAACCCAACGCTGTAAGGCAGTTGCAGGCGCAGCGAAATCATCGCCACGACACATGCGATGAGCAGGATGAGGCCGATCTGACTGGCAGACATTCGTGAGTCGCAGAGGCTGAGCGCCTTACTTATCCCGGCATCATTAGATACATGATCCTCCCGAGAGCGCCAAAGAGCAGCGCGAAGGCGGCGATCGATTGGATAAAGAAGCCGGGGTACCGCTTCAGCGGCGCCGACCTGTAACCGATGAAGTAGGCAATCCTTCCGATTATCCAGAGCAGCCCCAATACAGCCGCCCATGACGCGCTCCAGTAGACCGCGAAAAGCCACATCGACGGCAGGAAGATCGGCAGCCATTCGACCGAGTTTGAATGGGCGCGGATAGTCCGTTCAAGCAGTGGATCGCCGGTCATGGTCGGGGCGAGAAGCCCCGTTCTCTTATGAGTTCTGGCGACTGTCAGCGCCATCGAAAACAACATCAGACTGCAAAGCAGCGTCACAATAGCCACCAAGAAGTACCGTTCCATGATTGCCTCTCTCATCGCGAAACAGGTAGGCAAGCAAAGGTGGTCGCAACTGGCAAGCTGCAATTGCCGTAACAGTCCGCGTAGACCACCTCGCCGTCGCGGATTTCGTATTCCACCCTGTCGAGGGAATGGGTGCCTAGAGCGTCGCGGCGGGTCCCCTATTCCGGCGGATCCTCGGCCAGCGTGGCCTCGGCGATCAGGTTGCTGGTTGTCGTATCCGATCGCGGGAACGAGATGCCTGCGGCCTTGCGGACAGACTGCGGCCGCCATCGCATCCAACGAGATAGTCCGCCCGCAGCGGCCGACCGTCGTTGAGGTCGACATCGACACCTGTGTCGTCGCTATGAGCGTGGCAACCGTCTCTCTCTCTCTCTCTCTCTCTCTCTTCCTGTTGCCGGTGCTTCATGAATCCATTCAGGACCCAATCGAGGAATATCGTCCCGGCGCCGGCGACTGCCAGGACGAACATTCCGCCCGCTATGGCGAGATCCTTTTCGAAATGCAGCAGTTCATTTTGACTGGCAAAGTTGGTGTGGAACAGGGCTGCCGTTGCCAGACAGAACAGTCCGAGCGAAACCGCGCCCAGGCGCGTCAGCAAGCCAAGGCCGACGGAAAGGCCTGCACCCAGCTGCAGCCCTATGGTGGCCACGAGAAGCGGCAGGCTCACGCCGAGTGCCGCCATGGCTTTCGCGGCGCCGGGAAGAGGTCGGAGAATACGTTTGCGGAATCACCACGGAAGCGGTCGACGTGTGTTCGGGTTACCCTAAGACTGATCACTGTAGTGTCAGACGCCCGTTCCCCGCCAACTTACCACTGGTTACGGCCGGCCATGGTGTTCTGGTCAGAGTGGCGTGTCTGGCTGCTGTGGCTTTATTTCCTGCGGGCGGTACCTGCCCGCGTTGCCGCCAGCGTCCAGTATCATTCAGCCCGCATTCGGCATCGCCGCATGCCCGACTGAGGTATAGATAAGATTGCTATAGCTCACTTTTTTCAATATCGTGAGCTATAGCAAGGCGTTCTATAGCTCATGGCATGGAATTGGGAGCAGGCCGACTGGCCGCATTTTACCTACGACAAGATAGCATTGGACCCGCTGGAAAGCGAGTTCCTATTGCGATCGGGCGAGTTCCTCGGCGTCTTTCGTCACGTCGGTTCCGAGGATCGCGATCAGATCCGCATCGAGCTAATCAGCGAAGAGGCCTTGAAGACATCCGCCATCGAAGGGGAATACCTCAACCGCGAGAGCCTGCAATCGTCCTTACGAAAGCAACTTGGGCTTGGAGGTGAAAATAGACGCATTCCTCCAGCGGAGCGAGGCGTCTCCGAAATGATGGCCGACGTGTACTTGCATTTTGCGGAGCCGCTTTCGCATCGCACCCTCTACGCCTGGCACAAGATGGTAATGTCGGGTGAACGGCGCATCGAGACTATCGGCAGTTATCGCCAGCATGCCAATGCGATGAAGATCGTCTCCAATCGGCTGGACAAGCCCAAAGTGCATTTCGAGGCGCCGCCCTCATCGCGCGTGACGGCCGAAATGGACGCCTTCACGATCTGGTTCGATGACACCGCTCCCAAAGGCAAGACGCCGCTTCCCGCGCTGACGCGCGCCGGCATCGCGCACCTCTATTTTGAAAGCATCCACCCGTTCGAAGACGGCAACGGCCGCATAGGACGTGCCCTTTGCGAAAAGGCGCTGGCGCAAAATCTTGGCGAGCCTAGCCTCATCGCACTGGCCTATACGATCGAACGTCACCGTAAGGCCTACTACGACAGCTTGGAAGCCAGTAACAAAGGCAATGCGATTACCGGCTGGCTGCTCTACTTCGCCGCCACGATCCTCGAAGCGCAGCGCGTAACGCTCGCCCGCGTCGAGTTTTCCGTCGCCAAGGCCAAGTTTTACGAGCACCATCGGGGTCAGTTCAACGAGCGCCAGGAAAAAGTCGTCGCCCGAATGTTCCGGGAAGGGATTGACGGCTTCAAAGGCGGCCTCAGCGCGGAAAACTACCTCGCCATCACCCAGACATCGCGCGCGACGGCAACTAGGGACTTACAGGACTTAGTCGCCAAGGGTGCGCTAACAAAAACCGGTGAACTCCGACACACACGTTACACGCTGAATATTCGTGACGATCGCCCGTAAATCCCATCAGGAGGTGGTGGAATGGGTTACGCGCGACAGGAAACCTAAGAAGAAGAAAGGCGGCGCTATTCTCGCGGTCAGGTCACGGCTTAGGCCGGTGGACATCTACTGTTATCTGAAAGCTCGCTTTGGCGAACCGAACGGTTTTCAAGACTTCCTGCGCAAGGATGACAGCGATAACTGAGTACACTGGGACTACAGCCTCAAGGCCGGCGAGACCGACGTGTATATCTTGGGCATGTCGCGCGAGATTCATATCATGGTCGGCGAGGCGCTCACGCACCAGCAGTGGCGGGACCGCCTAAAGGCACTCACACCGGAACAGCGTTCGGAGATTGCTAGAACGGCAGCGGTGGGCCTTGCCCCCGATAAGCCCACCCTTGCGGGCACTGGCGAGCGGCTTCTTATCTTCTGCCTCGCCGGTAGCCAGATCGACAATCGACTTCGCCAACTGGTTCGGGTCGCGCGGGCGCTTGGGATTGCTCATGGTCGTATTGCGCCTAACGTCTTTGCCACATCGCCATCAAAATATACCCGCGCTACGAGGCCGCAGGCTGCGGCGTAGGAATCACATTCGGTTCCATCAGGCAGGGCATCTTGATAAGCCGCCGGCACTTCAAACCGCCAGACATCGACCTTGTGTTGCTGGCCCGGTGAATAGTCCTGCAAGCCGACAATCAAGATTGGGGAGGTGTGGTCGCCTCCGGGCGGCACGAACCGATAGCGCTGATTTGGCATCATCATTCGGCTAGCATATAGGAGTTCGGCATGTCGCGCGACAGTCCGTTGACACCGATTGACGGCGGGTCAAATTTCAAACTGACCCACTACCGACGAGTAGATCAAATACACAATTGCGATAAGACGTTCTACCATTTCCGGTTACGAGGTCCTATGTCTGAAGTGGACTGGCTCAGCCATCTCTTGCAAATCATTACCGTCACCGGCCAGCTTGAGGTCCGTTGCGCCTACGGTGCGCCGTGGCGCGTTGCCTGGAGCAAGGCTGCCGCGAACGAAATTCCCTACCACATCATAGTCAAGGGCCGGGCCATTTTGGAGGATCCGGAGACGAGAGCAGCAAGGGAGCTGGTGAGCGGAGATATTGTGCTGCTGCCTCACGGCGCGGCGCACGTGCTGCACGACGGTAGCGGGCAAACACCAATCCGTACCCACGAACGCTGGGGGTCTGCCGGATGGATGCTGAGCGAGAACGATGGCCAGGAGGGCGAGCAACTCGATCTGTTGTGCGGACGATTTTTCATCGCGCCGCCCCATGATCGGTTGATCCGCAATTACATGCCTGCGAATCTGGTGGCGCGGGCCATGGACAGCCGTGGGGAAGACGGTATCGACTCCGCCTCCAGCCAACTGGCCAGCCTGGTGCGGCTGATGCGAATGGAATCCGTGGGAGACAGAGCGGGAGGACGGGCTATTCTCAACGCCCTTTCTTCGGCCCTGTTCACCTTGGTACTGCGCTCGGCAAGCGAAGCAGAGAAAGCGCCCGAGGGTTTGTTAGCCCTGGCCGGCCATCCGCGATTGGCTCCAGCAATAGCGGCGCTGTTTGCCGATCCAGCGCGGTCCTGGAAGCTGCCTGATTTGGCGGACTTGTGCGGCATGTCTCGGGCAACGTTCATGCGGCACTTTCAAGCCAGGCTTGGTTGCTCCGCTCTCGACCTGCTGACCGATCTTCGCATGAGTCTGGCCGCCAACGAGTTGAAGAAGCCAGCAATCAGCACTGAGGTTGTAGCCGAAACGGTCGGATATCAATCCGTTTCGGCCTTCCGCCGCGTGTTTGCCGAACGGATGGGAATGACGCCGGGAGAATGGCGCCGCCTCGCACAGAAAAGCGAGGCGCGCGCGGGTTAGGATCCATACGCGCATTGATCCTTTTGGGGATCATATTGAGGCAATCAAGTCTCGATATTTGCACTTTTGGCCGTAGATTGAGCTCCGTAATCACTTGATGAGGGAGCCACCCAATGAACTGCATCAGCATCGCCGCCAACGAACCGGCAACCGGCGCAGCCGCCGAAATCAACGCGCGAACCGAGACAAGCGGAAACATTCTCGCACCGCAATCTTCCCATTCGCCCACGCGACCGACGCCGACGAACGCCGTCATCGAAACCATCCTGAGCCGTAGTGCCGCCAAGTACTACGACCCTGCCGCCACGCTGACCGACGATCAGATTAACGACCTGGTGCGGATCGGCACTTCCGCGCCGACATCGTTCCACCTGCAGAACTGGCGGTTTATCGCCGTGCGAACGCCTGAGGCAAAGGCACGGCTGCGTCCGATCGCCTGGAACCAGCCCGCGATCACCGACGCCGCTGTCACTTTCATCATCATCGGCCAGCTTGCCGATGCCAGCACCATCCCTGACCGCCTGGCACCGGTAGTGGAGGCCGGCATCATGCCGCCGCACCTGGTGCCGGAATGGGAAATCCCCGCTCGTGGACTGTATGACGATCAGCCCCAGCGGCAGCGCGACGAAGCGGTACGCTCCGCGACCTTTGGCACCGCGGCGATCATTTACGCTGCCCGCTCGCTGGGTCTGGGCTCGACGCCGATGATCGGTTTCGACGCAGAGGCGGTGCACAGCGAGTTCGGCCTGGCCGAAGACGAAGTGCCGGTCATGCTGTTGACCGTCGGGCCGGAGCGAGCTGGCAACTGGCCGCAGAAGCCGCGCATGCCGGTGGCCGATGTTCTGGACTTCGCGTAATCCTTCATCAAATCAGCAATTTACGGAGAATATGATGGCAAGAACTGCTGTTTTGAGGCCGGAACAGGTGCCGGCTGAATCGAAGCCGACTCTCGAGGCCTTCACCAAGAACATCGGGTTCACCCCGAATATGATGGCGGCCTTCGCGCAGAGCCCTATAGCGTTCAACGCGTGGGCCACCCTGCTCGGCTCCCTGAGCAAAGCGCTGGACGTGAAGACACGCGACAGCATCGGCCTTGCGGTCTCCGAGGTGAACGGCTGCAACTACTGCCTGACCGTTCACAGCTTCACGGCCGAGCATATGGCTAAGTTGCCGGCGGATGACGTCATTCTCGCTCGGAAGGGTCACGCCAACGACCCCAGGCGGGACGCAGCCTTGCAGTTCGCGCGCAAAGTCATCGTGACCCGGGGGCACGTCAGTGACGACGATCTGAAAGCTGTCCGCGAGGTTGGCTACACCGACGCGAACATCATCGAGATCGTCGCGCTGGTGGCCATGTACTCGCTGACGAACTTCTTCAACAACGTGTTTGATCACGACAAGGACTTTCCCGCCGTTACCCCGGCCGGCTCGATCTGAGCTCCGTCCCTGCCGCAACCTCGTGAAGCCGTTGGAACAATCACATGAACATTCTCCATATTGATGCCAGTCCGCGTCAAGAATCGCGTAGCCGCGAGCTTTCGGCGGCGATTGTCGAAATGCTTCTCGAGGTTGCGCCCGGTGCCAATGTCACTCGGCGTGATTTAGGGACTGAACCCTTGCCTCACGCCGAGGCTGACTACGCGGTCACACTGTCGTCGCCGGCCACCTTGGCGGCTCCGTTGAAGGGCGCTCTGGATCTTTCCGAGGCGCTTATCCAGGAAATCGAAGCGGCCGATGTGATCGTCATCGGAACACCGATGCACAACTTCACCATTCCCTCGGTCCTCAAGGCCTGGATCGATCAAATCCTGCGCGTCGGTCGCACGATGAAGTCGACGCCGGCCGGGAAGGTGGGAATGCTCCGGGACCGTCCAGTGTTTATCGGCGTCGCTTCCGGTGGCATCTTTACCGGTGATCGAGCCAACCAGCCGGACTTTCTCACGCCCTATCTGTCGCTGGCACTTAGCTCCATTGGGCTTAAGACCCAGCAATTTATCTCCCTACAGGCCACCGCGTTCCTCGACCGGGATCAGGCGGCACTCGCAAGGGAGAAGGCGCTCGCCGCGCTCGACCTGACGGTCATGGGAGAGTTTCGAGGCGTCCACTGTCGCCCCGCGGTGCTCTCGCGATGTTCCCCTGCTCTGGAGAGCATCGCGCTAGGAGCATTCTGAGCGCGCGCCGCCCGCATCATAACCCTCCGGCCGCCCCCGGACTATTAACATGAGGTCTTTTGATGATTCTACCAACCGGCACGCTTCCTCAACTCGGCGACAGGATCACCGGCAAATCAGCACCGCCCGATAACAACGCCGTCCGCGAATGGATCGGACCAGAGGCGTTCGAGCATTGGGCCGAACTGCGGAACTGGATCAACGAAGACTACCTTGGAGTTTTCGCGCCGGACTGGCTCTACGGTGGCAAGAACCGGGGTTGGTCCCTGCGCTACAAGAAGACCAAAGCGTTCTGCACCTTAGTGCCGGAATACCGGCGGTTTTCGGCTGTCGTGGTCATGGGGGGAGCAGAACGAGAGAAGTTTGAGGAGCGGCGCTATGTCTGGCGCCCGCAATTGGTCAAGCTCTACGATGAAGCCAACACATACATCGACGGAAAATGGCTGACGATTGCCATCGCATCGGCAGATGATCTGCATGATTTAACGAAGCTTCTGACTATGAAGCGCCCGCCAGGTGTCTCGTCGGCATCACACAGCAATTCATCATCAAGGTCGTCGCGAAGGCGTCGAGCCGATAGCTAACTGCGTGAGAGAAAGAAAAGACCTTCCACGCCTGCAATTTACCCCGAACCAACAAATCACTAAGGAGACAATTCCCATGAAAGCGATCGTAGTGACGGACCAGGCTGCAGGAACCGCCGGGATGAAGCTGGTGGAGCGGCCCGAGCCCCAGGCGGCAATAAACGATGTCGTCGTACAAGTTCATGCGGCGGGATTCGTCAACACCGAACTGGAGTGGCCCTCGACCTGGGCCGATCGAGCCTTCCGTGACCGGACCCCGTCGATCCTCGGCCATGAGCTGGCCGGTGTGGTCATTGCGCTCGGCTACGGCACTACGGGGCTGTCAATCGGTCAGCGGGTGTTCGGCCTCGCCGACTGGCATCGCGATGGCACGGTCGCCGAGTATGTCGCCATGGAGGCACGCAACCTCGCGCCACTGCCCGGCGACGTCGACTTCTCGGTGGGTGCGAGCCTGCCGATCTCTGGCCTGACCGCCTGGCAGGGACTGTTCCAGCATGGCCGCCTGAGGGCGGGGCAGAGCGTTCTCGCGCATGGCGCGGCCGGTGCCGTCGGTTCGATGGTGGCGCAGCTTGCAAGGGAGGCCGGAGCCTATGTCGTCGGCACCGGACGCGCCGCCGACCGCCAGAAGGCGCTCGACTTCGGCGCAAATGAATTCGTCGACCTCGGAATTGACACGCTGGAAGACGTCGGCGGTGTCGATCTGGTGTTCGATGTCATCGGCGGCGATGTTCAGAAGCGGTCCGGAACGCTGGTCCGGGCCGGAGGAACGCTTGTGACAGTCGTCGGACCAACGGATATTCGACCTGCAGATGGCCTGGCAGTGGACTTCGTCGTCGAGGCTGATCGAACCCAGCTTGCTGAGATAGTTCAGCGAATCCGGGATGGACGACTGCGGACGAATATCGGCAAGGTATCGAGCCTGGATGATGCCGTCGTCACCTTCAACTCGACCGAGCGACGCACGGGAAAGACGGTTATCCGCGTTCGTCCGTGAATGCTCAGCAATGATGATGGGCACGCGCATCAAGCGTATTCGCAGCGCTCGCCCTGCCATGATTCATCTTGGCAGATTGGTCCCTCACGTGAGTTGCTTGGAGGCTTCCTACAAGATGCGCGGTGATGCAGTCGGTCATGTCGGTGAGAGCGTTTATGCTCTCGCAGAACGGCAGTTTCCCGCAATCAAATGCCAATCGCGGACAGCCTGTCTCGGCCGAAAGCCCGCCGGGCGGCAACGCGTCTGATATCGTATTTTTGAGATCAACTCTGCCGCTTCCTGTTGGCCGAAGTTGCCAATTGGCACCCAACAATCATGCGCCGAGCGCGGCCTTGCGGTCGATTACCGCTCGGTGTGGGAGTTCGTCCACGCCGAGAAGCTCAGTCACAAAAAAAGACGCTGAT
>NZ_JAMYMR010000041.1:0-46929 GCF_040318635.1 Mesorhizobium sp. M1066
GAGCACAAGAAGCTCGCTCTACGCCAAGCCGCATGACCAGCTTCATGATCGCCCATTTTGCAGAACTTGACGCACACAACCCGGGACGGATGAGAAGCCTGGGCGATTGGCGCAGGCTTCTCATCGTTGTCAGCGAGACGCCGCGCAGATCTCCCGCACACAGTCGCGCAACCAGCGTTGCGCCGGATCGGCATCCAGGCGCGGGTGCCACAGCATGGAGATGGTGACCCCAGCGGTGGCAACAGGCAGGGCAAAACTGTGCATGCCGGCGCGTGCGCCCTCGGTGTGCCGCTCCGGAACGCTGGCGATCAGGTCCGATGTGCGGGCCATGGCAAGGGCTGCCGAGAAACCGGAAACCATGCACACGACTGTCCGCTGCAGCCCGAGCCGGTTCAGAGCCTCGTCGATCGGCCCTTTCTCGCGGCCACGCCGTGAAACGCTGATGTGCCGGCCTGCGGCATAGCGCTCTGGCGTCACCGCACCCTCGCTCAACGGATGGCCCATTCGCACGGCGCCGATGAAGCGGTCGCGAAGCAATGCCTGGATGCGCACCTCCGGTCCGGTCTCGCCAGCGACGCCTATGTCCAGGTCGATCGCCGCATCGCGCAGCGACATGACGTCTCTATCGGACTTCGGTGCAAAGCGGAGCCGCACGCCGGGCGCATCGGCCTGGATGCGGGCGACGAGACGAGGTGCGAACTCTTCGACGAAGCTCTCATTGGTGCGCAGCGTGAAGACCCTGTCCAGGCTCCGGAGATCAAGCAAGGTGGCAGGACGCAGCAGCGCCTCCGCATCCTGGACGACACGACCAGCCTGTTGTCGCAGTTCTTCCGCACGCGGCGTCGCCACCAGGCCTCGACCGGCGCGAACCAGCAGCGGATCGCCCGTAGCCTGGCGCAGCCGCGCCAGCGTCCGGCTCATCGCCGAGGGGCTGAGGCGCAGGCGGCTGGCGGCACGCGCCACGCTGCCTTCGGTCAGCAGGACGTCGAGAGCGAACAGTAAGTTGAGATCGGGCGATGTCATCGGCAGATCATGGCATGATATGGCGCCGAACGCACGAATAAGATGCAAATGCTGCGCCTTCCGCCACATTGGCCAAGGAACTAGATCTCCAGCAGTTCCGGTTGTGGGACTGATGGAAGGAGATCGCCGTGGCAATCGCTGAGCAAAATCGGAATGAGTACGTGTCGGCGCAGCCACAAACCCAATCTGCCCGATGGGCGCTGGCAAGCCTGTCGCTCGCCACGCTGCTGTCGTCGCTGGGAACCAGCATTGCCAGCGTCGGGCTGCCGTCGCTGATGCAGAATTTCGGCGCGACGTTCCAGGCCGTGCAATGGGTTGTTCTGGCCTATCTCCTCGCCATCACCACACTGATCGTCAGCGCCGGTCGGCTGGCCGACATGTTCGGGCGCCGACCGTTGCTGCTTGGCGGCATCGCGCTGTTCACGTCCGCATCGGTGTTCTGCGGCCTGGCGCCGACACTCTGGCTGCTGATTGCCGCGCGCGCCGTGCAGGGACTTGGCGCAGCGCTGATGATGGCGCTGACGCTGGCCTTCGTCGCCGAAACCGTGACCAAAGTCAGAATCGGCGGCGCCATGGGCCTGCTCGGCGCAATGTCCGCGATCGGCACGACACTTGGTCCCTCGCTCGGCGGCCTTTTGATCGCCGGTTTTGGCTGGCGCGCGATCTTCCTCGTCAATGTCCCGCTGGGTGTGCTCACCTTCGCTCTCGCTTGGCAGGCCTTGCCGGCACACAGCAAGACAGCGCAGCAGGTCGACCGAGGCACATTCGATGTCGCGGGCACCGCCTTGCTGGCCTTGACGCTGGCCGCCTATGCACTGGCCATGACGCTTGGCAAAGGCAATTTCGGCGCACTCAACATCAGCCTGCTGATCGCTGCCGGCACCGGCGTTCTTCTGTTCGCCGCCGTGCAGGCGAGGGTGAACAACCCCTTGATCCAGCTTGCCAGCTTCCGAGATCTTCAGCTGAGCGCCAGCCTGGCCATGACCCTGATCATCGCCACGGTGATGATGGCGACCCTTGTGGTTGCCCCGTTCTACCTGTCACGCGGGTTTGGGCTGGATGCCGCAATGGTCGGCATCGTGCTGTCGACCGGGCCGCTTGTCTCGGCCCTGTCGGCGCTGATGGCCGGGCGCCTGACCGACCGCTTCGGCGCCCACAAGATGATGGTCGCCGGCCTGCTCAGCCTCACGACAGGCACGTTCTTGCTGTCGCTCGCCGTGGTGACGCTCGGTATTGCCGGCTATGTCGTTGCGATCACCGTCACCTGCATCGGCTACGCCCTGTTCCAGACATCCAACAATGCAGCCGTCATGGCCGGCATCAGTGCCGGCCAGCGCGGCGTCGTTTCCGGCCTGCTCAATCTTTCGCGCAATCTCGGGCTGATCACCGGCGCATCGGTGATGGGCGCCATATTCGCCGTCGCATCGGCCAAAGGGCACGTTGGCATTGGTCTTCTGAGTTCAGAGGCCGCCGCCCGGGGAATGCAGGTCACATTTCAGACGGCGACGGTGCTGGCGCTGGCTGCGCTGTTCCTCGCACTGCTCTCGGCCCGCGCCGAGTTCAAGCGGCAGAGGCTGGTGGAAGTATCACAAGACCTCTGATTTGCGCTCCAGGTGAACAGCCTCTCAGGCGCCTGCCCGCTTGCGGCGCTCATAGAGCATGACCAGCGTTTCCGCCATCAAAGCAGGCTTTTCCTCGCCTTCGATCTCGACCGTGTTGGCGGCCTTCATCAGATACTGGCCGGGGCCCCTGTCCTCCATGGACAGCAGCGTGATGCGCAGTCTGATGCGGGCACCGACCCTGACCGGAGCCAGGAAGCGTACCTTGTCGAAGCCATAATTGAAGGCGGCCTGCGTGTTCTCGGGCACGATGCCCATGCCGAGCGCCAGTGCGCCGATGATCGACAGCGTCAGATAGCCATGCGCGATCGTCGTACGGAACGGGCTTTGCCGCCGCGCCCTTTCAGGGTCGACATGAATCCATTGATGGTCGCCGGTGCATTCAGCGAACTGGTCGATGCGGTTCTGGTCGACCGTCGTCCACTCCGACACGCCGAGTTCCAGCCCGGCCATCGTCCTCAACTGCTCGTAGGTAGGCGGCGTTTTAGGCCGTATTTCGTTCATTCCTGGTTTCCCGATCGCTTCCAGAGCCTCCGGACCACGAACTGACGGCCTCTGTCAATTCGCTCTGCGCGAATCCGTTCCGTCGATTTCGGCCGCAATCGTGCCACGCCGCCGGCGCAGTCGCAGGTCAAATCGGGCTTTCCGGGCTTCAGGGCGCTGCCGGCAGCAATGAGCCGGCCCCGGCCACATCCGCTACTTCTTCTCGTAGCCGGCGCGGATTTCCTCCATCGCCTCCTTGATGCGGGTGCGCAGGATGTCGACCGATTCGGCGCCGGATTTCTTGACCAGTTCAGCCACTTCGCCTGCATTCTTCAATGCGACTTCGAAAGACTTTCTGGCAAACTCCGTCTGTTTGGCCATCAGTTCCTGCGGATTGCCCGGCGCCCTGTAGCTTTGCGCCATGTCGGTGACCTCGCGCAGCGTATCCTGCAGCATCTCGCGCTGCCGGGACAACAGCGAGGTCGCGCCGGCGGAACCGGCTCGTGCCGATTTCTCCAGCGCTTCGATGTTCTTGCGATGATGGGCGAGGATCGCCTCGACATCGACATTGGGCACCTTCAGGTCGCGGCCGAACCTGCCGAACATGTCCACGAAGGAATCGGATTCCGGTTGTTTTGCCATGCTCGTCTGCTCCCCTTTGCCGCGGATGCGGGCAACCTCGGATGGAGAATAACACTCGCATTCCGTGAGTCCATTCGGACGCGGTGGAATGAGCACCAGCCTCACCGCGCATCAATTCACGAGGAACAGCCGCTCTACCACATAGAGCACGACACCGGCGAGGCCGCCGATGATCATGCCGTTGAAGCGGATGTATTGGAGGTCCTTGCCGATGTTCATCTCGATCAGCCGCGTCAGCTGCGCAAGATCCCAGCGCTTGACCTGGTCGGCGATGAATGTCGACACGCCGGCCTTCTGGCTCTCCACGAACGACGCCAGCGCCACCACGAACCCCTGGTTCATGTCGGCCCGGATCTGCGCATCGCTGGCAAGATGCCGCCCGACCTCGACGAACATGTTGGCAAGATGCGCGCGAATGACCGAATTCGGCGCCTTGGCGTCCTGCTCGATGAACTGGCTGAGGCTTGCCCACATGTCGCCGGCCAGTCCCCTGACTTCCGGCCGGGCCAGGAAATCGCGCTTCAGCTTCTCGGCACGTTTGGCATATTGCTTCGATGTCCTCAGCTTTTCGATGAAGCCTTGAGCGAAATGGTCGAATTCGGCGCGCATCGGGTGATCGGGATCGGCCCTCACCTCGTCGAGCAGCGAACCGGCCGAGGCGACGATCTTCTTCAGGAGATAGGCGTCGGCGCGGAACAGGTTGAACAGCGACGGCAGTTCCTCGCGGATCTTCTCGCGCATCGTCGCCAGCGCCTGTTCGTCATTGAGGAACCTGCCGATCACCTTGGTGAACTCGTCGAACAGTTTCTGGTGGCGGCGGTCGTCGGTAAGCGCTGACAACAGTTCGGCGGCCAGCGGCGCCAGCGGCACCTTTTCGATCTGTTCGAGCATGCGGCTGGTGACGAAGCCGCGCAGGCCGGATTGCTCGACAGCAGCCAGCGTCTGCGGCACCAGCCGCACGACGAAGCGCGACAGGCCGGCGGCGCGCTCCGCATCGGCCAGCCAGTCGGCGACGAGTGCCGAGAAATCCACCTCGGCGAGCTTTTCGCGCACCGGTTCAGGCGCCAGGAAGTTGACCTCGATGAAGCGGCCGAGATTGTCGGCGATGCGGTTCTGGTTCTCGGGGATGATGGCGGTGTGCGGGATCGGCAGCCCCAGCGGTCGCCTGAACAGCGCCACCACCGCGTACCAGTCGGCGAGGCCGCCGATGGTCGCCGCCTCGGCAAAGGCAGCGACGAAGCCGAGCCAGGGATGGATGTGCTCGAACGACTTGGCGAGCGCAAACACCAGCACGCAAAGCGCCAGTGCGGCCGCCGCGACGAATTTTGTCCGCCGCAACGCGGAAAGCTTGGCATCCGCTTCGGCATCGAAACGGACAGGCGCCAGGGACGAAGCCGATTGTGACATGGGTGAGCCGCTCCTCGTCGATCTCAGGCTATTTAGTGGTTTGACAGCCAAAATACCCGCGACAGCCGGTTTCGCGCCGAATCTTGCTCGGCCGCGCACACAAAGTTGAGGAGAAAATTCATCTATCGCGCGAAGCTAGTCTGGAATTATTCCAAGGTATAGGCCATATTCCGCCGAGGCCAATGTGGCGAATCCGGAAATTCGGGTCAAAGCCGCATCAGCAAAAATTTCCAGATCTGGCGTGGTTGCACCGCACCAGTGCCTTGTGAGGACAAAATGCGGCTTACGCGCCAGACCAACTATGCCATGCGCATCTTGATGTATTGCGCGGCCAATGATGACCGATTGAGCCGCATCCCCGAGATCGCGGCCGCGTATTCGGTGTCGGAGCTTTTCCTGTTCAAGATCCTGCAGCCCCTGGTCGAGCACGGCCTTGTCCAGACCGTGCGAGGCAGGAATGGCGGCGTCAAGCTTGGCCGGGCGGCCGAAGCCATCAGCCTGTTCGATGTCGTGCGCGTGACGGAAGAGAGCTTCGCCATGGCCGAATGCTTCGAGAACGATGCCGCCGAATGCCCGCTGGTCGACAGCTGCGCGCTGAACTCGGCGCTGCGCGAGGCGCTGAACGCGTTCTTCGCGGTGCTGGAGCGCTACACGATCGCGGATCTGGTGGCGGCGCGGCCGAATGTGCGCAACCTGCTCGGCATCGACATGTTGGAGCGCCGCGCCCCGGCTGCCTAGCCCAGCCAGGTACGCGGGCTAAGTTTGCAATAAATTAAGTTGCTGACTGAGGCAGCACGAACGGCATATTGCCGGCCGGCAGCACGCCGACCCTGAGCCGGCAGTCGAACACTTTTTCGATCAGGTCATCGCTCAGCACGTCCTGCGGCGACCCGGTGGCGGCGAGCCGGCCGCGATGCATGACGAAGATCCGGTCGGCATACATGGCCGTCAGATTGAGGTCGTGCAGGATGGCGACCACGCCGCCGCCCCTTCTGGCGAAGTCGCGGGCAATGTTCATGATGATCAGCTGGTGCTTGATGTCCAGACTGGAAACCGGCTCGTCGAGGAACAGAAAGCGCGGCGTGTCGAGCACTGGCGCCCAGACCTGGCACAGCACGCGCGCGAGCTGAACGCGCTGCTGCTCGCCGCCGGAAAGCTCCTGGTAGAAACGGCCGGCAAAGCCGTCGAGATCGACACGCGCCAATGCCCGGTCCGGCAGCCGCGCATCCTCGCCCGGCAAGACGCCCGAGCGGCCGCCGACAAGACCAAGCTTGACCACTTCCCGCACCGTGAACGGGAACGACAGCGTCGTCGCCTGCGGCAGCACCGCGCGATGGACCGCAACCTCTACCGGCTTCATCGTCGAGAGATCTCGGCCGTTGAGGGCAACGCGCCCCGTATAGGCGAGTTCGCCGGAGAGCGCTTTGAGGAAGGTCGTCTTGCCCGAACCATTGGGGCCGACGATGGCGGCGATCTCGCCGGGCCGCGCGTGGAAATCGACACCACTGACGATAGGCTTGCCGGCGATATCAACCGAAACGTCCCTTGCCTCGATCATCCAAGCCTCACAGGTCCCAATTCTCGCAAATCAACCACTGTCACAGATCAACGACGCCGCGCTTGCGCAGCAGGATCCAAAGGAAAAACGGCGCGCCCGCTATCGCGGTAACGATGCCTATCGGCAGTTCGGCCGGCGCAACGATGGTGCGTGCGACCGCATCGGCCAGAAGCAGCAGCGAGGCACCGAGCAGCGCCGACGCCGGCAGCAGATAGCGATTGTCCGGACCAATCAGCAGGCGCAGCAGATGCGGCACCACGATGCCGACGAAGCCGATGCCGCCGCTGACGGCGACGGATGCGCCGACCGCGGCGGAGACGCCGACGATGGCCGTGTATTTCAGCCGCTGCACCGGAATGCCGAGATGGCCGGCGGTCGCCTCGCCCAGCGCCAGCGCGTTGAGGCCGCGTGCCAGGAACGGCATCGCCGCCAGCGCCAGCACGATGATCGGCCCGACGGAAGCAATCTTCGCCCAGGTCGCGCCACCGAGCGATCCGAGTTGCCAGAAGGTCAGGTCGCGCAACTGGCGATCGTCGGCCATGAAGATGAGGATGCCGGTCAGCGCCATGGCGAGCGCCGTCAGCGCGATGCCGGCAAGCAGCATTGTGGCAACCGAGGTTTGCCCCCGCCGCGTCGCGACCTGATAAAGCACCAGCGTGGTGGCGAGCCCGCCACAGAAGGCCGCCAGCGGCAGTGCGAGCGTGCCGAGCAAGACGGTCGCCGGAGCCAATATCGTGGCGCCGAGCACGATGACGGCAACCGCTCCAAGGCTGGACCCGGCCGAAACGCCGATCAGGCCGGGGTCGGCCAGCGGATTGCGGAACAGTCCCTGCATGACCGCGCCGGAGACCGCGAGCGCCGCGCCGACCAGCATGCCGAGGATGATGCGCGGCAGGCGGATGTCATAGACGATCAGGCTGTCGCGGGCGCGCACCGCGGCGTCATCAGGCACTGTGCCGAACAGCCAGCCGCCAATGACGTTGACGGCCGAAGCGTCCGAAGCCCCCGATGCCAGCGACAGAAAAATGGCAGCCGCGAGCCCCAGGCACAGCAGAAGGATGACGATGCGGGCGCGGCCCGACCGGTCGCCTTCGGATACGCTTGTCATCACCGGGCCGGCGATCGATTGATCGACCATGATCCGCCCGTTCAGTCCGTGACCTGCCCGCCATAAAGCGAGACAGCGAGGTCGTGGATGGCATCGGCTGTGCGTGGCCCGAAGCCGAGCAGATAGGCACCGTCGATGCGGATCAGCTTGCGCGCCGTTCCGGCCGGCGTCGAGGCGATAGACGGGTTGCCGAACAGTTCGTCGTCCGACACCGGAGGCCCGGCATTGCTCATTATCAGGATCACGTCCGGTCTAGCGGTTATGATCGCCTCGTCGGACATTTGCTTGTACCCGGAAAAGCCCTCGACCGCGTTGACGCCGCCAGCCAGCTTGACCATACCGTCGGCCGCGGTCTCGCTGCCGGCCGCCAGGATCTTGCCGCCCTGTATCGACAGCACGAACAGGATGCGCTTGCGCTCCTTGATCGACGCCGTCTGCTTCTCGGCTGCCGTAAGCTTGGCATCGAGTTCCCCGGCGAGCACCTCGGCCTTGGCGTCGACGCCGAGCGCCTTGCCGACGATACGGACCTTTTCGAGGATGCCTTCGTGGCTATAGTGTTCGGGCACTTCGATGAACGGGACGCTCGTCTTCTTCAAGACATCGACGGCTTGCTTGGGACCGCTGCCGTGCAGCGCCAGGATGCCGGTCGGGTTGACCGACAGCACCCCCTCCGGCGACAGCGCGCGCATGTAGCCGACATCGGGCAGCTCAAGCGCCGCCTTTGGGTACCGGCTGGTGGAATCGCGAGCCACCAGATGCTTTTCCTCGCCGAGCGCATAGACGATCTCGGTGATCGAGCCGCCAACGGCCACGATTTTCGAAGGATCGGCAAACACGGCCGTGCCTTCCATGGCGCTGGCGGATTGCAGTGCGATAACAGCCATGGAAAGACCGATCACCGGCCCGAAAATAGATCCGCGCACGGTCGACAATCTTGGGAAAAAACGCATCGCATTTTCCTCAGGCTGCGGTCGGGTTTGGGATGCGCGGCAGGTTTTCCGCCAGGAAGCGCCAGTCGTCCCGCTCGCTTTCGCCTTCATGACGCTTGCCGAAGAACTGGATGAACATCTTGCCGTCGACGTCATAGACCTCAAGCGAGGTGACATGACCGTCCTTGGTCGGCTTGCGCACCGCCCAGACCTCCTGGATGTGGTCGGTGCGCAGGTGCAGGTGGAAGGTTTCGTCCAGCACGTTGATCCATGGCCCCATCGGCTTGATGGATTTGATCGGACCGGAATGGATCTGGATGCATCCGCGGTTTCCCACAAAGCACATGATCGGCATCTCGCCCTCCGCAGCGTGATGAAACATGGCACGGACGGCATCATTGTCGAGCTGCCAGGCATAGTCTTGCCCGACCAGGCGCACCGCCTGCCGGCGGCTGAGCTTCAGCGTCTTCAGCATGCCGAAGAACTGGTGCACGTCGGTGAGCCGGCTCCAGCGGTCGCGCAGGTCGTCGAGGTTGGCGGCCGTTTCGTCGCCATGGATCTCGTCATCGGGGAGTGGTCCTGAAATGTCGACCGTCGGCTCCTGATTGGACGATTCGAGCGCGGCAACCAGTTTCTGATAGGCATAGAGGCTGGAGGCCGGACGCAAATGCACCTTGTGCACGGCCTCGCCCGCCGCATCGAAAAACTGCAGGCTGCGGCGGATTTCGTCGCCGTCTCGCTTCTCGACGGCAAAGCCGTGTGCCCAGACCTTCGGGAAGATGCGCAGGTCGATGTTTTCGCCAAGCACCATGGCATTGTGGTTGCCGGTGACGACCTTGTCATAGACGCCGATCTTTTCGTGCACCGCGCTTTCATTGCGGGTCAGCGCCATGACCTCGCCGACGGCTTCGAGACCGGTCAAAAGATCGTTGACGCGTGGCTCGACACGGACGACGCCGTCGCCGCAATGCGCGGCGACCAGTTCGGCTTCCGAAATGCCGAGCTGGGCAGCCAGATCACGCTCGCGCGTCTTCGGATTGTCTGTCCGTGCCCGCCGGATTTCATGCGGGGCGGGTTTTACGCGCTGGTCCATGTTTCGTCCCTGCTGCCTAGAGCAATTCCAGGAAAAGTGTGAAACGGTTTTCCGTCCGGAATTGCGTTAAAACAAAGAGATAGAGTGGTTCGGGGTTCCGTGAAACGGTGAACCGCTCTAGCCTTACTTGTTGAGAATGAGCTTGCCCTGGCGGGTGATCTTCAGCCGGTAGAGCGCGCCGTGATGCTCGATGCCTATCTCATGCTCGCCCTGGAACAGGGTGTTGCTGGACAGGGTTCGTACCGCCAGCGGAACCCGGTCGAAACGGGCGGAGGCATCGTCGGAGCGGCGGACGCGATAGCGAAAATCGTTGGGATTGTGGGTGTTCATCTGGATGGATCCCTTTCCTGTGCCGGGCGTCTGGCTAGGCGTTGCGTAATCCGATTCATTTCTTGACTTGAATAATCATGTTTACTAGTCAGTGCAATACCGGATTAAATGAGTCAACATTTAAGACGCCGGACATGATCAAAAATGCCAGCCAGCCCCGGGCCAGCCAGCATGAAACCTGGACTTTGGAGTTGGGGCATGGGGTTTGTGATTTGGGAATGGCGCGGCCGGTCGGCGGCGAACGGCGCAGCGGCTTTGCTGACAAGCGTGGTGGCGATCGCCTTGTCGGCGCAGCCGGCCAACGCTCAGCAGGCGGCGCAGCCAGCGGACCAGCAGACAGATCAAACGAAGAAGGCCGACGAAGAAAAGGCGGCACAAGCGGGCGCAACGCTGCTCGACAAGATCCTCGTCATCAGCCGCACCGGCGAAACGGCGATCGAATCGCTGGCATCGACCAGCCATGTCGGCCAGGAACAGCTCGACCGCCGCATGGCGACGACGCCGAACGAGATGCTGCTCGGCGTGCCCGGCGTCGCCGCGCAGGCCGACGCCAGGCGTGTCAGCACCAGCATCAACATCCGCGGATTGCAGGATTTCGGCCGCGTCGCGGTGATCGTCGACGGCGCGCGCCAGAATTTCCAGCGCTCAGACCACGGCACGCAGTCGACCTTCTACATCGACCCCGAACTCGTCAAATCCGTCGACGTGATCCGCGGTCCTGTCGCCAACACCTACGGCTCGGGCGCCATCGGCGGCGTTGTCTTCTTCGATACCAAGGACGCCGGGGATTTCCTCAAGCCGGAAGAAACATGGGCCGGCTCCGTCACGGGACGCTATGAGAGCAACGGCAAGGGCTGGACAACAAGCGCATCCGGTGCCTACCGCCTCAACGAGAACTGGGATGTGCTCGGCAACATCGTCTACCGCAACTATGACGACTACAAGGATGGCGGTGGCGACACGGTCAAGGGCACCGGCTTCGATGTGCTGAGCGGTCTGCTCAAGACCACCATCCGCCCGACCGACAACAGCGAACTGAAGCTCGGTTGGGTCGGCTCAAGCGACGGCTGGAACGAGATCAGCGGCGGCGTGCCGGTCAATGACGTCGACCTGAAGTCGAACACCTTCACTGCCCGCTACAACATTACGGATGAGGACAAGAGCTGGCTCGATCTCCATATCAACACCTCCTACAACAAGACCAATCTCGATCTGACCAGCCTCGTGCCTCTCAACCGGTTTGATCCGAGCACCGGCCTTCCAGTTGTTTTGCCGGCTGGCTCGACATCGACATTCGACATCGGCACGACCAGCATCGACATTTGGAACACGTCCAGATTCGAGACCGCGGGAATCGCGCACGAACTGACCTATGGCGGCGACTGGGCCGGCGATAACGTCGAGACCGGCGGCACGGCCGGTGGCGACAGCTTCTATACGCCTTCCGGTAAGCGGAACGTCTCCGGCGCCTATGTCCAGGACAAGCTCACCTGGGAGTGGCTCGAAGTCATCGCCGGGCTGCGTTACGACAATTACAGCCTCAAGGATGACACACACGAAACGTCGGGGGACCGGTTGTCGCCGCGCATCACCGTCGGCGTCTCGCCTTTCGACAGCGCCAGCCTTGCCGGCCTGCAATTCTACGGCACCTATGCGGAAGGATACCGGTCACCCTCCCTGTCGGAAACACTGATCAGCGGTCGCCATCCGGCGGGTGTCACCTTCCCGTTCCTGCCCAATCCCAATCTGCGGCCGGAAACCGGAAAGACCGTCGAATTCGGCGTCAACTACAAGCAGAATGACATCCTCGAAGCCGGCGATGCGCTGCGCATCAAGGCAGCCTATTTCAACAACGATGTCGAAGACTACATCGATGGCGTTACCCTGTCGCGGTTTGACCCGACAGCCGGCTGCCCGAGCGGACCCGGTATCCCGATATGCTTCCAGTACCAGAATTTTGCCAAGGCCAAGATCGACGGCTTCGAACTTGAGGGCGTCTATGATGCCGGATGGGGCTATGCCGGGCTTTCGGCCTCAATCACCAATGGTCATACCATTTCCTACAAGGACGTTCGGGCCGACCTGCTGACAATCCCCTCATCCCAGATCACCGCGCAGCTCGGCTTGCGCTTCCTCGAGGACAAGCTAACCGTGGGCGGCGAAGTGCAATACAATGGCAAGCCAAAGGGCAACCCGATCGCCGAGGACTACACGCTGGTCAATGCTTTTGCCAGCTACCAGGCGACGGACAATTTGAAGATTGATTTCCGCGCCGACAATCTGTTCGATGTCAAATACGCCAACCCGCTCAACCTGACCACGGCCGGCCAGCCGCCGCAGCCGGTCTTCGCGGCCTACGAGCCCGGCGTCACCCTGAAGCTGGCGGCGACGATGCGATTTGGAGGCTGATGACCATGACGAGCTTGATGACATCCCTTCGTCTGCTGACCTCGATGCTGGCGATGTCGCTTGCGATGGTTGCGGCGTGGGCACAAGAGTCCGCGCCGGTCCCCGCACTCACCCTAGAACTCAATGGTGCGCAACCTTCCGACAAGGGTTGCCGCCTGACGTTCGTGGTCAACAACAATCTCGGCGCCGACCTGTCCAAGGCTGCGTTCGAGATCGCCTTGTTCAACGAGGCAGGCGTCGTCGACCGGCTGACCGTGCTCGATTTCAAGGAATTGCCGGCGGGCAAGACCAAGGTGACGCGTTTCGATCTGGCCGGCACCGAGTGCTCGAAAGTCAGCCGCGTGCTGATCAACAGCGCGACCGAATGCACCGGTACCGGCGTCGAACCGAACGCCTGCATGCGCAAGCTGAAGACGGACACCAAGACCGGTATCGCTTTCGGCGTCTGAGGTGGGACTGCATCCCGCATTCACGCGAAACACAGTGGCATGGCCTGTGGCCGGCCACTGCCGACTGCCGTTACGAGCGAACGATCTTGATTGACAATTCTGCTCTTGTCGCTGCAGGTCTCGCGGCGAGACATGCAGGATATCAGTCCCCTCCCCGAAGCCAGCGCCGAGCTGGCGATAGAGCCAACCGAGCCGCTCGCGCTACCGCGGCCATCGGCCTGGAACCGCAAGTGGACGGCGGCGATCGTCGTCTCCTGCCTGCTCCATGCCGCGGTGGCAGCGGCCTTTCTGATCTCCCCTACGGGGATTTCCAGTTTCCAAGATGCCGAGCAGCCGGAAGGCAGTGAACAGTCGGGCACCAACGTGGTCGGCAACGCGCTGGACAAGGACCCGACGGAAATAAACGTTGCACTGGTGCCGAACCCGCAACCCGCCAAACCACAGCCAGCAACGCCACCCAAGCCAACCCCGCCAACAGAGCCTTCGCAACCCGCGAAGGACGCAGCAAAGCCGCTCAAGCCTTTGCCGGAACCTGCCAAACAGCAGACGGTGACGCCCGACATATTGGTGGCCGGCGCCCCTCGCCCCGATGACCAGAGCGTGGCTCCCAAGGCCGAAACGCCGGCGCAGCCGACCGTGCAGGCCGAGAGCGCCGAAGTGCCTGTCGCCGTTCCAGAGCAGCCACCGATCCCCAGCGCCAGGCCAACGTCGGCAGCTGCCCCTTCAAAGACGGCGGATGAGAAGCGCGGCACGGCGAATGGCGAGGACCGGTCGGCGCAAGCAGCCAGCAAGGGCAAAAGGCAAAAAGAGGCAGGCACGGCCGCGGAAGACAACTACCGCGGCGATGTTTTTAGAAAACTCGGCAGCGTCAATCGCACCCTCCCGCCTTCCCTACAGCTGGCGGCACGCAACAATGCGGTTGTCACATTCGTCATAGGCAGGAAGGGCAACATAAACGAGTTGCGCATCCTGGAGACCTCAGGGTCGGCGGCTTTCGATCAGGCGGCGCTTGGCATTGTCCGCAAGGCAGCCCCCTTCCCTCCGATTCCACCACAGGCCGCAAGCGCAAATTTGGAGTTCGAGACCGAAATCGGCCCATTTTGAATGTGCGCAGAACAAACGCTGCAGCCGCCAATCATCAACATCCGCACGAAAGGAACCGCCATGTACATCGCCATGAACCGCTTTGCAGACCGGCTCGGAGAACGACTTCGAAGCCGTCTGGAAGAACCGCGATTCCAGCCTCGCTGAGATGAAGGGTTTTCGGGAATTCCACCTGCTGCGTGGCCCGGTCAACGAGACCGAAGGCTACACGCTGTTTGCGTCGCACACGGTGTGGGCGAGCCACGAGGATTTCATCGCCTGGACCAAGTCGGAGAATTTCCGCGCCGCCCATCGAAATGTCGGCACGACAAAGGTCCACTATCTCGGTCACCCCCAGTTCGAGGGTTTTTCGGTCGTCGAAGGCGCTTAAATACTGGCCGGGATCAAGCTCCGGCCAGCAGGCTCGCATTGCCGCCGGCGGCGGTGGTGTCGACGCAGACAGCCCGTTCATGTGCATAGGCCGCCGGGTTCAGTACCTCGCTGACCAGCGGCACGATCGGGCCGGAGCGGTCGGCGATGACCTTGCGCACGATGCGTGCAGCCTCCGGCGTGCCCGAAAAGGCGACGACATCGACGCGCAGTGAACGTGCTTCGACCGGATCCGGCCGACCATCGATGGCGGCCAGCGGCAAGCCCTTGCCGGTCAATGGGGAAAGGGCAGCCGGTGCGCCGGGCGCCACGGCCAGCACCGCATTGCCGGCGGCGAGCGCCTGGATCGTCTGCGCGAGCAGCGTATCGCCATCGGGACCGAGGCACAGCACCCGTCCGCGTGGCGAGAGCGAGAGCGTGTTGGCCTCGCCGGTCGGCCCGGGCAGGTCGATCTGGCCGAAATCGATGCCGGCGGCCGCACCTATGGCCGCAGCACCCTTGCCGCGCAGATGCTTCCGCAGAATGGCGATCCGGTCCGGACGCGTCGACCAGCCGCCAAGTGTGGGATCAGGCAGATTGTCGGCAAGCTCGGTCGCCGTGACCTTATGGCCATCCTGCAAATGGGTGCCAGCCTCCGGCCCTTTGCGGAACCGGCGGAGGTAGTGCGGGCCGCCGGCCTTCGGCCCGGTGCCTGAAAGCCCCTCGCCACCAAACGGCTGCGAGCCGACCACGGCGCCGATCTGGTTGCGGTTGACATAGATGTTGCCGGCATGAATGCCGTCGACGAAATGCTGGACGCGACCCTCGATCCGGGTGTGCAGGCCGAAGGTCAGGCCATAGCCCTTGCGGTTGATGGCGGCGATGACCGCGTCGATTTCGTCGGCGTCGAAGGTGGCGACATGCAGCACCGGCCCGAACACCTCGCGCTCCATGTCCTCGATGCCCTTGACCCGGAAGACGTGCGGCGGGACGAAGCGCCCCTCCTTGGGTGCTTCGAGCTTGGCGATCAGCCGGCCCTGCAAGCCCATTTTCGTGCAGTACTCGCGGATAGAGCTTTGCGCCTCGTCGTCGATGACAGGGCCGACATCGGTCGAAATCCGCCAGGGATCGCCGATGCTGAGCGCCTCCATGGCGCCCTTCAGCATCTCCAGCATCTTCTTCTCCACGTCCTTCTGCACATAGAGCACGCGCAGTGCCGAGCAACGCTGGCCGGCACTCTGGAATGCCGAGGCGAGGATGTCGCGCACCGCCTGTTCGGGCAGCGCGGTGGAATCAACGATCATGGCGTTGAGGCCGCCCGTCTCGGCGATCAGCATGGCGTTGGGCGCGGCCGTCTCGGCCAGTTGCTTCTCGATCAGCTTGGCGACCTCGGTCGAGCCGGTAAAGCAGACGCCGGCGATGCGCGGATCTGATGTAAGCGGCCCGCCGACCGATGGGCCGTCGCCAGGGAGCAACTGGATGACGTCTTCCGGCACACCGGCCTCGCGCAACAGCTCGACAGCCCGGAAGGCGATCAGCGGCGTCTGCTCGGCCGGCTTGGCGATGACCGAATTGCCGGTGACAAGTGCGGCCGCGATCTGGCCGGTGAAGATGGCGAGCGGGAAATTCCACGGCGAAATGCACACGATGGCGCCGCGCGCTTGCGTGCCCGCCTCCGCATTGGCCGCCTCGGTGGCGTAGTAGCGCAGGAAGTCGACCGCCTCGCGCACTTCGGCGACGCCGTCGGCCAGCGATTTGCCGGCCTCGCGGGTGGCGAGTGCAAAGAACTCGACGGCATTGGCTTCATAGAGATCGGCGGCACGGTTGAGGATGGCAGCGCGCTCGGCGACGGAACGTTTTGCCCATGCCGGCTGCGCTTCCACCGCAAAGCGCACGGCGGTCGCGACTTGCTTGGCGGCGGCTTCACTGACCGTACCGACCACTTCGGAAGGCTTTGCTGGGTTGACTATGGGACGCTGCTTGCCGTAGCCGGCGGCACGGGTGATCGGCTTGGCATGCCAACGATCCGGCCCAGCGAAGGCCGCCCTGGCCTTGTCGATCGCCGCCAGCGTCACCGTGTCGGTGATATCAAAACCCTTCGAGTTGCGACGGCCGGCCCCAAAAATCTGGGAAGGCCGGGCAATCGCCGGATTGGCGGCCGGACCCTGGCTCTCGACCGTTTCGAGCGGATCGCGCGCAATGTCCTCCGGCTCGACGTCCTCGTCGGTCAGCTGGTGCACGAAGGAGGAATTGGCGCCGTTCTCCAGCAACCGGCGGACCAGATAGGCCAGCAGATCGGAATGCGCACCGACCGGCGCGTAGATGCGGCAGCGCGTGCCTTCGGACCGGCGCACCGTCTCGTGCAGCGCCTCGCCCATGCCGTGCAGGCGCTGGAACTCGAAGGAATCGCGATTATCCGCCATCGCCAAGATGGCGGCGACGGTGTGGGCATTGTGGGTGGCGAATTGCGGATAGATGCGGTCGGTCATCGATAGCAGCTTTTTCGCGCAAGCCATGTAGGAAACGTCGGTGTTGGTCTTGCGGGTGAAGACGGGATAGCCTGACAGTCCGAGCGTCTGCGCCCGCTTGATCTCGGTGTCCCAATAGGCACCCTTGACCAGCCGCACCATGATGTTGCGGTCGTATTTCCTGGCCAGCGCATAGAGCCAATCGATGGCGAAAGCCGCGCGTGGCCCATACGCTTGCACCACCACGCCGAAGCCGTTCCAGCCGGCGAGCTCCGGCTCGGCCAGCACCCGCTCGATGACGTCGAGCGACAGATCGAGGCGATCGGCCTCCTCGGCATCGATGTTGAGGCCCATACGCGAATGGCGCGCGGCAAGCGCCAGCGACAAGAGCCGCTCGGCCATCACAGGCAGCATCTCGTCCTTCTGCGCCACCTCGTAGCGCGGATGCAGCGCCGAAAGCTTGACCGAGATGCCGTGGTTCTGCCTGATGTCAGGACCGTTGGAGCCGGAATCGAGCGACGAAATCGCGTCGGCATAGGCCTTGTGGTAGCGCAAGGCGTCGGCCTCGGTGCGGGCCGCCTCGCCCAGCATGTCGAAGGAATAGAGATAGCCCTTCTGCGTCATCGGCCGGCCGCGCTTGACGGCTTCCGTGATGGTGCGGCCGAGCACGAACTGCTCGCCCATCTCGCGCATGGCGGCGGCCACCGCCTTGCGGATGACCGGCTCGCCCAACCGCCGCACCATAGAGCGCAGCGTGCCCTCGATGCCGCCCTCGCCCTCATCGAGGACGCGGCCGGTCAGCATCAGCGCCCAAGTCGAGGCGTTGACGAAGATGGAGCTCGAACCGCCCGAATGCGCCGACCAGTCGTGCGGCGCGATCTTGTCGGCGATGAGGTCGTCCATCGTTTCGGTATCGGGCACGCGCAACAGTGCCTCGGCTAGGCACATCAGCGCGACGCCTTCCTTGGTGGAGAGACCATAGGCCGAGAGGAAGACTTCCATCAGCCGGGGATCGGACGAACCGCGCACCGCCCGCACCAGATCGGCGGCGCGGGCCGAGATCGCCTTGCGGTCTTTCCCGGAGAGCGCCGTCGCGTCGGCAAGCCGCTTCACGGCCTCGTCTTCATCGGGCAGGTAGTTGGCGCGGATCTGCTGGCGGATGGCATCGAGCGCTGGCATGGCGGTCCCATGGATCGAGCAAAGGGATCGGGCCGGCGGTCACCGGACCGAATGGTGCAAGCTAGCACAGATGCGAATTTTCAATCGGTCCGAAGAAATCGACATTGCAGGTCGTTCGATCTATCGTAGCAGCTCAAAACCGACATATGGACTGCATTTTCGATGACAGAAGACCAATTGGACCGCATCGACAGGAATATCCTGGCGGCGCTGGCAAGCGATGGCCGGCTTTCGATGTCAGAACTGGCGGCAAAGGTCGGCCTGTCGAAGACGCCGGTGCAGGCGCGGGTGAAGCGGCTGGAGAAGGACGGCTACATCAGAGGCTACCAGGCGATCATCGACCGCGAGCGCATGGGCGAAGGCCATGTTGCATTCGTCCAGGTGAAATTGTCCGACACCAGGTCCGCCGCGCTCGATGCCTTCAACCGATCCGTGCAGGCCGTGCCGGAAATCGAGCAGTGCCACATGATGGCGTCGAGCTTCGACTATCTGCTGAAAGTCCGCACCAGGGACATCGCCGCCTACCGCCGCGTCCTCGGCGAGCGCATCTCGGCCCTGCCCCATGTCGCCCAGACCTCGACCTTCGTGGCGATGGAGACGGTCAAGGATCGGTGACCATGATCCCGAAAAGTGGACGCCGATTTTCGGACAAGATCATGGTCAAACAAAAAGAAAAATAGAGCTCCATCCCGATACATCGGGATGGGTCGAGCTCTAACTCACTCCGAAAGCGTCTTCAGGAAAGCCACCAGCGCCGCACGTTCACGATCCGACAGCCCCAGCGGATGAACTTCGGACGTACCCTCCACGCTGGGTGCAGCCTTGGCGTAGTGCGCCACGACCTCGTCGAGCGACGAAAACTGCCCGGCATGCATGTAGGGCGGCCGCGTTGCCGCACCGCGCAGCGACGGCGTCTTGTAGGCGCGGATCAGTTGCGGGCCATCCTTGACCATGAAGCGCAACTCGCCACAGGCGCCGGCGTCGCCATCGCGATAGGCGCCGAAACAGTTGAACGGGTCGGCTTCGACTTGGCGAACCGCATCGATGCGGCCGCGGTCCGGCGGCAGGCCCGCAATGGGTGGCACGCCGGTGTTGTGAAAGCTGTTGTCGGTGAAGCGCGGGCCGTTGTGACAGGTCACGCAATTGGCCTTGCCGATGAACAGTTTCAGCCCAAGGATTTCTTGCTTGGAAAAGACCGCATCGCCCTTCGGCTCGGCACCGGTGGCGACGTCCAGCGCAAAGCGGTCGAAGCGCGTTGGCGCCGGCGCGATCGAGCGTTCGAAGGCGGCAATCGCCTTGCCTATATTGGCAAAGACGCCGTTGATGGCGTCACGCTGCGGGCCGCTCATCGCGTTCCAGGCAGCCTTCTCGGCATCGTTTCCCAAAGGGCTGGCATTCGACGGCATGCCCGAAAGATCGGGCAGCGGCCCGAAGATGCGCTCATAGCGTTCGCCGAAGCGCGCCTTGATGTAATGCGCGTAGGCGGCGCGGTTTCCTGCCTGCTCCAGCGGGTTTTCGAGCGGCGTCAGCGCTTGCGCCCACAGGCTGTCACGGCGGCCGTCCCAGAAGAACCAGGGATCGCGCACCACGCCGGCCAGCGGCATGGTGCGCCGGTTGGTACGGCCGACCCCGACCGCCTGCGACAGGTCGTCCTGGAACTGGCGGTCGATCTTGTGGCATGTCGAACAGGATATCGACCCGTCACCGCTCATGCCCTGGTCGAAGAACAGCGTCGAGCCGAGTGCGGCAGCCGCCGACACGTCGGCAAAGCGGTTGGTGGTGTCGGGCTTCAGCGGCGGCAGTGCCGACAGCGCCAACGAAGCGATGGTCTTCTTCTCGGCGTCGGAAAAGTCGGGTTTGCCGCAACCGGCAAGGATAACGGCAACCATCAGCGCCAGAAAACGTGAAAGCCGCCTCATGTCCTGCTCACAGCACCACGTTGAAGAGCACCGTGTCGGACCCGGCGGTGGCCGAGATGGCGAAATGCAACTGCCACCAGCCGCTCATGGTGAATTTCACCCCTTCGATCCGGTAACGCCCGTCGCCGAGATAGTCGGTCGCTTGCGGGCTGGTCGGTAGGCCGTGACTGTGCAGTGGCATGCCGCCGGAAATCGCGATCGCGGCACCTTCCACCGGAACACCTGCCTTTGTCTTCAAGGTCAGCAGCCAGGATTGCAGTTCGCCCTGCCGCACGACACCCCGTTCCGGCACGAAGCTGGCTACGAACAGCGCATTGGCGGTGTTCTTCGTCCGCGAGACATCCGGGCCGGCAGGCAGCGACGACCGCGGCGCCGTCAGGAAGACGACCGCGAGAATGCCGACCAGCAAGGCAGCCAGACCAAGACCCGCCAGAAGATAACGCCATATCGATGCCAAACCGGTTCCTCTTCCGCAGACAACGCTCTGCCGGACGGATCGCATCCCGCCAGCCTGTGGGAAAACGCTGTGACGGAAAAAACCCTGCTTGCCAAGCATGGCGCTGCCGGTGGCAAAAAGCTACAGCACCGGGATCACTGGAGGATTGCAGATGGCGGGAAACGGCGTCGCCTCGATCGGCGAATGCATGCTCGAACTGTCGGGCCAGACGGGACCGAACTGGCGCATGGGCTTTGCCGGCGACACGTTCAACACGCTGTGGGCGCTGCATGCACTGAGCGCTGAGCGGCCGGCAACCTATGTCTCGGCCTTCGGCGACGATCCGTTCTCGCAAGGCCAGATCGATTTCTTGGGCCAGAACGGCATCGGCATCGGCTCCAGCCCGGTCATAGCGGGCGCACGGCCCGGCCTCTATGCCATCACGCTGACCGGGGCCGAGCGTTCCTTTACCTATTGGCGTGGCGACGCCGCCGCGCGGCAGCTCGCCTCGAACCCGGCCGCATTGTCGAAAAACCTGGAAAATCAGGCGCTTGTCTATTTTTCCGGAATCACTTTGGCAATTCTGGACGAGGCCGCGCGCGCCACGCTGCTGGCGGCCGTCGGCAAGGCGCGGGCGGCTGGTTCACTTGTCGCCTTCGACCCCAACTACCGGCCACGGCTCTGGCGCAATCGCGAGGATGCGCAGGCAGCGATCGTCGAAGCCCTTGCCGTCACCGACATCGCATTGCCTACCTTTCCCGACGAACAGATGCTGTTCGGCGATCCAACACCGCAAGCCACAGCGAAGCGGCTCGGGCAACTCGTCAGCGAGGTCGTCGTCAAGAACGGCGAAGCACCGGCACTGATTGCCCAAGCAGGAACGCTGCGCGAAGTCCCGGCAATCCATGTCGCCGCTCCCGCCGATACGACGGGCGCCGGCGATTCCTTCAACGGCGGCTATCTTGCGGCTCGACTTGCCGGCCACGGCCCGCTGGAAGCCGCACGCCGTGCGCATCGCGTCGCCGCCGCCGTGGTGCAGGTGCGCGGCGCGCTGGCGCCGTTCGAGATACTGCGAACCGCTTTCGAAGGCTAAGCTAAGGTCTGTCGAGATTCAGGTCAGGCCGAGCCGAAAACAGTAGGTTCCGAGAACCGGAGCGGAGCGTACTTTTGAGTACGTGAGCACCGGAAGCGCAGGAAACTGCTGTTTGCAGGCCGGCCTCACCTGAATATCGGCGGACCTTAAGGCCGGCGGAACCTATATTCCGTGACGTGGTGGTAGATCGCGCCCGGCCACAGCGTCGCCTGCGGGAAATAAGGCCGGTTCGGCGCGTCCGGCCAAATCTGCGGCTCCAGGCAGAAGCCGCAAAAGGCCTTGTAGTTCCGCCCTTCCAGCCCGGTGCGCGGCGTCACATATTGGCCGGTATAAAGCTGGACGCCGGGCTCGGTGGTCCAGACCTCCATCTCGACACCGGAACTGGCGCCTTGCGCCCATGCCGCCTGCTTGAGTGGCCCGCGCGTCGAAGCGAGGCAGAAATTCTGGTCGTAGGGCAGCTGTTCACCCTCGGTCTCCATGCGCAGCGGCCGCGCCTGGCGGAAATCGAACGGCGTACCGTCAACCGGCTTGACCACACCGGTCGGGATCATGTCGCCATCGACCGGCAGGTAGGCGCCGGCATTCAGCATCATCCTGTGGTCGAGAATGTCGCCGGCGCCGCCATCATCCAGATTGAAATAAGAGTGCTGGGTGAGATTGCACAGCGTCGGCTCCTCGCAGGTGGCGGTCAGTTCGACGCTGAGCGTGCCGGGAATCTTCAGCCGGTAGGTGCAAGTGACGTCGAGCGCGCCGGGAAAGCCCATCGTGCCGTCGGGATCATGCAGCGTCAGCGTGACGAAATCCCTGCCATGCAAGGAAACCGTCCATGGCCGGTGGGAATAGCCTTGCGAGCCGCCATGCAGCGTATGCTTGTCGAGGAAGTTTTGCTCGGTCTGGTAGCGGCTGCCGGCGATGGTAAAGCGGCCGTCGCGGATGCGGTTGGCATAGCGGCCGACAACCGCTCCAAAGAAGCCCGTATCCGTCTCATAGGCTTCCAGATTGTCGTAGCCAAGCACCAGCGGCGCATCGTGCCCGGTCAGGCGCAGATCCTGGATGATCGCGCCCAGACCGATGATGTTGGCGGTGATACCGCCGCCTCTGATCGTGAAGCGACGCACCGACTCGCCTGCCTGCGTCGTGCCGAAAACCTCGCCGTCCTTCATCGCCATGCCCGTAAATGCCAGTTGATCCAGAAGACTTCGGCTGGTTTTCCCATGAGAGACAGGCAGGCCATCGGCCTCTCCATCTCAGGGAATATCCTATCAGAGGCCGAGGCCGCCGATGCAGACATATTTGGTGTCGAGATAATCCTCGATGCCCTGATGTCCGCCTTCTTTGCCGAGACCCGATTCCTTGACGCCGCCGAACGGCGCCTCCGGCGTGGTGATGAGGCCTTCATTGACGCCGACCATGCCGTATTTCAGCCCTTCCATGACGCGGAAGGCGCGGCCGAGATCGCCGGTGTAGAAATAGCAGGCGAGGCCGAATTCGGTGTCGTTGGCGAGTGCGACGGCTTCTTCTTCGGTCTCGAACTTGAACACCGGTGCGACCGGGCCAAAGATCTCTTCCTTCATGAAGCGCATCTTAGGTGTCGCGTTGGCGATGACCGTCGGCTGGAAGAACGAACCGCCGAGCGCATGGCGCTTGCCGCCGGCGACGATCTTGCCGCCCTTGGATGTGGCGTCGGCGATCAGTTCCTCGACCTTCTCGACCGCCTTCTCGTCAATCAGCGGTCCCTGCTGCACGCCGTCCTCAAGGCCGGAGCCGACCTTCAGCCCGTTGCTCGCCGCAGCGAGCTTCTCGACGAACTTGTCATAGACACCGGCCTGAACCAGGAAGCGGTTGGTGCAGACGCAGGTCTGGCCGGAATTGCGATACTTGGCGGTGATCGCACCGGCAACCGCACGCTCGAGATCGGCGTCGTCGAAAACGATGAACGGCGCGTTGCCGCCGAGCTCCATCGATACCTTCTTGACGGTGACCGACGACTTCTGGATGAGAAGCTTGCCGACCTCGGTCGACCCGGTGAAGGTGATCTTCGACACCAGCGGATTGGCGCAAATCTCGTCGCCGATCTCGCTGGCCGAACCGGTCAGGATGTTGACGACGCCCTTGGGGAAGCCGACTTCCTCGGCAAGCGCGCCCCAGGCGAGACCCGAGTAAGGTGTCTGCGAGGCCGGCTTGACCACGGCGGTGCAGCCGGCGGCGAGCGCCGGGCCGAGCTTGCGGGCCAGCATCGAGGATGGGAAATTCCACGGCGTGATGGCGGCAATGACGCCGACCGGCTCCTTGGTCACCAGGATGCGGCGGTCTGCCCACGGCGAAGGCACGACGTCGCCATAGGTGCGGCGGCCTTCCTCGGCGAACCACAGGATGTAGGCCGCGGCAGAGCCGATCTCGCCCTTTGATTCGAACAGCGACTTGCCCTGTTCGATGGTCAGCAGTTCGGCCAGCACGTCCTGATTGTCCATCATTGCGTCATGCAGCTTGCGCAGCAGCTTCGAGCGCTCGAGCGCGGTCGTCTTGCGCCAGGTCTTGAAAGCTTCTGCGGCGGCTTCGATGGCGCGGCGGGTCTCGGCTTTGCCCGACTTCGGCACGGTGCCGATCTTGAGACCGGTGGCCGGGTTGTTGACGTCGACCGTCTGGCCGCTGTCGGCCTGCACCCATTCGCCATTGATGAGATTGGCCTGCCGCATGAAATGGCTGGTTTTCTGAAGCATGGTCTATCCTCCGTTCGGCGCGCTGACGGGCCGGTCTGTGAAATCTTCGGTGAGCGTGCGCCATGGACTGAAGCCGGCACGCCGGAGCCACTGCTCTTTACCGAGGGCAAGGCCCGCAAGCAATCGCAAGATGGCATATAGGGGTTGGACCAGCCCGAGGCGAGAGCAGGCCGGACATATGCCGTGCCGATCGCTGGCCGCACCATCTGACTATCGACATATCCTATCCGAAAACGTGGAGCACCACCGTCAGCCAGAAGGCGGTTGTAACAACCGCGCTCGCCGTGGCGATTGTCATCTGGTTCGACGCCAGCGCCTGGCCGGTGTTGAACTGCACGGCGATGAGATAGGAATTGATGCCGGATGGTAGCGCCGCCACCACCACCGCCACTTTGGCCGTCAATGGCGGCAGGCCAAGCAGCCAGACCAGACCGAGAACCAGAGCCGGCATCAGGAACAATTTCAGCACCGAAAGCGCCAGAGCCGGCCGGACACTGCCGGAGATCCCGAAGCGGCGCAGGCTGAGGCCCATGGCGAACAGCGCCACTGGCCCGGCAGTGTCAGCCAGCGCATCGACCAGCCGCGTGGCAAGGTTCGGCAGCGGCGCGCCGGTTAGGCGCCATGCCAGCCCGGCCAGGATGCCGATGATCAGGGGATTGGTGAACAGTCTTCTCAGAAAGCTCTGGATGATGCGCAGCGGGTGTACGGGCTCGCTGCCACCGCGGCCAAATATCTCGAACATGATGATCGACGCCATCATCATGGTCGGCAGATGCACGGAAACGAGCAGCGACAGCACTTCGAATCCGCTGGACCCGAATACGCCGAGAACGAAGGGAATGCCCAGCAACACCACATTCGAGAAGGACGACGACACTCCGCCGACGATGCCTGTGCGTGCGTCCCGCCCGAACATTCGCGTCGTCACCAGATGGCCGGCAGCCCATGTCATTGCAACCGCGGTGAAGTAAGCGCCCCACAGCGACCATGGCGCCACGCCATGGAAATCGGAATTCACCATCGTCCGAAACAGCAGCAGCGGCATCGCCACGTTGATGGCGAATTCGGAGATGCCGTCCCCGCTGGCCGGCTTCAGATAGCCGGTGAGCCCGGTGAGATAGCCGAGCGCGACGAGGCTGAAGACGAAAAGAACGGTTTCGGTGAGCGGCGACATTTTTCAGGGATAGGCGAGCCACGGCCGCGGCGCAATCGCGCCCGAATTTGATCATGCCCTAATTTGATCCTGGCCAAATTTGATCATGGTCCATTGGCAGCGTTATAGAGGGCCTGGATCATCAGGGCGGATGCGAACGACAAATGACCTTTGTCGAAACCTCGAAGCTTAATCTTTTGCGGCAGGCGTGGCTGACGGCTTTCGTCGCCGTACTGCTTTGCCTGGCCGCGACGGCGCTTGCAGTTGCCGAGACGAAAAGCCTCAAGGGCGTGGCGCTGATCATCGGCCAGTCGAATTACCTGCACATCGCCGCCCTGCCCAACCCCGCCAACGACGCCCGCGACATGGCCAAGATGCTGACCGACCTTGGCTTCGACGCGCGCAGCGTCACCGACCGCGACGCCACCAAGCTGAAGCGCGACCTGGAGCGGTTCACCGAAGATGCCGACGGCGCCGATGTCGCCTTCATCTACTACTCCGGTCATGGCATCGAGGCCGGCGGCGAAAACTATCTGGTTCCGGTCGATGCCGACGTCCCGTCGCTGAAGGATGCCGGCACCAGCCTTGTGCCGATATCGGCCGTCATGGAGGCATTGAAAAAGACAGTGCCGGTGACGATCATGCTGCTCGACGCCTGCCGCACCAATCCATTCCCCGCGGATGCCATGGTCCGGCGCTCACCGACCGCTTCCGCCTCGCCCATAGGCGCCGGCGGCTTGGAGCCGGTGCGCGGCGCAAAGGCGCTCGGCAATGCGCCCGCGGCCGACGCGAGCCTGGGTACGGTGGTCGGCTTTGCCGCAGAACCGGGTCATCCGGCGCTCGATGGCGCCGCCGGCGAAAACAGCCCTTATGCGTCCGCTTTGCTGCGCCACCTCGCGGCAATGAAGGGTACCGAGTTCGGCTCGGTCATGCGCATGGTGACCGAGGAGGTCTATCTCGACACAAAGGCAAAGCAGCGCCCCTGGGTCAATGAAAGCCTGCGCCGGCTGCTCTATTTCGGCGTCGCGCCGGCGGAGCCGACCGGCGACGACGGGCTGATCACCGGCGAGCGGCGCCAACTCCTGCTGACGATTTCCGACCTGCCCGACCCGAAACGGGCGCAGGTGGAACTGGCCTCGCTGCAGGAAGGCGTGCCGCTCGATGCGCTTTATGGCGTGCTGAAAGCGCTCGGCACGGAAAAGATCCCGGAAGATCCGACCGACCTGCAAAAGGTGCTCGACGCCCAGGCCGAGCGCCTGAAGAAGATGATGTCCGAGCGTGCAGCGCTTCGCACCGACGATCCGGAGATCAAACGGCTTGTCGCCTCCGCCGACAAGGCGATCGGCCAGGGCGCCGTCGTGACGGCGCGTAAATTCCTCGACGATGCCGTCGGCCGGATCGAACAGACCAACGACGCGGTCGATCAAGCCGAGGATCTCGTCAAGCAGAAGCGTCTTGCCGATGCCGCGATCTATGCCAGGCGCGCCGATGCTTCGGCGCTGGTCTTCGACTACAGATCCGCCGCCGGCGATTACGCCAAGGCCTTCTCGCTGGCCGAGAAATGGGACGACAAGCTGCGCTGGAACTACAAGAACCAGGAAGCCGAGGCGCTCAACGCCTACGGCTACGCCACCGGCGACCTCGATGCGCTGCAGCACGCCATCGAGGCCTATCGCACTATCCTGAACTTCATCCCAAATGGCGAACAAAACCGCGATTGGGCCATCACTCGCAACAACATGGCGGTAGTGCTGCAGACCATCGGCGAGCGCGAGACGGAGACCGCGCGCCTTGAAGAGGCAGCGCGGATCTTTCGCGATTCCCTTGTCGTGTTCGAGCGCGTGAAGGACGATCTCAACTGGGCCGCCGCGCAGAACAATCTGGCCAATGTGCTGTTGAAGATCGGCGAACGCGAGAGCGACCCGAAGCGTCTGAACGAGGCGGTGGTGGCGATGCGCGCGACGCTCCAGAAACGCCCGCGCGAAAAAGTGCCGCTCGACTGGGCCGCTTCGCAGAACAATCTCGGCCTGGCGCTCTATGCGCTGTCCGAGCGCGAGGCCGCCGGCGAACATCTGACGCAAGCCGAGGCGGCCTACCGGCTGGCACTTGAGGAATACACACGCGAAAAGGCGCCGGTTGAATGGGCGATGGTCGAGAACAATCTCGGCAACACGCTGGTGTCGCTCGGCATTCAGCTCAACGACAAAGCGAAGATAAACGAGGCGGCCAACGCGTTCCGTGCCGCGCTCGAGGTGCGAACCCGTGAAACCTTCCCCGTCTCATGGGCGACCAGCAGGCTCAACCTCGGCAATGCGCTGAGCGGTGTCGCCCGCTTCGATATGGGCACCGGCGCGCTTGAAGAGGCCGCGGCCGCCTATGATGATGCACTGACGGTCTTTACCCGGCAGCGTTTCCCGATGGACTGGGCGTCGGCGCAGAACAATCTCGGTTCGATCTACCAGACGCTTGGCCAGCGCACCCGCGACGCGGCCAAGCTGGAGCAGTCGGCCGCGGCCTTCCGGGCGGCCCGGCAGGTCTATGTCAGACGGAAATTCCCTCTCGACTGGGCAATGAGCCACTACAATCTCGGCAACACGCTGCAGCTCCTCGGCGGCGTCACCGACAAGCCGGAACATTATGGTGAAGCCATTGCCGCCTACCGCGATGCGTTGCGCGAGTACAAGCGCGAGACGAACCCCCGCCAATGGGCGCTGGCCCAGGCCGGCCTCGGCTCGACGCTGCACTGGCTGAGCATGAGCAATGCCGACCCGAAGACCTTGCTGGAGTCCATCGCGGCCCGCCGGGCAGCCCTCGAAGTACTCACCGTCGACGCGGCACCGGTCGACTGGGCTAACGCCCAGAACGGCATCGGCATGAGCCTGCTCAACCTCGGCAATCTCGAACGCACCGACAAATACCTCGGTGATGCCGAGGCCGCCTTCGCGGCCACGCTGAAGGTATTCACCAGGGAAAGCCTGCCCATGCAATGGGCCTTCGCGCAGAACAATCTCGGTGACGTCAGCTGGAACCGAGCCAGCTATGGCGGGGGCAAGGCCGAATATCAAAAGGCGATCGAATTCTTCGAGAACGCCAAGCAGGGCTTTACCGAAGCCGGCTACACGATCCCGATCCCGCTCACCGACCAGAAGATCGATCTGGTGAAGAAGCAGATGGCGAAGAAGTAAGTCTACGCATCCCGCCGACCGCGCCTTGTCTTTCGGCTGGCTTTACCGTCCCTATATGTCCGTCACCGGAACCCATTGCCGGGAACCGGAGAAGGATAGCGGATGATTCGATTTGCCTTGGCGTTGTTCCTGTTTCTTATTCCCGGCGTGGCCCACGCCACGGATGCAGGCTGGGCGCTGCTGCGCGATGGCGGACATGTCGTGCTGCTGCGCCATGCCATGGTCACCGGCACCACCGACCCGGCCAATTTCGACATCGACAGTTGCGCCACCCAGATGAACCTGTCGGCCCGTGGCAAGCAACAGGCGAGCAAGATCGGCGCTCTGTTTGCCGCCCGTGCGGCACCGATCGAGCGCGTGTTGTCCAGCCGCTATTGCCGCTGCCTCGACACTGCCCGCATCGCCTTCGAGGCCGAGCCGGAGCTGTTTGCGCCGCTTGATCTCCTGAAGAGCGATCCGGCCGAGAAGGCAGCACAACTCGACGCGATCATGAAGGAGATCCGCGCCTATTCCGGCTCCGACAATCTGGTCATGGTCACCCATCTGGAAGACATCGTGGCGCTGACCGGCATCTCACCGCGCGAAGGCGAGGCCGTGGTGGTGGAGCCGCAGGGCGATGGCCTGCGCGTGCTCGGCCGCGTCACCTTCTGAGCTCCCTGCGCGCGATCGCTGACGTCGAAAGCGGTGTTGCCGAAATGCCACCGCCGCAAGAAGCCGCGAATTCGCCACGACAATGCCGCTTGCGACAACCCGTCGCAGGGGCTATAGGCGCGCTCCCGGTCACGAGAACCGAAGTGAGCACAACGGTTGGAGCTTTCGCCTCCGCCCGTGCAGGCGGCTTTGCCGCCCTGTATACGGCGCCGCTTTGGGGATTGGGATCGCGGATGTAGCTCAACTGGGAGAGCGCCGGATTTAATCCGGAGGTTGTGGGTTCGAGTCCCGTCGTCTGCACCACGGATAGCTCAGCTGGAAGAGCATCAGACTTTTAATCTGACTGTCGAAGGTTCGATTCCTTCTCCATTGGCCTCCAAGCCATCCGAAAAACGGTCCGGGGACTGGAATGCGAAAGACTGGACGGATGGCCCAAGCCCTCGGGCGCGGATCATCCCAAAGCGTCTTTCGCCATCGGCTCGCGGCCAGGCCCGCGGTGACGATCAAGGCGCAGTGTCGCCGGCAAAGGAAGCTTCGGCCTCCGGCGCCCGCTTCGCTGCCCCGCGATCCGCTCCCGAAGGCCCGCCACGGATTGATGCCACCAGTCCCCGGATCATTCGTGCCCGGACGATGACGCAAGACGATGATGTGAAACGAGAAACGAAAGGAACGATCGACGCATGACTTGACGCCTCGCATGGGGCCATGCCCGACAGGAGTGAAACAATGACAATTCTCGACAAGGTTCTTGGACGCGAGCGCGTCCTCGTAAAGGAAAACGAACGTGCCCTCACCCTCCACAAGGGTGAGATCAAGACTGTCCTGCTGCCGGGCGAACATTGGCTCGCCAACCGGCGCGGCAGCCTTGAAGTGTCCCGGCACGATCTGAAGAACCCGGAATTCGTTTCGGCATACGAGAAGGCGTTGTTCGACAAGCTCCCGGATGTGGCCGCGCGTCATTTCACCGTCGTTCGCACCGGGCGCACGGATGTCGCCATCATCGAGCGTGACGGCAATCTGCACGCCGTTCTGGCGCCGGACCGCAAGCTCGTGCTGTGGACGGATGCCGGTCCGTGGAAGGTGACGCTGATCGACACATCGGTCGATCTCGCCATCGATGCGGCGGTCATGCGCCGGCTCGGCCAGGCCCGGAAGGCGGAATTGATGTCCGTCCATCCGGTCGTCGACGGTCAGGCCGGACTGCTGTTCATCGACGGCGTCCTGGTCAGGACGCTGACGGCGGGCGTGCATGGCTTCTGGAACGTCGGACGCATGGTGCAGATCAAGGTCGTCGACCTCAAGCGCCAGTCGCTCGACGTTGCCGGGCAGGAAGTGCTGACCAAGGATCGCGTGACGATCCGCGTCAACATCGCAGCCGAATACCGGGTCGCCGATCCTGTCAAGGCGGTGAGCATGGTGAAGGACTTCTCCGAAGCCCTTTACCGCGCCCTACAGTACGCCTTCCGCAAGACCCTTGGCGCGCTGACACTCGATCAGATCCTTGAAAAGAAGGTGACGATCGACGAGGAAGCCGCTGGCAAGGTCCGCGCCGATATGGCCGAGATCGGGGTGGAGGTCAGCGATATCGCCCTCAAGGATGTCATCCTGCCGGGCGAGATGCGCGAGATCCTCAACCAGGTGGTGTCGGCCGAAAAGCAGGCCGAGGCCAACATCATCCGTCGCCGCGAGGAGACGAACGCGACGCGTTCCCTCCTCAACACGGCCAGGGTGATGGCGGAAAACCCGGTGATGCTGCGGTTGAAGGAGCTTGAGGCTCTGGAAACCATCGCCGGCAAGGTCGAGCGGCTGACCGTCCACAACGGAACGGGCGGGCTGCTGAACGATCTGGTCAAGCTCCGCGACAGCTGATGCATGTCGCCCAAAGTGATTCCGGTTTTGGGGAAACGACATGCATCGAGACAAAGGCTGACGTAACGTCAAAGGGAAGGGCCGCCGGTCAGCCGACGTCCCTTCTTGCCTTTACAGAGCAGGCTTCCCATCTGCGCCCGGCGTATGAGGCCTTTTCCTGCAGGGAAAAACCGATTAGACAGCGCCCAAACCAGATGCGGACAGATTCCGCCCGCAACCGAAGGAAAAGCCCCTTGTCCACCACGTTCGACAAAGTCGCCAAGATCATTGCCGACACCAGCGAGATCGATATCGAAACCATCACGCCCGAGAGCCACACGATCGACGATCTCGGCATCGACAGCCTCGATTTCCTCGACATCGTCTTCGCCATCGACAAGGAATTCGGCATCAAGGTGCCGCTGGAAAAGTGGACCCAGGAAGTTAACGACGGCAAGGCTTCGACCGACGATTACTTCGTCATGAAGAACCTGTGCGCCAAGATCGACGCACTGGTTGCCGCCAAGACCGCCTGACTTCGGTTGAGCGCGTGATCTTGACGCGCCCTGCCGCCTGACCCACAAAGCCGCTCATGAGCAGCCCCCGCGACGTCGTCATCACTGGTATCGGCCTTGTCTCCTCGCTGGGGGAAGGTCCGGACGCCCATTGGCAGAAGCTCGCGCAGCCGGGCCTGGAACCGGTGCTCGAAGCGGCGCGCTTTGCACCCTATACCGTCCATCCATTGCCGGAGATCGACTGGAACCTGCAGATCGCCAAACGCGGCGATCAGCGCCAGATGGAAACCTGGCAGAGGCTCGGCACCTATGCCGCAGGCCTGGCGCTGGACGACGCCGGCATCAAGGGCAATGACGAACTCTGCACGACCATGGACATGGTTGTGGCCGCAGGCGGCGGCGAACGCGACGAGGCGGTCGATGCCGCCATTCTCGCCGCTTCGGAAAGCCGCAACGACCGCGACGTGCTGCTCAACGAGAAGCTGACCACCGAATTGCGGCCGACTTTGTTTCTGGCCCAGCTTTCCAATCTGCTGGCCGGCAACATCTCCATCGTCCACAAGGTGACGGGATCGTCCAGAACCTTCATGGGCGAGGAAGGTGCCGGCGTCGCCGCCGTCGAGACCGCCGCCGCGCGCATCCGCTCGGGCCAGTCGACTCACATCCTGGTCGGCGGCGCCTTTCAGACCGAACATTCCGACATGCTGCTCGGCTATGAACTCGCCGGCTATCTGCATCGCGGCCCCTGGAAGCCAGTCTGGCAAAGACACGGTGCTGAGGGCGGCGGCGTCGTGACCGGTTCCGGCGGTGCCTTCCTGGTGCTGGAGCAACGCGAGCATGCAACAAGCCGGGGCCGAAAGATCTATGCCGAGCTTGGGCCGGTCGTCTCCGGCCGCGCCAGGCGGCCACGGGGAGAACTCGACGTCGAGATCGCCGCGCTGCTCAAGCAGGCTGCAATGCCGAACGGCAAATTGCTGGCCCTGTCGGGCGCGTCGGGCGCCCATACGGCAACCATCGCCGAGAAAGCCGCGCTCGACGCCAATCCGGCGATTGCCGCGCGCGGCTTCTCGACGCTGACCGGGCACATGAAGGAAGCACAGTTTCCCTTCGCCGTGGCACTGGCGGCGCTGGCCGTCGATCGCAAGGCCGCCTACCCCGTTTTTGATGCCGCAGCCGAGAAGCCGTTCGAAGGGGTTCCCGCAACCGTCCTTGCAACGGCGATCGGCTATCACCAATTCGAGGGCATGGCGCTGATCAACGCCGCCTGAGGCGGTGTTCCACGATCCATGCTGCAACGATAAACGCTCGAGGGCTCCCGCATGGCCAATCTGAACGATCATATGGGCAGGCCGATCGTCGCCGTCACCGGCATCGGCGTGGTGACCTCGCTTGGCGTCGGCAAGGCCGACAATTGGGCGGCGCTGACCTCGGGCAAGTCGGGCATCCACCCGATCACCCGTTTTCCGGTCGATCATCTCAACACCCGCATCTCCGGCATGGTCGACTTCCTGCCATCAAGCTCGAAGGGCTCCAGCCACCTCACCTATGAACTGGCGGAAACCGCCGCGCGGGAGGCCGTGGCCGAATCCGGCCTCGATTCCGGTGATTTCGGTGGTCCTCTCTTCCTCGCTTCACCGCCGGTCGAACTCGACTGGCACGACCGCTTCGCGCTCTACAATTCCGACAAACTGGACTCCGGCGGCGAACGGCTGCTGCGGGTGGCGCGCGGATTGAAGGAACTCGACATTTTCGAGACCACGCAGTTCGGCTCGATCGCGGACCGGCTTGCCGACCGTTTCGGCACACGCGGGCTGCCGATCACGCTGTCGACCGCTTGCGCTTCCGGCGCCACCGCCATCCAGCTCGGCGTCGAGGCGATCCGCCGCGGCGAATGCGACCGGGCGCTGTCGATCGGCGCCGACGGTTCGGCAACCGCCGAGGCGCTGATCCGCTTCTCGCTGCTGTCGGCGCTGTCGACCCACAACGACATACCCGAAAAGGCGTCAAAACCCTTCTCCAAGGAGCGCGACGGCTTTGTGCTGGCCGAGGGCTCCGGCGCTCTCGTGCTGGAATCGCTGGAAGCCGCGATGGCGCGCGGCGCCACGATTCTTGGCATCCTGCGCGGCTGCGGCGAAAAGGCGGACGATTTCCACCGCACCCGCTCGAAGCCGGACGCTTCGCCGGCGATCGCGGCGGTCCGTGCTGTGCTTGCCGATGCCGGCTTGAGCGAAGACGAGATCGACTACGTGAACGCTCACGGCACTTCGACGCCCGAAAACGACAAGATGGAGCATCTGTCGCTGTCGACCGTGTTCGGCGAGCGGATCGGCTCGATGCCGGTCTCGTCGAACAAATCGATGATCGGCCACACGCTGTCGGCGGCGGGCGCCGTCGAGGCGGCGTTCTCGCTGATGACGATGCGCGAAAGCGTCATTCCGCCGACCATCAACTATGACAATCCCGACCCCGCGATCGTGCTCGACGTGGTGCCGAACAAGAAGCGCAATGCCGAGGTCCGCACCGTTCTGTCGAACTCCTTCGGCTTCGGCGGCCAGAACACTTGCCTTGTCATGGCGCGGGAACCGGTCTAAGCGACCTTTTTCAGCCAGACCGAAACCGACAGGCCCAATGCGCGCATTGCAACTTATCGAGGACCGCCGTCTTGAAACGGTGGACCTGCCGCCACCCTCACCGCCGGCACTTGGCGAAGTCACGCTGCGCATCAAGGCGGTGGCGCTGAACCATATCGACGTCTGGGGCTGGCGCGGCATGGCCTTCGCCAAGCGCAAGCTGCCTCTGGTCGTCGGCGCCGAAGCCTCCGGGGAGGTCGAGGCGGTAGGCCCCGGCGTTTCCAGCCTGCTGCCCGGACAATTGGTATCGATCTACGGCGCGCGCACCTGCGGCCTCTGCCGAGCCTGCCGCGAAGGCCGCGACAACCTCTGTGAACATGTTTCGGGTGTGCACGGTTTCCATCTCGACGGTTTCGCGCAAGAGAAGATCAACCTGCCGGCTCGCCTGCTGGTCCCTGCCCCGCCCGGCGTGACCGACATCGGCGCGGCGGTCGCGCCCGTCACCTTCGGCACGGTCGAGCACATGCTGTTCGACAACGCCAGGCTACAGCCCGGCGAGACGATCCTTATCCATGCCGGCGGATCCGGCATCGGCTCGGCGGCCATCCAGCTGGCCAAGCGGATGGGCTGCACCATCATCACCACGGTCGGCTCCAACGACAAGATCGACAAGGCCAAGGCGCTCGGCGCCGACCATGTCATCAACTACCGCGACGACCGTTTCGAGGGCGTCGTGCGCAAGCTGACCAAGAAGAAGGGCGTCGATGTCGTCTTCGAACATGTCGGCGCCGACACTTTTGCCGCCTCGATGTTGTGCCTGAAGCGTGGCGGCCGCTTGGTGACCTGCGGTTCGACTTCCGGCGTGTCGACGCAGATCAACCTCATGCAGCTGTTCCAGCAGCAATTGAAACTGCTTGGCTCCTTTGGCTGCCGCATGGAGAACATGGCAAACGCCATGCAGAAAATGGCGGCGGGACAGGTCGCACCTGTCATCGATACCGAAGTCGACTTCGACGGTATAGATGCCGCGCTGAAGCGCATGGAAGGCCGCGACGTGTTCGGCAAGATCATCCTGCGCGTCGGCTAGAGCCTTGACCTCTGTGTTCAAGAAGTTCCGCCGGGATCTAAAATTTCGTTACGGCAGGCAACTGCGCCAGCTCAATTACTGGCTGGTGGCGCGGGCGGCGATGATGATCATCTCCGTCCTGCGTCTGCTGCCGGCCGACAGTGCGCTGAATTTCGCCGACCGCGTCGCACGCCTGGTCGGCCCCCGGGTGGGACGCCATCAGGTCGCCGTCGACAATCTGCGCAAGGCCTATCCGAAAAAGAGCGAGGCCGAAATCCAGGAGATCGCCTCCGACATGTGGGGCAACATGGCCCGTCTTGCCGCGGAATACATCTTTCTCGACGCCCTCTTCGACTATGACCCCACGGCCAGCAAGCCCGGCCGCATCGAGGTCAAGGGAGCGGACCACTTCCTCGAAATCGCTGCCGAACAGAAGCCGCATATCGTCTTTACCGGCCATCTCGGCAATTTCGAATTGCTGCCTGTGGCGGCGGCGACCTTCGGCATGAACATCACGGCGCTGTTTCGGCCGCCCAACAATCCTTATCTTGCCGACTACATCCTCTCGACGCGCCGCTCGACCATGGGCTCGTTGCTGCCATCGATGGCCGGTGCCTCATTCGCCTTGGCCGGGGTCCTGGAGAACGGCGGCAACATCGGCATACTTGTCGACCAGAAATTCTCCAATGGACTTGATACAACGTTCTTCGGCCGTCCGTGCCAGAGCAATCGGGTGCTGGCCACCCTTGCCCGACACTACGACTGCGATGTCTATCCGGCGCGCTGCATCAGGCTGCCAGGCAACCGCTTCCGGCTCGAAATCGAGGACAAGCTGACATTGCCGCGCACCGCTGACGGCAGCGTCGATGTCCACGCCACCACCCAGCGTCTCAACGATGTCGTCGAACGCTGGGTGCGAGAAGATCCCGGCCAGTGGATGTGGTTCCACAAAAGGTGGGAGATCAGCGGCGGGCGTCGAAAGCGGCCCTCGCAGGCAAAAGCGGTCCCAAACGCTTAAACAGAACTGCTGGCGAGGGTGTTAGCCCTGCGCCAGCCGAAACAGCGAACCTGAATCTCTTCAGTTCGTCACGACAATCCGCGTATTGCCGAAGCCGGCTTGCCGAACCATCGCATAGAAGGCGGCGGCGTTGGTCGGGTGCAAGCGCACACAGCCATGCGATGCCGGGCGCCCGAGCTGCCTCACCGCGCCGGTGCCGTGAATGGCATAGCCGCCGCGGAAGAACACGGAATGAGGCATCGGCGACATGTCGTATTTGCGCGAATACCACATCCGCGCCGTCCGTTGCGGCCGATAGCTGCCGCGCGGGGTAATGTAGCCTTTGCGCGCGGTGGAGACGCTCCACCGGTAAACCGACGCACCATATCTGACGGTCATCGTCTGCGACGACACGTCAATATTTGCAACGAGGCTGGCTGCCCAGCCCTGCCCCGAAGCACCGAACAGCATCGCAACAAACACGGCTGCCATGAGAACTGTCTTTTTCATGCGATCAAACCCCTTTGATTGCCCCTAACCTGTCTGCCCTCAAATTGTCTTTCATCTTTTTAATGGCAGATGAACGGGCTAACACACACACCTTGACCAATTCGCCAATCCAAAGCAGCGAATTTGAACGATTTCCCGCAATAGTTGCCGCAACGACACGCCGCCCAGGCTCGATCACCAACGGGCTTGCAAAACCGCTGAGATCGCTGCTCAACTCTGGGCATGAACGAGCGACTCCTCCGGGCAATCGATGACAGGCGCGACGATGTCGTCGCGCTGACCACTGAGCTGATCCGTTTTCCGACCATCAATCCACCCGGCGAGGCCTATCGGCCATGCGCCGAATATCTCGGCGCGCGGCTGAAGAAGAGCGGTTTCGAGACCGAATTCATCCGCGCCGAAGGCACGCCCGGCGACACCGACCGCTACCCGCGCGTCAATGTCGTTGCCCGTTTCGACGGAAGATCGTCAGGCGCCTGCGTCCACTTCAACTCGCATATCGACGTGGTCGAAGCCGGCGACGGCTGGACCGTCGATCCCTTTGCCGGCATCGTCAAGGACGGCAAGGTCTATGGTCGCGGCGCCTGCGACATGAAGGGCGGCCTGGCCGCTTCGATCATCGCCGCCGAAGCCTTCCTGGAAGTCTTCCCCGACTTTCCCGGCGCCATCGAAATATCCGGCACCGTCGACGAGGAGTCCGGCGGCTTCGGCGGCGTCGCCCATCTGGCCAGCCTCGGCTATTTCTCAAAACCCAGGGTCGACCACGTCATCATTCCCGAGCCGCTGAACAAGGACCGCATCTGCCTCGGTCATCGCGGCGTCTGGTGGGCGGAGATCGAGACCAAGGGCGAGATCGCGCATGGCTCGATGCCGTTCCTCGGCGACAATGCCGTGCGCCATATGGGCGCTGTGCTGAGGGCATTCGAGGACGAACTGTTCCCCGCACTCGACCGCAAGATGACGCGCATGCCGGTCGTGCCCGAAGGAGCAAAACGCTCGACCATGAACATCAATTCGATCCATGGCGGCCAGACCGAGGATTTCCGGCCAGGCCTGCCCTCGCCCAACGTGCCCGATTCCTGCCGGCTGACCATCGATCGTCGCTTCCTGCTCGAGGAAGATCTCGACACCGTCAAAGGTGAAGTGACCGGCATTCTCGACCGGTTGAAGCGCGAGCGGAACAAATTCGACTATGAAATCCGCGACCTGATGGAAGTGCTGCCGCTGATGACCGAGCGCGACGCGCCGGTGGTCAAGGCGGTGGCGCAAGGCATCATGGCGATCTTCGACCGCGAACCCGACTATGTCATTTCGCCCGGCACCTACGACCAGAAGCACATTGCGCGCATCGGCCATATCTATGATTGCATCGCCTATGGGCCGGGCATTCTCGACCTCGCCCATCGGCCGGACGAATGGGTCGGCATATCGGACATGGTGGAATCGGCCAAGGTGATGGCGATAGGGCTCAACGTGCTGCTGCGCGGCACAGCCGCGGAATAAGGTGCGCACCGCGACAAGCTTCGACCTGCCGATGCGGTCGCCAGGACAAAAACATTCCCGGCCACGCCAACGGGCAGAACGAAACGCAATTTACTCCGTGGCGAAATCACGCTTCTATCGCCCGGGTTCGAGCACGTGTCTGAACGCATGGGGAGTTGCACGATGAAACTGTGGAAAACCATTCTGGCGGCCGCGGTGCTGTCGCTGGCCGCCGGCACCTCTGCGTTTGCCGCGCGAACCGACCTGGTCATCGGCATGGCGCTCGAACCCCCGCATCTCGATCCGACCGCCGGGGCGGCCGCGGCGATCGACGAGGTTCTCTACGCCAATGTGTTCGAAGGCCTGACGCGCATCGGGCCGAATGGCGAGGTGCTGCCGGATCTGGCCGAAAGCTGGACCATTTCCGATGATGGAAAGGTCTACACCTTCAAGCTGCACACCGGCGTGAAATTCCATGACGGCACCGACTTCGACGCCAGCGACGTGAAATTCTCGCTCGATCGAGCCCGCGCCGAAAATTCCGTCAACGCACAAAAGGGCCTGTTCGCCGCCATCGACAAAGTCGACGTGGTCGACCCGGCAACCGTCAAGGTCACGCTGAAAAACCCGCAGGGCTCGTTCCTCTACAATATGGGCTGGGGCGACGCGGTAATCGTGGCGCCGGAATCTGCCGATACCAACAAGGAGAAACCGATCGGCACCGGCCCGTTCAAGTTCCAGAGCTGGGCCAAGGGATCGTCGATCACCTTGGTCAAATCGGATAACTACTGGGGTACGCCGGCGTCCCTCGACAAGGCCGAGTTCCGCATCGTGCCGGATGCAGCCGCCTATGTGCCGGCGCTGCTCTCGGGCGACATCCAGGCTTTCCCGTTCTTCGATGCCGACAGCGTCGCCCAGGTCAAGGACGACCCGCGCTTCAAGGTTGTGATCGGCGCGACCGAGGGTGAGACCATCCTGTCGATCAACAACAAGAAGCCGCCTTTCGACAAGCTGCAGGTAAGACAGGCGATCTCCTACGCGCTCGACCGCAAGGCGATCATCGACGGCGCCTCGGCCGGCCTCGGCCAGCCGATCGGCTCGCATATGTCGCCGGCCAACAAGGACTATGTCGACCTCACCGGCCGCTACCCGCATGATGTCGCCAAGGCCAAGGAACTGCTGAAGGAGGCAGGCCTCGAGAACGGCTTCAAGGCGACGCTGAAACTGCCGCCGCCCGCCTATGCGCGGCTCGGCGGCGAGATCATCGCTTCACAACTTCGCGACGTCGGCATCGATCTGGAAATCATTCCGGTCGAATGGGCACAGTGGCTGGATCAGGTGTTCACCAAGAAGGATTACGACCTGACCATCGTCTCCCACACCGAGCCCAACGACATCGATATCTATTCGCGCAAAGACTATTATTTCAACTACGACAATCCAGCCTTCGACAAGGTGATTGCCGACCTCGGTGTCACCTCCGACGAAGCCAAGCGCAAGGAATTGCTGGGGCAGGCACAGAAGATCCTGGCCGACGATGCCGTGGTCGGCTTCCTCTACGAATTGCCGAAGGTCGGAGTCTGGGACGCCAAGCTGCAAGGGCTGTGGGAAAACGCGCCGATCCAGGCCAATGATTTGACCAAGGTGAAGTGGTCGGATTGAAGACTCAGGCTGCCTGGCGGAACTTGCGCTCCGTCACACCCCCCTCTGCCCTGCCGGGCATCTCCCCCGCAAGGGGGGAGATCGGCAGTTTGGCCGATGGTGCACCCTTTGCAACCTTCTTGGTCTGCGCACCGTCAACGATTGGCGAAAGCCTCGATGAGAGCACAATCTCCCCCCTTGCGGGGGAGATGTCCGGCAGGACAGAGGGGGGTGTGCGGGAACGCAACCTTTGCCCGGTGGACAAAATAACAGTGCCTCCGCTTCCATGACCGCCTATCTCCTAAAACGCATCGCCGTCGCCATCGCCACGCTGCTGCTGGCTTCCATGGTGGTGTTCGCCGTGCTGGAGATCCTGCCCGGCGATCCGGCACGGCTGATGCTGGGCATGAACGCAAGCGCCGACCAGATCGAACTTCTCCGCAACCAGATGGGCCTCAACGCGCCACTGGCCTTGCGCTATCTGCACTGGGCCGGCGGCCTGCTCAGCCTCGATTTCGGCCGTTCCTACACCTATTCGGTGCCGGTCATCGACCTGGTGAGCGAGCGGCTTGCCGTCTCGCTGCCGCTGGCGCTGATTGCACTTGCGCTCTCCACCATCATCGCGATTCCCGTTGGCCTGTTTTCCGCCAGCCGGCGTGGACGCGCCGGTGATACGATTTCGATGGGTGCCGCACAGCTTGGCGTCGCCGTGCCCAATTTCTGGTTCGCGCTGATGCTGATCTATGTGTTCGCCGTCTGGCTGCGGCTGGTCCCGGCCGGTGGGTTTCCCGGCTGGAGTGCCGGCGTCTGGCCAGCCCTGAAATCGCTGTTGCTGCCGGCGGTGGCTCTCGCCTTGCCGCAAGCGGCGATCCTGGCGCGCGTCACCCGCTCGGCGTTGATCGAGGTGCTGAGCGAAGACTATATCCGCACCGCCCGCGCCAAGGGGCTGCCCTATCGCGCCGTGCTGTGGCGGCACGCGCTGCGCAACGCCATGATCCCGGTGCTGACCATTCTTGGCCTGCAATTCGCCTTCCTGCTCGCCGGCACCATCATCATCGAGAATGTCTTTTACCTGCCCGGCCTCGGCCGGCTGGTGTTCCAGGCAATCACCCAGCGCGACCTGATCGTCGTCGAAAGCGTCGTCATGCTGCTGGTCGCCGCCGTCATCGCCGTCAACCTCCTCGTCGACCTTTCCTATGCGGTCATCGATCCGCGCCTGAGAAGCCGGCAATGACACTGCACATCGACATCTCCGAGGAGACGCTCAGTAGCATCCTGGCCAAGGCATTCAGGAACACCGCCTTCGTTGCCGGTTTCGTCATCACCTTGCTGATCCTGGCAATGGCAATCGTCTCCTATGCGTGGACGCCCTACGACGTCACGAAACTGGTGATATCCGACAAGACGCAGGCACCCTCGCTGGCGCACTGGTTCGGCACCGACCATTTCGGTCGCGACATCCTGTCGATGGTCATGGTCGGCGCCCGCAATTCGATCGCCGTGGCGCTGGTCGCTGTCGGCATCGGCATGGGGGTCGGCGTGCCGCTCGGCGCCTTTGCGGCCGCACGCGGCGGCCTCGTTGACGAGGCGCTGATGCGGCTGAACGACCTCGTCTTCGCCTTTCCGGCGCTGTTATCGGCGATCATGATCACCGCCATCTTCGGGCCGGGCGCCGTCAACGCCATCATCGCCATCGGCATCTTCAACATCCCGGTCTTCGCCCGGGTCGCTCGGGCCGGCGCATTGGCGATCTGGCCGCGCGAATTCATTCTTGCCGCGCGCGCCGCCGGCAAGAGCAGCACGCAGATATCCATCGAACATGTACTGCCCAACATCGCCACGCTGCTTCTGGTGCAAGGTACCATCCAGTTCGCGCTGGGCATCCTGGCCGAGGCCGGGCTTTCCTATCTGGGCCTGGGCGCCCAGCCGCCAATGCCGAGCTGGGGCCGCATGCTGTTCGACGCGCAGACCCGCATGGTGGTGGCGCCATGGATGGCAATCTTTCCCGGCATGGCGATCGTCGTCACCGTGCTCGGCCTGAACCTCCTGGGCGACGGCATCGCCGATATCCTCGATCCGAAATCGCGGCGGCAGCGATGAGCCTGCTCGACATCGAGAACCTGTCGTTGACCATCGGCGACACACCGATCCTCAAGCATGTGGAGCTTTCCGTCGCGCCCGGTGAGGTAATGGGGCTGGTCGGCGAATCCGGTTCGGGCAAATCGATGACCGCGCTGACGGTGATGCAGCTTCTGCCCCATGCCGCGCGCGCCACCGGACATGTCACATTCGACGGCATCGACATCCTGGCAGCAACCGAGGACCAGATGTGCGCGCTGCGCGGCGACGACATCGGCATGGTCTTCCAGGAGCCGATGACGGCGCTCAACCCGGTCAAGACCATCGGCGAACAGGTTGCCGAAGGCATACGCTGGCACACCAAGGCCAGCCGCGCCGAGGCCGAAGACCGGGCGCGAAAAATGCTCGACCGTGTCGGCTTGCCCTCGGCGAAATTCCCGATGTCGCGCTATCCGCATGAACTGTCCGGCGGCCAGCGCCAGCGCGTCGTCATCGCCATCGCCTGCGCGCTGAAGCCGAAGCTGCTGATCGCCGACGAGCCGACGACGGCGCTCGACGTGGTGCTGCAGGCGCAGATCCTCGACCTCTTGCGCGACCTCGTCGCCGAAAGCCGCATGGGCCTGCTCCTGATCTCGCATGACCTCGCCGTGGTCACCGAGATGGCCGACCGCATCACCATCCTGCGCGGCGGCGAGGTGATGGAAGCCGGCGACACGGCGCGCACGCTGTCCGAACAGCTCCATCCCTATACGCGCCAGCTGGCGCAGGCCTCGATGCATGTGCCGGCGCGCGCCAGGCCGCATGGCATCGAGGCGGGCCATCCCCTGCTTCTGGTCGAGGGCGTGACGCGCGACTATCCCGGCCGGCGCACTTCGCTGTTCAAGCGTGCGCCTGGTATCCGAGCCGTCGACGACGTGTCCCTGTCGATGGCGCCGGGTCAGTCAGTGGCGCTGGTCGGCCGCTCCGGTTGCGGCAAGTCAACGCTCGCCCGCATGATCCTGGCGCTGGACCAGCCAAGCTCGGGCACGATCCGGTTCCGAGGCGAGACCGTCACCGGCAAGAGCGAAGCCGAGCTGAAGCCGGCCCGCCGTGACATGCAGGTCGTCTTCCAGGATCCCTACGGCTCCTTCGACCCGCGCCAGAAGGTCGAAAAACTGGTCGCCGAACCCCTGCATGTACTGGAGAAAAAGCCGACACGCGCCGAGCGCCGCGAGATGGTGGCGCATGCGCTGCACGAAGTCGGTCTCGGCATCAGCGACATGGACAAATACCCGCACGAATTTTCCGGCGGCCAACGCCAGCGCCTGTCGATCGCCCGCGCCATCATCACCCGCCCGAAACTGGTCGTCGCCGACGAGCCGGTCTCGGCGCTCGACGTCTCGATCCGCGCCCAAATCCTCGATTTGTTCGCCGAACTCAACCAGAAGCTCGGCATCGCCTATCTCTTCATCACCCACGACCTGACCGTCGCCCGGGCCATCACGGACGAGGTGCTGGTCATGCATGACGGCAAGATCGTCGAGCGCGGCAAGACAAACGAGGTGCTGGATCACCCGCAGTCGGAGGCGGCCAAGGCACTTGTCACCGCAGCCCCTGATTTACACCGGGCGATCGCCAAGCGGCTGCGAGAGCAAGGCTGATCAGGAGAGAAGGCGGCCCAATCACTCCTGCGGCTTCACCACATCGACCGGGCTGATATCGAGCAGGTCGAGCGTGCGGCGCAGCAGGCGTATCTCGCTCTCGGCCAGTTGCGAATCCGCCTTGGCAATCTCCGCCATATGTTTGGCCAATTGCCGGCGCCGCTCGACATCGAGGTCGCGGAACAGTGCGATCGCCTGCGAACCATTGGTCTCGTAGCCGAACTCGTTGAGATATTCGATGACGCTGTCGATACTGCTTTCCGCAATGCCGAAGGCGTCCTTGCAGATGCGCCGGAAGGCAACCATCTCGCTCTCGCTGACAGATCCATCGGCCAGGATCATGCGAAACAACATCAGCAGTTCCGCCGACAGGACCGGATCGTCCGCCACCTTGCGCACACCCGGGTCGCCGTCGAATATCTGACGTATCTGGTCCAGCAATGCGAATGCCATCAGGAGCCTCTTTCCGGGTTAACCACACAAATACAAATCCAAGCGCGATGCGCTTGGATAGAGGTAGCGCGGAATCGACCTTGCGCAAACAGGGCGGCCGTGGTCGAACGCCCGATATTTCAGCCGGCCGGACACCCCCATACATCAGATGATCGACCTTAGCATCCAGACCGTCGCCATGCTCGCCTTCGCCGCCTTTGCCGCGGGCTTTGTCGATTCGATCGCCGGCGGCGGCGGGCTGATCACGGTGCCGGCGCTGCTGCTTGCCGGCTTCACGCCGGTCCAGGCGCTCGCCACCAACAAACTGCAGGGCATGTTCGGTTCGGGCTCGGCGACCATCCACTACGCATCGAAGGGTCATGTCGACCTCCGCCGGCAATTGCCGTCGGCGCTTCTGGCCCTTGTCGGAAGCGCCATCGGCGCCTTGCTGGCAACGATCGTGCCGGGTGACATTCTGCGGGCTGCCCTGCCTATTGTGCTGATCGCCATCGCGCTCTACTTCGCGTTTAAGCCCAACATGAACGACATCGACCGCGCCGAGCGGCTGTCGCCCTTCCTGTTCGGACTGATCCTTGTGCCCGCCATCGGCTTCTACGATGGCCTGTTTGGACCGGGCGCAGGCTCCTTCTACATGCTGGCGTTCGTGGCGCTTGCCGGCTATGGCGTGCTCAAGGCGACGGCGCATACCAAGCTGCTCAACTTCGCCTCCAACGTCGGCGGCTTCATCGTCTTCGCGGCCTTCGGCGTCGTCTACTGGAAGATCGGCCTGATGATGGGCGTTGCCCAGTTCCTCGGCGCCCGCGTCGGCGCCAGCCTGGCCATGCGCATCGGCGCAAAACTGATCAAGCCGCTGCTGGTAATCGTGTGCCTGGCGCTGGCGGTGAAGCTGCTGGCCGACCCTGCGAACCCGCTGCGGGCCTTGATTGGTGTGTGATCACGCGCCCTGATAGAATGCCGCTGTTCGAATCATGTTGGAGAGGCAGACATGAATCTTAGCGCACCTACCCAGATCGTTTTTATCATCTCCGTTGTTATCGCCATCATCGGCGTTCTCGCCGCGCTTGGCGTTCTTGCGTTCATTCCACTCGCATCGGTGTGGATCGTGCTTATTGCTTTCATCGTGCTTGCCGGCGGCTGCTTGATGCGCGGCGCCTGACACGTTCTCTTGAAGTGGGGACGAGGAGCGCCCGGCCAAAAGCCGGGCGCTTTTGATTCCGGCCAAGGGTCTGCTAGATTTCTTTCTACGGAAGGATGGCCGATGCCAGTCGAGATGCAACCCCGGCAAGAGCAGGACCGATCTGTCGCCGGGCGGTTCGAGATGCGCCGGCGCCTGCCCGATCCTCGACTTCAGGGCATGGTGTCGGACATTTGCGGCTATCGCGAAACAGCGCCCGGCCATCTGCGCAACGTCGAATACGCGTCGCTCACCGTACCGCTGGTCATCAGCTTCGCCGAACCCTTCGCCATCGGCCTCGGCAAGGCGCCCGGCGACAATGACCGCTTCGCCAGTTTCGCCGCCGGCCTCTTTGCCGGACCGGTGGTGATCGAATCCTTCGGCGGTGCCTGCTGCGTCCAGGTCAACTTCACGCCGCTTGGCGCACGCCGTTTCTTCCGCCTGCCGATGAGCGAACTGACAGACAGCATGGTCGTCCTCGACGACGTGCTTGGCGCGCAAGGCTTGGCGCTGCGTGAAAAGCTTGGCAACACGCCGGACTGGACGACGCGTTTCGATATGGCCGAAGCCTTCGTCACCGCCCGTCTCGAGAATGCCAGCGAGACGCCGCTCGAAATAGCCTGGGCCTATGACCGCATCATCACATCCGGCGGCCGGACCCGCATTGGATCGATCGCCGAAAGGCTGGGCTGGAGCCGCAAACATCTCGCCGGCAGTTTTTCCAACGCCATCGGCATCGGCCCCAAGACGCTGTCGCGCATCGTCCGCTTCAACCGGGCGCTCGGCCTGTCGAGACAGCCGGCAGCCGACTGGGCTGGCATAGCCGCCGATTGCGGCTATGCCGACCAGGCGCATCTGGTGCGCGAGTTTCGCGACCTCGCCGGCGAGACGCCAACCGCGCTTTCAATCAGGTAACATTTCTTCAAGACCTTGGGACGGCCTTCGACGACAGTGGGCATCGACCAACCCAACTGAAGGAGTTCCCATGCCCACCACCGCTGAAGCGCCGCGGCTTTACCCCGCTTTGCGCTACAAGAACGCTGCAAAAATGATCGACTGGCTGGGCGAAGCCTTCGGCTTCAGCGTTCGTGCCCGCTATGGCGAAGGCGATGTCGTACACCATGCCGAATTGGTCTTCGGCTCCTCGATGATCATGCTGGGCACGGTGCGCGACGACGACTACGGCAAGATGGTCGGCGAGCCCGGCTCAGGCGGCGGCAAGTCGATCTACATTGCCGTCGACGATGCCGATGCCGCCTATGCCAAGGCCAGGAAGGCCGGCGCCACCATCATCCAGGAATTGACCAACCGCGACTATGGCAGCCGCGAATTCATCTGCCGCGACCCGGAAGGCAATGTCTGGTCCTTCGGCACCTACTGGCCGAAGGCAAGCGAAAGGGCCTGAACGACCATCGCCAGCGCTTGAAGTTGGCGAAAGCGTCCAAACTTCGTCATACCAGGGCGAAGCAGGAGCGAAGCTCCGTCGCGGAGACCCTGGTATCCATGCCGTGACCTCGACCAAAGAGTGCAACGGAGCAGAATTCTGCACCGAAGCAACGCTTCGAAGTCGCGGCATGGCAACTGTGTTCATGCGAAAGCTTTTTTATCACGGATGATGGCGTTTAGGACGACGAGGAGCTTCCTTGCG
>NZ_JAMYMR010000042.1:0-46454 GCF_040318635.1 Mesorhizobium sp. M1066
CCTGGGTCAGCGCCAACGGAAGTCTCCCTCCCCCTTGTGGGGAGGGGTTAGGGGTGGGGGTCCGTGCCGGGCAGACATCTCAGGATTTCCATATGCGATAGCCCTGCCCTCAAGGAGGGAGATTTGGCTTGCCGCGATCGCCAGTGACACTGTCCAGCGCAGCAAAGCGACGAACCTTCATCACAAACCAGTGAGCGCTGTAACGAAGCAGCAAGCAGCGGCGAAGTGGGGGTATCAGCGGCGCATCCAGGCGCCGCCGCCCATGGAGCCAGCCGATGTCCCGCAAGTTCGTCACAGTGTCCAGCCTCTCAGCGCTCGCGCTGGCGGCGTCGCTCGGTGCGGCGGCGGCCCAGCCGCTCACCGTGGTCGAGCTGTTCACCAGCCAGGGCTGCTCGTCCTGCCCGCCGGCCAATGCCAATCTGATCAAGGTCAAGGACCAGCCCGGCGTGCTGGCGCTGTCGTTCAACGTCACCTATTGGGACTATCTCGGCTGGAAGGATATTTTCGGAAAACAGGAATTCACCCAGCGCCAGGTCAGCTACGAGCCGGCGCTCGGCCATGACGGGCCGTTCACGCCGCAAGTGGTGGTCAACGGCCATGCCGATGTCGTTGGCGCCGCACCTGGCGAGATCGAAAAGCTGGTCTCGGCGAGCGGCCGGACGGGCGGCCCGGCATTGTCGCTCGATGGCGGCAAGATCAGCATCGGCGCCGGCGCCGCACCTGGCGGCCACGCCGATGTCTGGCTGGTGCGCTATGCCAAGGGCGTCGTCGAGGTGCCGGTGGCGCGTGGCGAAAACACCGGCCGCACCTTGCCGCACGCCAATGTCGTGCATGCGCTCGAAAACCTCGGCAGCTGGACCGGCGCGGCCACGACGTATCCGCTGCCCGCCGCATCCGGCGGCCTGAGCACCGCCGTGCTCGTGCAGTCGCCCGGTGGCGGACCGATCCTGGCTGCCGCGACCGACTAGATCGCGCTTCGACAAGAATTGCGCAACGCCGCATGGAGCGGCGCCGCATAGCACGGCCGCCAAGAGGGCGCGCCTTCACGACCAACCCCAAGGAGACCATCATGACCATTTCCCGCCTGACGCTGCCGGCACTCGCTCTCGCTCTGTGCTCGATGGCACTGTTTGCCGGTGGCATCGCCCGTGCCGACGACGCGACCAATGCGATGAAGCCGGCTGCAAATGCCATGAAACCAGCCGCGGATGCGATGAAACCTGCAACCGAGGCGATGAAGCCGGCCGACCCGATGGCCACCAATTCCATGAAGCCGGCCGCCGACGCCATGAAGCCGGCAACGGATGCGATGAAGCCGGCAACGGATGCGATGAAGCCGGCAACATAATTCTACTGCGTCTCAGCCGTCCATTCACAATGGCCGCCCTTGGCGCTGCCCCTCACCTGCCTGCCGGCATCCTCTCCCCGTATAGTGACGGGGAGAGGGCGCTCATCGACGGTGTCGCCAATCATCGGAGTTGCAGGTGGAAACGCCAGCGTCGCGGCTAGTTGCTCTCTCCCCGTTCTACGGGGAGAGATGTCCGGCAGGACAGTGAGGGGCAGCGCTGACGGTAAGATTTCGCATTCGGCGCACGCGAATGTGAGCCCGTCCCGCAACTCACGCATCGCGCCATCGTAACTGATCCAATAGACTGATCCCAATGGAAGCCACAGGAGAGCAGCCATGACCGACATCAAGCACAAGAGTTCGTTCGGGTATATCAAGGGCGCCCTCGCCGCCCTGGCACTTGCCGCAGCGGGCGCCGCCTTCTGGCTGACGCCGGCGGTTTCGGCCGAGGACGCGGTGAAGATCCCGCCGCCGGCAATCGACGAGAAGGCGGCCACCGGCACTGAAAAGGCAATCTTCGCCGGCGGCTGCTTCTGGGGCGTGCAAGGCGTCTTCCAGCACGTCAAGGGCGTCACCAAGGCCGTCTCCGGCTACACCGGCGGCGACAAGGACACCGCCGTCTACGAGACGGTCGGCTCAGGCCGCACCGGGCATGCCGAATCCGTCGAGATCACCTACGATCCATCGAAAATCACCTATGGCCAGCTGCTGCAGGTGTATTTTTCGGTCGCCCACAACCCGACCCAGCTGAATTTCCAGGGTCCGGACTCCGGCACGCAATACCGCTCGACGATCTTCGCCGAAAACGATGCACAGAGGAAGATCGCGCAAAGCTACATCGCCCAGCTCGACCAGGCCAAGGTGTTCCCGGAGCCGATCGTCACCACGCTGGAAACCGGCAAGACCTTCTATCCGGCCGAGAATTACCATCAGGATTTCCTGACGCTGAACCCGACCTATCCCTACATCGTCTACAACGACCTGCCCAAGGTGGCGAACTTGAAGGCACTGTTCCCGACGCTCTACAGCGAAAAGCCCGTGCTGGTGCTGTCGGCGAGCAATTGAGTCGAGCGCGAGAAGCGGGGGCGGGTGTGAAGGGCGGCGACGCCCTCCTTTCCGTCGTCATCCCAGGGTCTGCGCTGCGTCGCTTCGCTCCTTGCTCCGCCCTAGGATGACAAAGGCACGGTAGCCGCTGCCACCTTCACCCCCACTGACCCGATCAATCATACGTCAGATCCGTCGCCTTGCCCCCGAACACCCGGTAGGCATAGAACGAATAGAAGATGATGACCGGCAGCACGACCACGGTGCCGGCCAGGATGATGGCCAGGCTCTCCGGCGCGGAAGCCGCCTGCCAGATGGTCAGGCGATCCGGCACCACGAACGGGTAGAACGACCAGGCGAGGCCGGCAAAGCCGAGCGCAAAGATGGCGGCCAGCGTCAGGAACGGCATCAGCGAATGGCGGTCGTCGGGCTTCGGCAGGTGGAAGGTCTGCCGCCACAGCCACAGGAACAAAAGCGCCGACAGGATCGGCAGCGGCGACAGATAAAGCATCTCCGGCCAGACGAACCATTTGTCGAAGATACGCGGGCTGGCGAAGGGCGTCGCCAGCGACACCGCCGCCATGCCGAGCGCGGTCAGCACCAGCGCGGTGCGCAGCCAGCGCACCGCTTTCTTCTGCAGCTCGCCTTCGGTCTTGTAGATCACCCAGGCCGCGCCCATCGCCGCGTAGGCGGCGGCAAGGCAGAACGCCACCAGCACGCCGAACGCCATGCCGCCGAGGCCGACGTCGAGCCCGAGCACATAGACGCCCAGCATATAGCCCTGCGCCAGCGAGGCGATGAGCGAACCCAGGAAGAAAATACGGTTCCAGCGATGCTTGCGGCCAGCTGGCACCTTGGCGCGGAAATCGAAGGCGACGCCGCGCAGGATCAGCCCGAGCAAAAGCACGAAGACTGGAATGTAGAGCGCCGTCAGGATGACGCCATGCGCCAGCGGGAAGGCGACCAGCAGCAGGCCGACGGCCAGCACCAGCCAGGTTTCGTTGGCGTCCCAGAACGGGCCGATGGCGGCGATCATCGTATCCTGTTCGGCGTCTTCAGCCGCGGCGAACAGGATGCCGATGCCGAGATCGAAACCGTCGAGAATGACGTAGATCAGGATGGCGAGGCCCATCAGGCCGGCGAAGATCAAGGGGAGCGCGGTTGGCCAGTCGAAGCTCATTTCTTCTCCTACTCGCCAGCCGCCGGCTGCGACATGGCGGCGTTCATGACGCCCGGCAGCGGCGATGAATCGCCGTCCTTCGCCGCCTTCAGCGCCAGGTGCACCAGCACGCCGAGATAGGCGATCAGCAACAGCACATAGAGAACGAGGTATATGGCGAGCGTCAGAGCGACATGGCTGCCGGCCACCGGGCCGACCGCGTCGGCGGTCCTCAGCACGCCGGTCACCAGCCAGGGCTGGCGGCCGATCTCGGTGGTGTACCAGCCGGCCAGCGTCGCCAGCCAGCCCGACAGCGCCATCGGCACCATCAGCATGGCCAGCGGCTTCGGCAGGCTGTGTCGGCGCTTGAGGAAGAAGGCCGCCGACCATGAGACGAGCAGCATCAATATGCCCGTGCCGACCATGATGCGGAAACCCCAGAACACCGGAAACACCGGCGGATGATTGCCGGGATAGTCGTTCAACCCCGGCACCACGCCGCTGGTCGAGTGCCGCAGCACCAGGCTGGCCCCATCGGGAATGGCGATCTCGAATTTGTTCTCGCGGGCTGCCTCGTCGGGCAGCGCGAAGAGCACCAGCGGCACGTTGGGGCCGGTGTTCCAGTTGGCCTCCATGGCGGCGATCTTCTGCGGCTGATGCTCTAGCGTGTTCAGCCCATGCTGGTCGCCGGCGAAGATCTGGATCGGGATCAGGACCGCCGCGGTGAAGACGCCGGTGCGCAGCGCCTTCCACATCGATTCCGAGCGGTCGCCGGTGAGATAGCGCAGCGCCGACAGGCCAGCGATCAGGAACGACACCGTCAGCCCCGACGCCAGCAGCATGTGGGTCAGCCTGTAAGGCATCGACGGGTTGAAGATGATTGCCCACCAGTCGACCGCATGCGCCACGCCGTCGCGCATCTCGAAGCCGGCCGGCGTCTGCATCCAGGAATTGAGCGCGATGATCCAGAATGCCGAGACGGTGGTGCCGCCGGCGACCAGCACCGTCGCCAGCGTGTGGATGCGGTTGGAGACGCGGCGGAAGCCGAACAGCATGACGCCGAGGAAGGCCGCTTCGAGGAAGAAGGCGGTGAGGATTTCGTAGGCCAGCAGCGGCCCGGCGATGTTGCCGACCTTTTCCATGTAGCCCGGCCAGTTGGTGCCGAACTGGAAGCTCATGGTGACGCCCGAAACCACGCCCATGGCAAAGGACAGCGCGAAAACCTTCACCCAGGTGAAATAGGCGCGCATCCAGGCGGAATCGTTGGTCGCGTTGTAGCGCAGCTTGAAGAACAGCAGCACCCAACCCAGCGCAATGGTGATCGTCGGAAATAGAATATGGAATGAAATATTCGCGCCGAACTGGATACGCGAAAGTATGAGCGGGTCCATGATGGGCTCCGGCTGCTGCAAATACTCGCGAAGGATAGGCCCGAAGCGAGTTCAGGTCAAAGCGGCGTCCTGCCGCGAGGCTGAACGCCACAGGACAATTTTGCCGGTTGCGTGCCGCGCAACTCCTGGCCTGTGCGCCGCACCTGCAACGGCCGGCCGGCACGATTGTCGAGAACTGTCAGCAGGGCATTGACTTGCGGTTGCAAGCACCGACATTCGGCCTATATCAGGGGACCTCTTTCAAGCAGCCGTTTTCATCCATGCCTTCCATCCTGTCCATTTCCGGGGTCTCCAAGACCTACGCCACCGGTTTCACCGCGCTCAAGGAAGTCAATCTCGACATTCAGCGCGGCGAGATATTCGCGCTGCTTGGACCCAATGGCGCCGGCAAGACGACGCTGATCTCGATCGTCTGCGGCATCGTCAACCGTTCGTCGGGCACGGTCACCGTCGACGGCCACGACATCAACAAGGATTATCGCGCCGCGCGCGGTCTGATCGGGCTGGTGCCGCAGGAACTGACCATCGACGCCTTCGAGAGCGTCTGGGCGACGGTCAATTACAGCCGTGGCCTGTTCGGCAAGCCGGCCAACCCCGGCTTTGTCGAGAAGGTGCTGCGCGACCTGTCGCTGTGGGACAAGAAGGACGCCAAGGCGATCACCCTGTCGGGCGGCATGAAGCGCCGGCTGATGATCGCCAAGGCGCTGTCGCATGAGCCGCGCATCCTGTTCCTCGACGAGCCGACCGCCGGCGTCGACGTCGAGCTGCGCCAGGACATGTGGGCGATGGTGCGCCGGCTGCGCGAGGACGGCGTCACCATCATCCTCACCACGCACTATATCGAGGAAGCCGAGGCGATGGCCGACCGCGTCGGCGTCATCAATCGCGGCGAGATCATCCTGGTCGAGAACAAGGCCGAACTGATGCGTAAGCTTGGCCGCAAGCGGCTGGTGCTGGAACTGCGCAATCCGCTGACGGCCATTCCCGAGGCGCTCTCGCGCTATGCGCTGGAATTGTCGCCCGATGGCGGGCAGCTGACCTACACCTATGACAATCAGGCCGAGAGGCCCGGCGTCGCCTCGTTGATGCGCGATCTCGAGGCCGGCGGCATCCAGTTCCGCGATATCGACACGCAAAACTCTTCGCTCGAGGAGATCTTCGTCAATCTGGTGAGGAGGGAGCCATGAACCTTCGCGCAGTATGGGCGATCTACCGGATGGAAATGGCGCGTGCTTTCCGCACCGTGCTGCAGAGCATCGTCTCGCCGGTCATCTCGACATCGCTGTATTTCGTCGTCTTCGGTTCGGCCATCGGCTCGCGCATCACCGAGATCGACGGCATCAGCTACGGCGCCTTCATCGTGCCGGGTCTGATCATGCTGTCGCTGTTGACGCAGTCGATCTCCAACGCCTCCTTTGCCATCTATTTCCCGAAATTCGTCGGCTCGATCTACGAGCTTCTGTCGGCGCCGGTCTCCTATCTGGAGATCGTCATCGCCTATGTCGGCGGTGCCGCGACCAAGTCGATCCTCCTCGGTCTGATCATCCTGGCCACCGCCTCGCTGTTCGTACCGCTGACCATCCTGCATCCGTTCTGGATGCTCGCCTTCCTGGTGCTGACGGCGGTGACCTTTAGCCTGTTCGGCTTCATCATCGGCATCTGGGCGAAGAGTTTCGAGCAGCTGCAGCTGGTGCCGCTGTTGATCATCACGCCGCTGACCTTCCTCGGCGGCAGCTTCTATTCGATCAACATGCTGCCCGAGATCTGGCGCACGGTGACGCTGTTCAATCCGGTCGTCTATTTGATCAGCGGCTTCCGCTGGAGCTTCTACGGCAAGTCCGACGTTTCGGTCGGCGTCAGCCTCGGCATGACGGTCGTCTTCTTGGCTGTCTGCATAAGCATCGTCGCCTGGATCTTCAGGACCGGTTATCGGCTGAGGAATTGAGCGGCGAAAGTACAGGTCTGTTGAGATTCAGGTCAGGCCGAGACGAAAATGGTGGATTCCGAGAACCGGAGCGGAGCGTACTTTTCGTACGTGAGCACCGGAAGCGCAGGAAGCCGCCATTTGCAGGCCGGCATCACCTGAATATCAGCAGACCTAGATCGCCTTGACCAGCCGCAGCAGCCCCAGCATCTCGACATACGTTCCCTTGCGGAAGGCGATATAGACCGGCTCTTCGACGCCGTGGAAGCGGCGCTTGAAGGCCGCCTGGCCCTGCAGGTTGAACCTGCGGCGGTTGACCCAGGGCGAAGAATAGGCGCGCTGGAAGGCATTGCGCCAGAAATCGCTTTCGGCAAATCCGCTCGGACCCACATCGACGAGCGGCGACAGGCCGAGCGTGACCACCGAGATGCCCTCTTCGCGAAAACGGTCGACGGCGAATTTGGTCAGGCCGACCTCGGCATGCGGTGAGGCGTCGAGATGCTTGCGCTTGAAGGCGGTGGTGTAGCCGATGACCTTGCCGTCGGCAAACAACGGGTCGAAGTCGAGCAAAGCGACCAGTTCGCCATCGGGACCGTGCAGGACGAAACGGCGCATGTCGGTGCCGAGATGGTCGGCGAAATGGCGGTTGAGAAAGCCCATCTCCCAGCGCTTGACGATGCGGTCGCCGCGCCAGTTTTCCGAAAGCCGGGCGATCTCGTCGAGGTAGATGGTGCGCTTGTCCTCTTCGAACGAAAAGCCTTTCTTCAGCAGCCAGCGCTCGGAGTAGCGCACGGTCTCGTTGCGCTTCCCGGAAAAATCATGCTCGGGCAGGGCGAGGCGGGTGTCGATGCCGAGGCGATTGACCTTGTAGCCAAGGCCGGCCAGCACGCGTGCGGTATCCTCGCCCACCTGCACGAACCATGGGCTGCCGGCGGTCTCGACGAAGCGCTTGATGTAATCGGCCCGACGCGCCGGAGCCGCCACCGGGTCGCCGAGCGCGAAATGGTGCTTCATCTTGGTACCGAAGGCTATGTAGCCGTCGGCGTCGCCGAAATAGGAAAGCTTGCCTTGCACGGCGGTGGAATAGGCGAGCGAGAAGTCGCCATAGCGGCGCACCAGTGCCAGGCGTTCGACATGGGTCAGCGCCTGCCGCTCGACCTCGGGCGCGGCAGCCTCAAGGATCTTGTCGAAATAGAACCGCAAGGAGGGCATGGTCGAGATTCCGCGTGCCGCCTACAGCGCCGGCCGTCCAGGACGCGCCAAGGTGCTGTAACACTTTGATTCTGCGCATGGCTCGAAAATCGGACTCGATTTTCGGACATGCGCGTGGGGGATAACCGAGACCCGCCAGCCACCCAAGGCCTCGAATCAATCACATTGCCGCGACCTGATTACCGTTGATATCGCGCATATGCCATATAGAGCGCAACCGCGGCCCGGCATGTGGCTCTAAATCGCATCGCTCGAAATTCGGCCGCGGTTTGCTGCAGGGATCCTGCGCGCGATCAAACGGTTACAGCGTCCTGCGAGCCTTGCGGCGGGACGTCCAATGGGATTCGAGTGAATGACGGATACGACAATCAGATCGGTTGCGGATCTGCCGGCCATGGTCGAGCCGGCAATCGTCGTCGGCGCCGGTGCTGCCGGGCTGGCCGCCGCGCATGCCTTGATGAACGCCGGCGTGCCGACGGCGATCCTGGAAAAGGAAAGCCGGCTGGCCGAGCCCTGGCACCGGCGCCACCAGCAATTGCATCTCAACACCCATCGCGATCTTTCTTCGCTGCCTGGTCTCGCCTTTCCCCCTGGCACGCCCGCCTTTCCGCAAAGGATGGTCGTCATCCGCCACATGAACGATTTCCAGAAGGAGAACCGGCTGCCGGTGCAGTTTGGCGTCGCGGTCGAAGAGATCACCTTCAAGGGCGATCACTGGGCATTGCGCACCAGCGCCGGACTGCGCTTCGCCCGCAATGTCGTCATCGCCACCGGCCGCGACAGCCAGCCATTCACCCCCGAATGGAAAGGCATGAAGGATTTCGTCGGGCGCATCATCCATTCGGCGGATTTCGGTGACGCGCAAGCCTATGCGGGCCAAAGAGTGCTGGTCGTCGGCGCCGGCAATTCGGGCTTCGATGCGCTCAATCATCTGGCCGGCATAGACACGGCCGCCATCTGGCTGTCGGCCCGCAGCGGCCCCGCTTTGCTGCCCAAGCGGATTGCCAAGATCGCCGTGCACCGGCTTTCGCCGTTCATGGCGCGCCTGCCGTTGCGGCTCGCCGATGCGGTGATGGCGGCAACCCAGCGCCTGGTTTTCGGCGACCTGACCAAATTCGGCCTGCCGCCCGCGCCTGCGGGCGGCGCCAGCCGCCTGACTTCGGACTACACCGCGATCGCCGCCGACGACGGCGCCGTCGGCGCCATCAAGGCCGGCAAGATCACCGTCGTGCCGGCCATACGGGAATTCACCCGCGATGGCGTGATCCTGGCCAATGGCAGCCTGATCTATCCCGACATCGTCATTGCCGCGACAGGCTACCGCACCGGGCTGGAGCCCATGGTCGGCAAGCTCGGCGTGCTCGACGCCAAGGGCGTTCCGCTCTTCAACGGTGGCCAAGCCGATCCAAAATTGCCCGGTCTGTGGTTCACCGGCATGCGGCCAAGCATTCGCGGCTGCTTCGCCAATGCCGGCATCCTGGCCAAGGCGATCGCCAAACGAATTGCAAGGTCGGCCCCGCACCAATCCAGCGCATCACGCTGATTTCGGTTCCAGCCGCCGGAAACCGACGGCTTCCATCAGCATGTCTTCTTCCACCATGCCGGCATTGTGCAGGGCGAGCAGGTTAAGCGCGATTTCCCGCGCGTCGGCGGAATCGGGATGTGCCTCGCGCCGCCGGCAGGCCTCGTCGAACACGCGCTGCAGCTTGGCGATCTCGGCTGGCTTGAGCAAGCCACGGTCATAGACGGACTTCGACATGGCGATCTCCTGATAAAGACCTAGAGCGCCACGTTTAAATTGCCAATCTTTCCTGAGGCTTGACCGACTTCACCCGTCGCCTCGTCATCCTGGGGCGGAGCAAGGAGCGAAGCGACGCGGCGCAGACCCTGGAGCTGCTCCGCAGCCCAAGGGATACATGCCGCGGCTTCAAGGCGCAGCAGCGGTGCAAATTCTGCTCCGCTGCTGCCCATGCGAGTGGGCAATCAGACCGCGATCTTGCCGCCGCCCTGTCTGGTGATGGCGACCACGGACGGCCGCACCGGCATGTCGGGCTTGAAGTCGGGCCAGCGCGTCGACAGGTCCTCATAGTAAGAGGGGCGCCCGAACGCTTCCCAGTCCTCGCCGCCGTCGCCCGGATGCTGGACGGCGACGAAGGCGGTCTGGTCGTCGGGCGCAAACAGCGGACCGCACATCTCGGCGCCGATCGGCACGCGGAAGAACAGTTTCGAGGTCGCCCGCGCCGCCCCCTCGGTGTCCACTGCCCACAGGCCATCGGTGCGGCCGGTGGCCTTCGGCCCCTGTCCGTCGGTCGCGACCCAGAGACGCCCGGCCGAATCGACCGCGCAATTGTCGGGCATGCCGAACCAGCCATTGGCCGTCGTTGCTGTCGAGAAGGTGGCGCCGACATCGGCAACCGCCGGATCACCGCATTTCAGCAGCACTTCCCACTTGCCGTTGGCGGCCGTGAAATCGCCGCCGTCCTCGGCGATTTCGATGATGTGGCCGAAGGCGTTTTCGGCGCGCGGGTTGGCAGCGTCGACCTGGTCGGCCTTGCGCTTCGAATTGTTGGTCAGCATGACATAGACCTTGCCGTTGACGCCATTGGGCTGGACGTCTTCCGGGCGGTCCATCTTGGTGGCGCCGAGCAGGTCGGCGGCGCGGCGCGTCTCGATCAGCACGTCGGCCTGGCTGGCAAAACCGTTTTCAGCCGTCAGCGGCCCCTGGCCGAAGACGATCGGCAGCCATTCGACCGTGCCGTCTTCGGCGAACTTGGCGACATGCAGCGTGCCATCGTCGAGCAAGTCCTTGTTGGCGGCACGGTCGTTCGGATTGAACGCGGCCCTGGTCACGAACTTGTAGACATAGTCGAAGCGCTCGTCGTCACCGAGATAAAAGACGACGCGGCCGTCCTTGGCGACGATCGATTCGGCGCCCTCATGCTTGAAGCGGCCCATGGCGGTGCGCTTCCTCGGCGTCGAGGTCGGGTCGTTGACATCGACCTCGACGATCCAGCCGAAGCGGTTGGCTTCGTTGGGTTCCTTGGCGATGTCGAAACGCTCGTAATGCGCCGCCCATTCATAGGCGCCTTCGGGAATGCCGAGACGCTTGTAGTTCGCGGCTTCCTTGTGGCCTTCCGGCAGCTCGCCGGAAAAATAGCCATGGATGTTCTCCTCGGCCATCACATAGGTGCCCCAGGGCGTGACGCCGCCGGCGCAATTGTTGAACGTGCCGAACACCTTGGTGCCGGACGGATCGGCATTGGTCTTGACGCGGTCATGGCCGGCAACCGGGCCGGACAGCGCCATTTCGGTGTTGGAGGTGATGCGGCGGTTGAGCTTGCCGTCGCGCACCACCTGCCATTTGCCACCGTCCTTGCGGATCTCGACGATGGTGCCGCCATGGGCGGCCATCTCGACATCGACCTGCTCCTTCGAGAGGGGTGCGACTTCGGCCGACTTCTTGCCGTCCTTTTCGACGATCTTCACGATGCCCGGGAACATCAGATGCGGATTGGTGTATTCGTGGTTGACCACCAGCAGGCCATGTTCGGCCGAGCCGCCGATCGGGATGTAGCCGACATAGTCATTGTTGTAGCCGAACTGTTTCGCCTGGGCCACGGCCGACTGTTTCGTCGGGTCGAAGTCGGGCGAATCGGCAAACAACGGATCGCCCCAGCGCAGCAGGACATCGGCATCGTAACCCGACGCGACATGGTGCTTGTCGTCGATGCCGGCCTCGAGTTCGTCGAACGCGAAGGCCGAGCCTCCCGCTGCCCTGGCCTCGTCGGCGCTGATCAGCGCCAGCGGGCTGACGGTGGCGGCGATGGCCGAGACGGCCAGCGAGCCCTTGAGGAAGCCGCGGCGCGAGAACCGCGCGGCGATGATCTCGCCCATGGTGCGGTTGTCGGAGGCGTTGATGGCCGGGCCGTCGTTTTCCTCGAGCAGGCTGGTGCGGAATCGGGTGTCGGGGGAGCGAAGGTCAGTCATCGTGGCTTGCCTCTGGCTGTCGGGTTGGCTGGAGCGTGGGGTACCTGTTGACCCCTTATAATCGCCGGGTCACATTTTCGTGACATCGGGAGACCTTTCAGACGCGACAGGCATTGCGCGCAGCGCTGGCTCAGCATTCCCGAAGGCCGTGAGCCGCTCCGGAATCGTCTTTTCGAGAGGAAGGAGACCTTCGGCGGCATGTTTCGCGCGCATCCTGCAATGGCGCATGACGTCAGTCGTTACCAACGGATCAACGGACAAAGCCGGCTCGACAAGTCACCTCCGCCGCCCCCGGCGGAGGTGACTTGATGTTCGGCGTCTGCCGTCGTCAGGCGTCGGGAAAGCGAGTCTCCCGTTTAGCGATGGCGGTCGCGGCGCCGTTCATGCAAAGCTAATGTAGCATACGCTTGGGACTTCAGTCCAATCTTGCGCTTGCAAAGGTCCTAGTTGACAACCGCAACGGTCGGAGGTCGCTTCCGGGCGCTGCGTCTTTCGGCAATGTTGTTGCACTGCAACGTTGGGGTGGGGCGCGCCGGGCTCAGTCGTCGGAGATCAAAATGCACAGATCGGTCACGACCCGTTGTTGCCGGCTGGCGCTCAAATCGGCAGCGGCGCTGGCGTTGACGATTGCTCCCTACCAAATTGTCCTGGACGGCTCCGTTTCCGGCATCCAGACCGCCAGCGCTTACGCCAAGAGTGGCGGTAACAGTGGTGGTGGTGGCGGTGGCGGCAACGGCGGCAATTCCGGCGGGGGCAATGGCGGTAATAGCGGCAACGGCAACGGCAATGGGAATGGCAACAGCGGCAATAACGGCAATAACGGCAAATCGGGATCCAATCAGGGTAAGAGCGGAAGCCATGTCAATGCAAAGACCGGTGACAAGGTCGACGTGACCGGCAACAAGATCACGGTCCGGCATCCCGACGGCATAACGGAAAAGCTCGAGAACGGACGTTTCAGCATGAAGGACGCGCTCGGTCGCACGATCATCGACCGCCAGGCTACCCCGGCCGACGCCAATCGTCTCAAGGGCTTGTGAAGCTGGCCAACAGGCAACGGTCAGCTTTGCACGTCACCTCCGCCGCCCCCCGGCGGAGGTGACCTCGTTTTCGGCCGGCGTCATCCCGGTTTTCGGCACCGCAATGATTGCAGTCGCGAGGCGCGACGCGCTTTTGCGCAATCCAGGACGGGAAACCGCTGCGCATTTTCCCCGTACCTGGCCTAGAGCAATTCTAGGAAAAATGTGAAGCGGTTTCCGTCTAGAATTGCGTGAAAACAAAGAGTTAGAGCAGCTCGCCGTTTCCGTGAAACGGTGAAATGCTCTAAGAAGGCCTATCGCGGTCGCGCAACTCACGCATCATCAAGGCCGCTTCGGTGCGGTTTCGCACATTGAGCTTCGACAGCACCCCGGTCATGTGATGCTTGACGGTCTTCTCCTGCAGCTCAAGCCGCAAGGCGACTTCCTTGTTGCTCAGCCCCTCCGCCACCAGCCGCAGGATTTCCGTCTGCCGATCGGTGAGCTGCCGCAGCCGTTCCGCAATGCCGTCGGTCGGCTGCTGGGACTGGAGATCCGAAAGCAGCCGGGCCGACAGCGTCGGCGACAGATAGCTTTCGCCGGCTGCAACATTGCGCAGGATGTCGGCGAGCCCGCGCGACCCGACGCCTTTGAGCACATAGCCATTCACCCCTGCGTTCAGCGCCTTTGTCACATCGGCATTGGCCTCCGAAACGGTCAGCATGACGATCTTCTGGGCGGGATGGCTGGCGAGGATGCTTGCGACCGCGGTCAGCCCGCCGCCCGGCATGGAGATATCGAGCAGCAAGATGTCGGGCCGCACCGTTGTGGCGAGGCGTTCGGCATCCTGCGCCGTGGCGCCCTCGCCAACCATCTCGAAGCCCCCGATTTCCGACAGGCTGCGCGTCACACCTTCGCGAAAGAGGGGATGATCGTCGACAATGGCGATGCGGATGGTACCAGTCATGCTTGCTCCTCGACCGACAGACGGATTACCAAACGCGTACCTTGCGGCCCGGTCAAGGTTTCGAACTGTCCGCCAATGCTTTCGACCCGCTCCCTGAGGCCGGCGAGCCCGAGGCCCTCGACCCGTGCCGCCGGATCGAAACCCGGCCCGCCGTCCGACACTTCGACAAAAAGCCTGCCATCTTTCATCCCGGCGCTCACCGCCTGATCCTTGCCTAGCCCGTGGCGATAGGCGTTGTTCAGCCCTTCCTGAACGAAACGATAGATGCTGATCTTCTCGGAAGCGCCGGGTTCCGGCAACTGTCCGGCCAGCGTCAGCGTCACCGACGTTCCCGTCCTCTGCTCGTGTTCCTTGACGGCCAGCCGCAGAATGTCGTTTGCGGCAGCCGTCTCGATCTGCGGAAGGACAAGGCCGGTGCAGATGCCGCGTATTTCGCGCATCGCATCCTCCAGCGTCTTGCGGATCATCGCGACCTCGGTCGAACGGCTTACGCCCGAATGGCCATCGCTGGAAAATATCGGGCTGTCCATGCGCAGCGCCGCCAGGGCCACGAGTTGGGCCGGGCCGTCATGGAGGTCGGCGCCGATGCGGCGCAGATATCTTTCGTTGAGCGCGGTGGCGCGGCGGGAGGCCCGTTGCACGCGCAGTCGCAAGGCACTGTTTTGCGCCACCAGATCCTGCAGCTCCGACACCTGGCGGCGCAGCGCCCCACGCTGGTCGTCGATGGTGCGGCTGCCGCGCAGGACGATGCCCGACAGGAGCAGGAATGCCGCCAGAGTCGCGCCGGCCACGATCAGCCAGCTCGACCACAAAGCGGACGCCAGGGTGGCCTGGAAATCGTCGGCGATCTCATAGAACTCGGTGACCGCCACCACCTCGCCCGACCAGGGCTCGCGCACGGGATTGTAGATCTCCAGCAAGGGCAGGCCGGTAGCCTTCTCCTCGCGTTCATCATCATCGAATCTATTGAATTCAGCGACGACGTTGCCTTCGAAGGCGGAACGCAGATTGTCGCTCGGACCGAAGCGGCGGCCGATCAGGGCCGTCTCCTTGGCATAGAGAACCGTCCCGTCGCGGCGCCAGAGCACGAACGATTCGAGGCGCTTGCCAAGCGCGCCCTGGCCAAGCGTCTCGTCCAGCGCCTGCTTGACGGACTCGCTGAGCTCCTGCTCCTTGCGCAAGTCGGGAAGCAGCGGCGCAATCACGCTGTCGACATAAAGGGCCGTCGTGGCGGCCGAATTGCGGATGACGCCGTCCCGGATCTGCGCCGTCACCCAGGTGCCGACCACCAACATGACGGCCAGCAGGCCAAAGCCGCCGGCAACGACGAATTGCAGGGCAAGGGAAAGCTCGCTCCAGCGCCGCACCAGGTTTTGAAAACTGCGAATCATGAGCCCCTGACCGCCCTTCGAACCGACAGATTGGGCGATGGTAGTACTTTGAGCTTCCGGCTTGCCATTGCCAAGAGCTTCGTTTGGTCGAGGTCGCTTGACGTCCCGGCGCGCTTGGGAAACAACGTCCGCGACACACGCGGCGGGAGCCGCTTCGAGAGGGGACGGAGCGTTGAGTTTTTCAGGATTGCTGCAGCTCGGCTTTTCGACGGTCATTTTCCTGCTGGCGGCGACAGCCGCCAAGCAATGGGGCCTGGCGCCGAGCCTTGGCAAGATCGCGCTGACGCTGGCACTCTATTCGTTGGGCAATCTGATCATGCTGCGGCTGATCCGCGAATTCGGCATGTCGGTGTCGTTCAGCCTGTCTGCCGTCATCCAGCTGGTCTCGGTGAACGTCGTGGCGCTGGTCTTCTTCGGCGAGCGCGTCAATGCGCTGCAGGCGACCGGGATCATGCTGGCGATCGCAGCGGTGGCGCTGATCACGCTCGGACCCTATCTGCAAAGCCGACTGTAACGGGCGAATTGCCGATGAAGAACGCCGCGAACGCTTTGCTCAACCGGGTTGAATTCCCGGTGCTGCTGGCCGGCCTGGTCATCGCCGCCGGCCTGTGGGGATTCGAGGAGCTGATGGAGGTGGCGCGCGCCGCCACGCCACATAGCTTCGACACCGAGATCCTGCTCGCCTTCCGCCAGGCGGGCCGCCCTGACAGCCCGATCGGCCCGCTGTGGCTGCAAGGCGCGATGCGCGACATCACCAGCCTCGGCAGCGGCAGCGTGCTGGTGCTGATCGTGACGGCGGTAATCGTCTATCTCCTGCTTATCCGCAGGCCGGCGACCGCCCTTTTCATCTTCGTGGCGGTGGCCGGCGGTCAGGTGCTGTCGAGCCTGCTGAAAGCCGGCATCGACCGGCCGCGCCCCGAACTCGTCTCGCATCTCGTCAACGAAACGACGCTGTCTTTTCCGAGCGGCCACGCCATGCTGTCGGCGGTGACCTATCTGACGCTCGGCGCGCTGGCGGCACGCTTCCTGCCCGGTCGAACGACGAAGATCTACGTGCTGTCGCTGGCGGTGCTGACGACGCTGCTGGTTGGCATCAGCCGCATCTATCTTGGCGTCCACTGGCCATCGGACGTGCTTGCCGGCTGGTGCGCGGGCTTCGTCTGGGCGATGCTTTGCTGGCTCGCTGCCCGGGCGTGGCAGCGATGGCGTGGGCAGCATCCAAACGGCGAGACTGGAGATTAGATCAGCCGGTTGATCAGCCCGTGAAAGTATCTGAAAAAATGGTCAGTCAATGCGCCGCGCCTTACGTCCCAGACGTTCATACTAATGCTTGAAACATCACAATAATGGTATTATACCTCATTTTTGCAGACTCAGACGGGGATTGTGGCCGATGATCACTGCCGCGCAGATGCGCGCCGCAAGGGCGCTGGCCGGCATCGATCAGAAGACGCTCGCCGAGCGCGCCGGCGTTTCGCTTCCGACCATCCAGCGCATGGAGGCGAGCGATGGCGTGGTCAGGGGCGTGGTCGACACGCTGATGAAGGTCATCCAGGCTCTCGACGAGGCCGGGGTGGAGCTGATCGGCGAGAACGAGCGCGGCGGCCGGGGCGTGCGCCTCAAGCCTGCCGTGCCGCCGGGTCCCAAGGCTGAGCCGGCATAAAGTCGCGACGGCGACCGCCGACAGCCCTGCCGACGATCCCGCCGCCTTTCAGGGTGTGGAAGGCAGTCCATGGATCAGACGCAGCGGGCAGTGCATGAACCGGCCCACAGGTCGGTAAAGCCGACATTTTCCGAATTGTTCACACCGAAGCTGGTGACGGTCTGGCGCGAGGGCTACACGGTCGCCGACTTCAAGGCAGACGCCATTGCCGGGCTGACGGTCGCCATCGTCGCGCTGCCCTTGTCGATGGCGATCGCGATCGCCTCGGGCGTCGCTCCCGAGCGCGGCCTCTACACCTCGATCGTCGGCGGCTTCATCATTTCGGCGCTCGGCGGCAGCCGCTTCCAGATCGGCGGTCCGGCCGGCGCCTTCATTGTGCTGGTGGCAGCGACGGTTGCCCGTGTCGGCATCGATGGGCTGCTTTTGGCAACGATGATGGCAGGGGTCTTCCTGCTCGCCATCGGCTATCTCCGTCTCGGCACCTACATCAAGTTCATTCCCTATCCGGTGACGGTCGGCTTCACCGCCGGCATCGCCGTCATCATCTTTTCGGGACAGATCGTCGAACTGTTCGGGCTGACGCTTGCCGGCAAGGAGCCGGGACCGCTGGTGCCGAAGCTGATCGCGGTCGCCGAGGCGGCCGGCACCATCAACCCGGCGGCGACCTTGGTGGCGGTGTTGACCATCGTCACCATCGCCGGCCTGAAGCACTGGCGGCCGACATGGCCCGCAATGCTCATCGCCATCGGGCTGGCATCGCTGGTCGTGGCGCTTCTCTCGTTGCCGGCGGAGACGATCGGCACCCGCTTTGGCGGCATCCCGCGCAGCCTGCAAATGCCCGCTCTGCCACCGGTCAGCCTGGACAGGATTATTGACGTGCTGCCGGATGCCATCGCCTTCGCCTTGCTCGGCGCCATCGAATCGCTGCTGTCGGCCGTGGTCGCCGACGGCATGACGGGCCGGCGTCACCGCTCCAACTGCGAACTGGTGGCGCAAGGCTTCGCCAACATCGCGTCTGCCCTGTTCGGCGGCATCTGCGCCACAGGCACCATCGCCCGCACGGCGACCAATGTGCGGGCCGGCGCCCACGGACCGGTTTCGGGCATCGTCCACTCAGCCATCCTGCTCGCTTTGATGCTGGTGGCGGCGCCGCTCGCCAGCTACATCCCGCTCGCCGCCCTTGCCGGCGTGCTGGCCGTCGTGTGCTGGAACATGTTCGAGAAACAGGCCTTCGCCACCTTGCTGCGTGCCTCTCGCGGCGATGCGCTGGTGCTGATGGCGACCTTCCTGCTCGTCATCTTCCGCGATCTCACCGAAGGCATCGTCGTCGGCTTCGTGCTGGGGTCGATCCTGTTCATCGACCGCATGGCCAAGTCGATTGCGGTCGAGGCCGATCAGCCGCTGGTGCAGGAGGATGTCGCCGACAGCACCAACGCCTACGATGCAAGCGAGGCGACCGACGCCGACACCGTCGTCTACCGCATCTCCGGCGCCTTCTTCTTCGGCGCCGCGTCGACCGTCGGCACCGTGCTCGACCGCATCGCCGACCAGCGCAAAAACTTCATCCTCGATTGCTCGGCCGTACCGTTCTTCGATTCGACGGCGGCCAACGTCATCGAGGGCGCCGCCCACAAGGCGAAACGCGCCGGCGTCCGCTTCATCATATCAGGTGCCGCGCCGCAGATCCGGCGCATGCTGATCAACCACGGCGTCAAGCGCCCACTGGTGACCTATGCCGCCTCGATCAAGGATGCGCGGGCGCAGCTGAAAGGGAAGCTGGAGGCAGAGTAGAAATCGGGATTTGCCGGTCGGCGGGCCACACAGGTGTCCGCCGGTTGAACGCAAACGTTTTGGCCTTGGGTTGACTCACGCATGGCGCGACGTGAACGGCCGCTTTGCGCCGTTTCCGCCATTCAGACCACCGTTGCAGATTCCCGAAAGCTGATGGTCTGCTAAGCCAGCACTAAGGCCTCGAATGGGGTGGTAGCAGGTTACGCCGCCGGTCGGCCCCAAATATCATGCAAGTACTCCTAGGCTATCCGCCCGGGTGGTCGTGCCACCGTGCGCGGCGATGAACATGGCGACGGCCGACCGGCAATAGGATTCGATTTCGTTGTCGTCCTCTGCTCTCGCCTCATCGAAGCGTGCGATAATCAGGAGATCGGATCCTTTGATAAGCGCGGCAAACAGGCGGGCGGACCGGAGAGGATCGGTCACGTTCAGAACCGCCTTCGCGTGCAACTGACGCAACAGGGCCTCGATTTGGGCGATGACATGGGCGGGGCCGGCTTCGTAATGGAGCTTGCTTAACGACTTTTGATTCGTCTTGTCGGCCATGATCATGGCTTCGACACTGCGGACGTCCGGGTTCAACAGCGTGCGAAGCAGGGATGATCCCACCGCCATCAGCTGATCTTCGGCCGAACCGTCGACGCCTTCAAAAAGGGCCTGTGGTGCAAACTGATGGCAGCGGGCCGCGATGGCCGCGCTGAACAGCGCCTCCTTGTTCTCGAAGTGCCGATAGATGCTGAGCTTGGATATCTTCGCTCTCTGGGCGACCTTGTCCAATGTCGTCGCATGAAAACCCAATTCCTCAAAGAGTTCGCACGCGGCGTCGACTATCGTTTGGCCAAGCGCCTCATTGGCGGGCCGGCCGCGCCGGCCCTGGCTGTTTTCGGTCACGACAATTCCAGTCCTTGACAGTATCATAATTCTTGAATTACGATACCACGCAGTGTCAAAAATGTGCAAGCCAAGCCCAGCCAGCCCCTCATCCACACACGGAGCCCATCACCATGGATGACGTCATCATCATCGGCGGCAGCTTTGCCGGTCTCGCCGCCGCCCTGCAGCTCGGACGTGCCCGTCGCAAGGTCACCGTTCTCGATACCGGCCTGCCGCGCAACCGCTTCGCCGGCCATTCGCATGGTCTGCTCGGCCACGATCACAAGCCACCGCTGGACATCCTGGCCGAAGCGCGGCAGCAACTGGCGCGTTATCCCACGATCAGGCTGGTCAATGCCCGGGCCGACAGCATCTCCGGCACCATCGACGATTTCTCCGTCCTCACTGGCGATGGCGAACGCCTTGGGACGCGCCGCCTGATCCTGAGTTATGGCGTCGCCGACCAGATGCCTGATGTTCCGGGCTTTGCCGAAAGCTGGGGCACATCCATCGTGCCCTGCCCCTATTGCGATGGCTTTGAAGTCGCCGACCAGCATTGGGGTCTCGTCTGGTCCGGCCCGCCGTCGCACAATTATGTCAGGCTGTACCACGACTGGACCGAAACATTGACGGTCTTCGCCGATGGTCACGACATTTCACCCGATGTTCGGGCCGATCTGGCGCGCCGCAACATACCTGTCGTTGATGGCCGGATCGCCGAAATCGCCCATCACCGGGGGCATATCACTACCGTTAATCTCGAGAGCGGCCGCAATGCCGCGGTCGACATCCTGTTCGCGCATCCGCGCAACAAGCCGTCCGCAAGCCTGCATGAATTAGTGGGCCTCGCCACGGTCAATACGCCTCTCGGCATCGCCATCAAGGTCGATGAGCGCCGCGAAACCAGCACGCCCGGCATCTATGCTGCCGGCGATCTTGCGAACCCGTCCATGGCCTCGGTCACCACGGCAATATCGCAAGGCGCGACGGCGGGTATCTCCGCCCAGCAGTCGATGCTGGTTTGAGAACACAGATTCCCCTCTCCCGCACCGGCCTCCCTACGTCTTCGCCACCGTCGGCTGCCCGACAATACCAGCCAGTCTGCTGCCGTCCCCAATTGAGTCGTCGGTACGCCCGCAACCCGATGTCCGCTTTCGATGCCTCAACTAAAAGCTGACGGACTGCTACCGGCCCAAAGGCGACATCAAAATATCTGCTCGGCAATGTCCGCTATTGGCGCTTGGCGGGCCGATCCGGGCGACCGTTTACTAGCCACAATAAGAGTTCGAGTTGGCGATCCTCGCCGATGAACGACAGTCCATCGGCTGTTGGCGAACGTCTCGGAGATCGGCCCCTGAGGCACCGATCATGGCTCTCAGTCGAGCTTCAGCGCCACGACCTCGCCTTCGTTCATCAACGGCACATAGAGGATCGACTTGCCATCGGTGCCGATGTCGGCGCTGCCCGGTTTGAAGTGCGCCAACGCTTCCGGCGCGCCGCCGGCTTGATAGCGGTAGAGCGTACCGGTCATGTAGGCGGTGGCATAGATGGTGTCGCCGATGGCGGTGACGCCATCGAGATCGGCGAATTTCTGCGCGCCCGGCAAGGGCGAAACCACCTTGCTGGCGATGTCGACCGACAGCAGCCCACCCGGCTCCGCCGTGCTGAAGTCGGACTTGATGCCCTTGCCCCAGGAGGCGACGATCAGCCTGGTACCATCGGCGAAGACGCCGTTGGGCGAAGCCAGCATCGCATCCCTGGCGAACAGCTCCGGCCGGTCGCCGTCGATGCGGTAGATGGCGTCGGCCAGCATGTCGGTGACATAGACGTTGCCTGATTGGTCCGATGTCATGTCGTTCAGGAAAACAGCGTTCGGTACCGTGATGCTGGCGACGAGCTTGCCGCTGGCGAGGTCGACGACGCGAACCTTGGTGATGTCGGCGACATAGAGCTTGCCGCCCGCTATCGCCATGCCCTTGGGCGCGTCCATGCCGTCGGTCCAGTGTTGGGTGACCGTCCTGCCGTCCACGGACAGCACGCTGAGATAGCCGTTGCCGTCGGCGTCGCCGGGATTGCCTGATATGTTGGAAACGATGAGGCGATTGTTGGCTGCGTCGAACAGGGCCGATTCGGGTTGTTCGAGGCCGGTGGCGCGCCAGAGTTCTCCAGCCTCGGCGGCAGGCACTGCTGCAATGCCGATGACGGCGAGAAAGGCTGATGTGACGAGGGTGTTCATGGCTGCTCTCCTGTGATGACGGCGGAGAGCTATGATTTTCGATACTTTCCGGAAAGGTCGATAACCTCTAGTATCGAAAGTCGATACGAAACCCACGGCAAGAGGTGCATTCCATGAACGGCCTTATCTTCGACGCGTTGAAGCGGACGCTGAAGGCGAAGGGCGTCACCTATCGCGAGCTTGCCGAACGCATGGGGGTTTCCGAGCCGACGGTGAAGCGCATCTTCCACGAGCGCAACTGCAAGCTCGACCGGCTGGTGGAGATCTGCGCTGCCGCCGGTGTCGAGCTGGAGAACGTGCTCGGCTCGATGAACCGGGGGCCAGGGCCGGTCAACCACATCGCGCCGGAGATCGAACGCAGGCTCGCCGGCCGGCCGGCACTGCTGTTCATCTTCGTCATGCTGTCGGAAAAATTCACGCCCGAGGGCATCATGCGCTCGCAAGGCCTGAGCGAAGCCTCGATGTTCCTCTATCTGCGCGATCTCGAGGAGCTCGGCCTGATCGCGCTCGGCCGCGGGCTCACGGCGAGATTGCTTGTCGAGACGCCGATCCAGTGGAATTTCGAAGGGCCGCTGCGGCCGCTGTTCGAGATGACCAACAAGAACTTCATCGGCTGGGCGATCACCCATATCGACAAGGAAGCGACCTTCGTCAGCTTTAGCAGGCGGATGCGGCCGGAGACGGCGGAGATGGTGCGACGCGAGGCGCAGGACCTCGCCGATCGCGCCAAACTGCTGGCCCATCACGACCAGCACACGACGCCGGAAGACGGGCTGGTCGGCTACAAATGGACATTTGCCTTTGGCGCGACGCCATTCCCGGCGATCATGCCGATCGGGCCGCACGCGCGAGATGCCGGTGCGAGAGCAACCGACCCGGCCGCCAAGACACGACGGCCGCTGCCGGCCTGATCGGCCAATCGTCTCAGCATGATTGCATCTGGCGGCTGAGCTTGCCGCGCACGGCCCTGGCGGTGCCGACGGCCACCATTTTCGCCGCTGTCTTGCCGCCCGGACCTGCCATGCGGCCGGCGATGCCGACGGCGCCGTTGACCGCGCCCATCATCTTCATCTGCCCGGCGGTCTCGTTCATGCGCGCCCGGCAATCCTGCATTTTCCTGGTCGCCTCGACTGCAGCCAGGGCCTCGCCAAGGCCCTCCGGCGAGTCGGGGCCGGCCGCCAGCTCCGCCAATTGCGCATGCGGGTCTGGCGTTAGCGGCGGGCTGGCGGCCGTCTGGCTGCAGCTGGACGCCAGCAGGCAGATAAGCATCGCGATCGGGCTGCCCCGCCTGACACGTGCCGTGGTGGGAAAAATGCCGCGATGTTCGGCCTCGATGCCGCCGCTCGGAGTTGCTTTTCCCGCCACTCGTTTCCTGTTGCCCAACATCCTATCGCCCCATCGCCGGGCCGAGGATGAGGCTGCGGATTTTTGGCGTCAGCGGCCTGACGACATCGGCGAAGGGGTCGCCCTCGGCCCGCAAAGCCATCAACTCTTCGACCTCTTCGTCGATGGCGTCGATGGTCTCTGTCTTCTGCGCGTCGGTCAGCTCCTTCATGCCGGATATGGCATTCCTGAGCTTGGCGAAAATGGCATCGAGTTCTGCGACCGGCATCGTCGCCAGGAACCCGCGCATGGTCTCGCCAAGCGCGATCTTCCAGCTGTCGGCGGTGAAACCGGCTGTGTCGATCAAGCCCTTGTCCGCGGCATCGCGCTCGTACCAGTCGGCGGCGATCTCCTCGTCATAGGCGAACTGACCGAATTCGGGTTGCAAGGCCTCGATCAGGCCCACGACCGCCGACGCATCCCGCGCTGTCAGCGCCAAGGCCTGCGGGCTGTCGAAGATCATGCCGGCAAGTGCGAGCGCGCCGGCCAGCCGGCGCATGGCTGCGAAACGCCGCTCAGCCATAACAATCCTCCGCAATGCCGGCCCGGGCACTGCTCGTCGCCTGGGACTGCAGAACCGAGCCGCCGATCGAGGCGGCCTGGCCGGCAATGACCCCACCATTGCCAGCCAGACCGCCAAGACCCCCCGCCATCGACAGGACACCGCCGAGCAGAGCCGCATTGGTCTGCGCCTTCGCCGCCTTCTTGGCGGCATCGGCGCAGGCCGTTTCCGTCGTCGGTTCGTTCTGGGCCTTCCTGCTGCCGGCCGCGCTCGCGATCGATGCCGGGTTGCTGTCGGCCTCGCCCGTTTGGCAGCCCGCCAGGGCAAGGGTCAGGGCCAGGAAAATGATCTTTTTCATGGTGCTGCTCATCATCGGGCAGCGCGCGGCGGCAGCTTGGCCTCGCGATGATCGGTCACCGCGTTGCCCAAGGCGATCGACAGCAGATAGACGCGCGGATTGAAGCCTGCCGCTGCCAGTGCCGACAGCGTCTTGAACAGTTGCAAATGAAACATCGTGCCCCCTTGGATTGCCGCCAATGCGGTTCCGGTTTTGGAATCGCGCCGCAAAACTAGGGGCATCGAAGGGGGTCAGCTTGGACAGAACGGCACTGAAAGCGGCCAAAACGGCCCGGGATTGACGTTTTGCAGGTCGCGGCGCATATGACCGCGCTCTTGGGCATGGGGGTGTCGATGACTGCGACGATGGGGCCGTCAGCTTCGTTCAGGCTGGCGACGGAGATGTTTCCGGAGCGGGATCGCGTCGAGATTACGCGCGAGGTTTACGGCCGCACCGTTCTGAGGGTGGACCTCGATCCGCTGGCGCCGGCGCAGATCGACATGCGGGTGCGCGCGTTGCCGGGCCTCGGCATCGCCACCGGCAGCTCATCGGAATTCCGGGTGCATCATACGTCGTCGCTGATCGACAACGACGACTTCGTTCTTCTGGCGGCCCTCGACGGTGGCAGTGTGATGAAGCATCGCGGCCGCGAGGAGGCGGTCGGCAACGGCCAGGCGCTGATGATGAGCGGTGAAGAGGTTGGCCTCAACCTGATCGGCGCCGGCGGGTTCCGTTTCGTCAATCTCAGTTTTTCGCGCAAGCAGCTTTCGCCTCTGATCGGCGATCCGGCCGCGGTCCTTATGCGGCCCTTGCCGACCCAGAGCGGGGCGATGCGGCTGTTGCTCGACTATATCAGCTCGATCCAGGAGGTCGGAGACGAGTTGACCGCGGAGGCCTGCCACCTTGCGGCGACGCATGTCTTCGACCTTGCCGCACTCGCCATGGGAGCGACCAGGGATGCGGCCCAGATCGCGCGCGGCCGCGGCGTCAGCGTTGCCCGCTTGCGCGCCATCAAGGCCGATATCGTCGCGCATGGTGGCCATGTCGACCTGTCGGCGCAGGACGTCGCCGCCCGCCACGGACTGTCGGCCCGCTACGTCCGCAAGCTGTTCGAGAGCGATGGCACATCCTTGATTGATTTCATGATGAACCAGCGGCTGGCGCGCGCCCATCGCATGCTCGGCGATCCACGCCATGCCGGACGCAGCATCACCGCGATCGCCTACGAGGCCGGCTTCAACGATCTTTCCTATTTCAACCGGGCGTTCCGTCGCCGTTATGACGCTACACCCTCGGACGTGCGGGCCGCGGCTTGCAAGCACTGACGCCAAAGCGCCGCCGGCCGGCGCGCTCCCGGGCCGTCCACGCGGTTGGACTCATTTGATCGCGTCTATTCGGCGGCCTTCGCCCCGGGATCAGCAATCTTGTCGTCCCAGACCATCTGCCGGTAGTCGAAACCATATTCCAGCGTCGGTTTGACGATGCGGAAATAGGGCGACAGGTCGAAATCGCGCGGCGTGTAGAGCGAGTGGTGGCGGATGTGCAGGATTTCCTTGCGCGAATAGTTAGACTGCGCCGAGGCGCGGCCGGGCGCACGGGTGATTTCGGGCAGGATCGGATAGCGGATCTGGCCATAGGCCTCGGCGATCAGCGTCGAGCAGATCGCCCGCGTCGGATCGCCGGAGCCGAAGGCCAGCATGCGGCGCCGCCAGCGCACCGGCACCGGCGGTGTCGGGAAGAAAAAACGCAGCATGTCGAAAATGTTCTTGAGGTCGTATTTCAGGCCGAGCCTGCCGATCATGAAGGCGACGACCTTGTCGCGATCCTCCGGCGCCAGCCCGCTCGCCCGGCAGATGCGGGTGTTGTAGGTGCGGTAGCGCGACAATGGCACGGCGACGCAGCCTTCGCCGAGCGTGACCTCGATCAGCCGCGGCCGCTCCGAGCCGTCTTGCGGCTCTGGCAAGGCGTCGCCGACATGGAAGGCCGCATGCGACCAGGTCGACTGGGTCAGGTATTTGATCGCCGCCGAGATCTTCTGGTTGCCCTCGATCAGCAGGATGTCGCCGGGCTCAAGCGTGCGGCGCAGCGTTTCGGCATCGGACGGTGTGTAGGGCTCGTAGCCGGACGATTCTTCCTGCAGCCGGCCGGCAAGCCAGCGGCCAAGTCGATCCAGAAGCGTGTCGCCGGGCTCGGTCATGTTCCATGGCGATTAGCATGGGCGGGTAATGAGGGCTAGCGCACGGGTGGAGCGACAGGGTTGCTGATAGGGCGCAGGCCCTCATCCGGCGCGCTTCGCGGCCACCGTCTCCCCGCTGAAGGCAGAGGAATGAAGCCGGTGAACGCGCGCTTTTCCTCTCCCCCGTCGATCGGGGGAGAGGTGTCGAGCGAAGCTCGACGGAGTGGGGGTCGCCCTTGCGCGCGGGGTTTGTGCCTGTATTGCAGGCGGCGGCGCGTTTGACGAATGGCTTCCCCCCCTCCGTCGCTGCTTTGCAGCGCCACCTCTTCCCCCTCCGGAGGGAGAGGAAAGGCGCCAAGTCAACTTGCCGTCGCCGCGGCCTCTTCCGGCGGCGCAGCCAGATCGTCGCGCGCCTTGCGGGCCAGTTTGCGTGTCGAGCGTTTGGGACTGTCGCCGAACAGTTCGGCCGCCTCGGCAAGGCAGCTCTTCTTCAGCTGCTTCTCCGACCGTTTCAACAGCTTGCCCAGAAGTTTCGTGTCCTCGGGCGGCCCGAGCGGCTGGTCGTCGGCCTCGAGCAGCGCGCGCATCACCAGCACATCGTGCAGGTCGCCCAGCCGCTCGGCCAGTTCGTCGACCGCCTTGCGCCGGGCCTTGATCGGTGTCGGCCACAGCCTGCCGAGCAGCGACAGATGCATGCCGTGGGTCTTGGCCGCCTTGCGCAAATCGTGGAAATCATCGGCCGCGCCCCGCGATCCGGCCTTGTCGAGCGCCTTCCTGGCACGGCGCAGCGTGACGCGGGCACCTTCGGCAAGCACGTCGGCCGCCTGTTCCGGCTGGTCGGGCAAGGCCAGCGCTTCGATGCGTTTGAGGCCATCCTCGCAAGCGGCGGTCGCTGCGCCGATCGCCGCTTCGAGCCCGGCGCCTTCATGCAATTCCTGCTGGCGCGCGATCAGCCTGTCGCGAACCGCACCCAGCCCGTCTTCGGCGCCCTCCTTGGGAAAGCTTGCCGCCAGCCGGTCGATGGTCTCGATCAGCGCTGTCGCCTCGCGCGGACCGGCAAGCAGGCCGGCCACGTTGCGGTAGCATTGGTTCTCGGTCTCACAGAATGTTTCGTCACCGGAATGAACCAAGCGCAGCAAGGCACGAGCGCTCTTCAACCGCTTGCGGCATTTGTGCAGCGCCTGTTCCGGCCGGCTCCGTGCGGCGTCAAGGTGATGCAGCGCCTTGCCGATTTCCTCGGCAAGGATACGCCCGACCTCGCCGGTAAGCGGCAGGCGCGGATCGATACGAAAGCTCATGCGGCGATCTCCGGTATCCCCCCAAGGGCGAGCGACGCGTTATAGAATTTTGACTCGCCGGTGACTTCGCGGCCGAGCCAGTCAGGCAGCATTTCGTCCGGCACGTCCTCCGGCGTCTCAAGTTCGGCGATCACAAGTCCCGCAAGCGGACCGCCAAAGACATCGATTTCGTAGAGATAGCCACGGTGCCTAACATGGTGACGTGTCTTCTCGATGACACGTCCGATGGCGAAGTCCAGCATCTCCACCGCCTCCGACAGCGGGATCGAATATTCGAATTCGTCGCGTTCGCGCGCCTTGCTGCCGAATTTGAGCGTCAGCCTGGCGGAAGTGCCATCGCTGATGCGAATGCGCACCGTGCGCTCGGGGCCGGCAGCGAGATAGAACTGAAGAATGCGGATATTGGCCTCGGCCAACTCCCGCCATGCGGTGCTGGTGACCAGGAATTTTCGTTCGACTTCCTTGCCCATGGCCGCGCACTAAAGCGTTTGCCGCCGTCGATGGCAAGACAATGACGAACAGAAGTTGACTTAATCAATCGATTGATTAAACTCTGCTCATGATCAAACTACCTGAGCCTAAAATTCTTCGCCGCGAGCCCGCCGAGATGACGCGCGCGGCCCTCGTCCAGGCGGCGCTGAAACTGTTCGGGCGTCAGGGTTTCGACGGCACCTCGACGCGCGAGATCGCCGCCGAGGCGCGAGCCAATATCGGCTCGATCGCCTATCATTTCGGTGGCAAGGAGGGCCTTCGCACGGCCGCCGCCGACTTTATTGTCGAGACCATCCAGACGGTCGCCGGCCCGGCGCTCGGCAACGCGCAGGCGACCGCGCCGGTCGGTCCCGAGGCAGCGCAGGCGCAGCTCTTCGCGGCGCTGGAGCGAATGGTCGGCTTTGTCGTGGCCAGTCCGCAGGCCGGCGAGATCGTGCAGTTCATCCTGCGCGAACTTTCCCATCCGACGGCAGCCCTCGATCGTATCTATGACGGTGTCTTCGAGCCGAGCCATCGCCGGCTGTGCCAACTCTGGGAACAGGCAACCGGCGAGCCCGCCGAAAGCGAGGCCACAAGGCTCACCGTGTTCACGCTGATCGGCCAGGTCATCTATTTCCGCATCGGCCGCGAGGCGGTGATGCGCCGCATGGGCTGGACCGATATCGGCGCCGCGGAGGCCGCCAAGGTGGTGGCGGTCACTTCGGGCAATCTCAAGGCCATATTGGCCGCCAGAAAAGGTGCAAAGACAAAGGGGCAAAGACCATGAGCTTTCTGTGTTCGCTGCCGCTCGCCGCGCAGCTTTTCAGCGCCTGTGCCCCGGCAGCCCCGCTGGCCGTCGGCTATGTCGAAGGCGACTACGTGCTTTTGGCACCGATAGAGGTGGCGCAGGTCGAGACCGTCACCGTGAAGCGCGGCGACCGCGTGGTGCCCGGCACGACCGTGGTGACGCTGGAAAGTGCCGACGCAAAGATCGCGGTTGCGCAGGCGCAGGCCGGCCTTGCCCAGGCGCAGGCGCAATTGGCCGACCTGCAGATCGGCAAGCGGCCTGAAGAGATCGCCGTGCTGAAGGCTGAGGTCGACATGGCCAGCGCCCAGGCCGCCGACGCCAAGCGCAAATACGACCGCGCCGCCGATCTGTTCAAGCGCGGCGCCGGCACGCAGGCCGATTTCGACACCGCGTCGGCCACGCTCGAAACGGCCATTGCCCAGGTCGGCCAGGCCAATGCCAATCTCGCCGTCGGCGGCCTGCCGGCGCGCCCCGAAACGATCAAGGCCGCCGACAACCAGGTCAAGCAGGCGCAGGCGGCCTTGGAGCAGGCGCAATGGCGACTGTCGAAGCGGGTGCTGGCAGCGCCTTCGCCGGGCCGCGTCAACGATGTCATCCGCAATCCGGGCGATACATCAGGTCCGACCGCGCCTGTCATCTCGATCCTGCCCGACGGTGCGGTGAAGCTCAGCGTCTATATACCCGAAGCCGCCTTCTCCTCGGTCAAGGTAGGCACCTTGCTCGGCGTCCATTGCGACGGCTGCGGCCCGGATGTGAAGGCGCGCGTCAGCTACGTTTCGCCCGATCCGGAATTCACGCCGCCGGTGATTTATTCGCTCGAGAACCGGCAGAAGCTGGTCTACCTCGTAGAGGCACGGCCAGAGGGCGATGCCGGCCCGCTGCAGCCGGGCCAGATCGTCGATGTTGATCTCGCGGACAGTGCAAAATGAACGCCATCGACGTCCATGGCCTGGTCAAGCGTTTTGGCGACAAGACCGTCGTCGACCATGTGACGATGTCGGTCGCCGAGGGCGAGATCGTCGGCTTTCTCGGGCCCAACGGTTCGGGCAAGACCACCACCATCCGCATCATGTGCGGCCTGCTGACGCCGGACGAAGGCGAAGGCACGGTGCTCGGCTTCAACATCCGCACCGACAGCCTGCGCATCAAGCGTGAAGTCGGCTACATGACGCAGAAATTCTCGTTCTACGAGGATTTGACGATCGGCGAGAATCTCGAATTCGTGGCGCGGCTCTACCGGTTGAAGCCGGTCGAGGAGCATGTGGCGCGCACGTTGGAGGACCTCGGCCTGGCGTCGCGCCGCAACCAGCTGGCCGGCACCTTGTCGGGCGGCTGGAAGCAGCGGCTGGCGCTGGCCGCCTGCATCATGCACAAGCCGAAATTGCTGCTGCTTGACGAGCCTACGGCCGGCGTCGACCCGAAGGCGCGGCGCGAGTTCTGGGACGAGATCCATCGCCTGGCCAGCGGCGGGCTGACCGTGCTGGTCTCCACCCACTACATGGACGAGGCCGAGCGCTGCCATCGCATCAGCTACATTTCCTATGGCAAGATGCTGGCCACCGGCACCGTCGCCGAAGTGGTGAAAAATGCCGGGCTGACCACGTTTGTGCTGCAGGGACCACGGCTCGATCAGGTCGCCGAAGCGCTTCAGGGCCGCCCCGGCGTCGACCAGGTGGCGCCTTTCGGCGCGACGCTGCATGTCGTCGGCTCCGACAGGAAGAAGCTCGAAGCCGCACTCGCAGACGTCGAGAAAGAGCATAAGGGCGTGAAAGTTTCGCCCGGCGAAACCAGCCTCGAGGACGTCTTCATCCAGTTCATGTCCGGGTCGAAGGACAACATGGCATGAACAGCGTCTTTTCCTTCGCCCGGCTTGGCGCGCTGCTGATCAAGGAATTCATCCAGATGCGGCGCGACCGCATCACCTTCGCCATGATGCTGGGCGTGCCGCTGATACAGTTGGTGCTCTTCGGCTACGCCATCAACAACGACCCGAAAAGCCTGCCGGCGGCACTCGTGGCGACGAGCAACGATCCCTACACGCGGGCCATTGTCGCGGCGCTGCAGACCACCGGCTACTATCGTTTCGACCATGTCGCGCAAAATGCCGCCGAGGCCGAGTTCCTGATATCGCGCGGCGACGTCGCCTTCGTCGTCACCATCCCCGCCGATTTCGCCAGGAGGGTGGAGAGCGGCAACAACCCGCAGATACTTATCGAGGCCGACGCCACCGACCCGGCGGTGGCCAGCGGCGCCATCTCGACGCTCGGCACCGTCGCCAGCCAGGCGCTGCTGAGGGCGCAAGGGACGCAGGAAGCCGCGGCCGAGGCCGCCAAGGGCCAGCTCGATGTCGTCGTACACCGGCGCTACAATCCCGAAGGCATCTCGCAATACAACATCGTGCCCGGCCTGCTCGGCGTCATCCTGCAGATGACCATGGTGATGATGACCTCGATCGCGCTGACCCGCGAGACCGAACGCGGCACGATGGAAAACCTTCTGGCGATGCCGTCGAGCCCGCTCGAGATCATGATGGGCAAGGTGCTGCCCTATCTGGCGGTCGGCGGCGTGCAGGTGGTGGTGGTGCTGGCGGCGGCGAAGCTGCTGTTCGCAATCCCCTTCACCGGATCGATGTCGCTGCTGTTGACCGCCGTGCTGATCTTCGTGCTGGCGCTGGTTCTGCTCGGCTACACGATTTCGACCATCGCCCGCACGCAGATGCAGGCGCTCCAGCTCACCTTCTTCTTCTTCCTGCCGTCGATCATGCTGTCGGGTTTCATGTTCCCCTATCGCGGCATGCCGGACTGGGCACAAATCTTCGGCGAGATCTTCCCGCTGACGCATTTCCTGCGCATCACCCGCGCGGTGATGCTGAAGGGCGCCGAACTGCCGGCGGTGGCAACGGAGATCGGCTGGCTGGTGGTGTTCGTGGCCTTGTTTGCCGGTGTGGCATTGGTGCGGTTCAGGCGAACGCTGGACTAGGGTCAAGGCCAATCAGCGGCCATCGCTTAACCGTTGAGCGAAGCTGGACCGCTGACGAACGGGTTCCCTTTGACATAGAACCGCAGCAGGCAGTCCGCATCCTTCGAGATGCCGATCCTGACACTCTTCCCGATTTCGCCGGGTTCGCCACCATCATGTCCGAGCCAGAGCGGGCCTTCGCGGCAAAGATCGAGCCCGTCGAGCGAACGATCGATCCGCAACGCCTGGGCGAGCCTTCCCGGTCCCCGTGCCAGGTCGCGCAAACGCTCGATGCCGCGATTGAGCCGCATGATCGCGATGCCTTCGAGCGGCTCCAGCGCCCTGATCAGCACGCCGGTTCCGGTTCCCGCCATCTCGCTTGAAACGTTGAGCATGTAGGAGATGCCGTAGGCGAGATAGACATAGGCGTGCCCGGGCTCGAGAAACAGCGAACGATTGCGCGGCGTCTGGCCCCGGTAGCCGTGTCCTGCGGCATCGCCGACAACGTAGGCCTCTGTCTCGACGATGCGGCCGCTGGCGATGCCTTCGGGCAGTTCGCGCACCACGATCTTGCCGATGAGGTGGCTGGCCAGTGATGCCGTATCACCAGGCAGTTCCGAGCGCGCGAGCGGGCGTTGGATGGCCATGCTCAGCGCTGCCGGATTTCAGGGTATCCGCTCGACCCGCCTGTCACCGCTCTAAGCCGCCGCCATGATCCCGGCATAGGTGCCGAAATCGACATTGCCGCCGGACAGCACCACGGCAATGCATTTGCCGGACAGTTCGATCTCGCCCGATGACAGTGCCGCCAGCGCCACGCAGCCGCCGGGTTCGACCACCAGCTTGAGGTAGGCCATCGCGTCGCGCATCGCCTGTGCGGTCGCCTTGTCGGAGACGGCGATGCCGCCGGCAAGGTTCCTGCGGTTGATCTCGAAGGTGATCAGGCCGGGTTCGGCGGTCAGGATCGCGTCGCAGATCGAGGCGTGGCCCGGCTCGTTCGACACCCTGGCGCCTTCGATGAGCGAGCGGCGGGTGTCGTCAAAGTGCTCGGGCTCTACCGCCCAGACCGCTGTGTTCGGCGAGGCATCCTTGACAGCAACGGAGATGCCACTCGACAAGCCGCCGCCTCCACAGGGGACGATCACCGCATCGAGGTCGACGCCAAGCACTTTTGCCTGGCGCATCAATTCGAGGCCGATAGTGCCCTGGCCGGCAATGATGGCCGGGTCGTCGAAAGGCGGCACCAGCACCATGCCCCTTTCCATGTAAGGGCGAACCACGGTCATGCGGTCGTCGCGAAAGCGGTCGAACGGCACCACCTCCGCCCCCATCTTGCGGACGTTGGCGATCTTCATCGCCGGCGCGTCCGAAGGCATGGCGATGACCGCCTCGACGCCGAACATCGCCGCCGACGCCGCGACGCCCTGCGCATGATTGCCCGACGAGAAGGCGACGACGCCTCGGCTGCGTTCCTCCTCGCTCAGCGACGACAGCTTGTTGTAGGCGCCACGGAATTTGAACGAGCCGGTGCGCTGCAGCGTCTCCGGCTTGAACAGGATGCGGCCGCCGAAGCGCTTGTTCAGCTCCTGCGATTCGATCAAGGGGGTTTCGACGATCAGGCCGGAGAGACGTGCGGCGGCGGCGTGGATGTCGGCGATCCCGGGAGGGGTGGTCATGGCGGGTCCTGTAAGGTCCAGTGGACAGGGGTCTTTCCATGATGCCCGCAAACAGATGTGACGCACCAATGAAAAAATGTAACCGTTACAAAGTTTGGTTAGTCATGACCGGCGTGGCGCTGCCCCTCGCCTGCCTGCCGGCATCCTCTCCCCGTATAGTGACGGGGAGAGGGGCGCCGTCGCCAGCGGTTTCGCCAATCATCAGCGTTGCAAGAAGGGTGCCGGTGTCGCGGCCGGCTTCTTTCTCCCCGTCACTATACGGGGAGAAATGCCCGGCAGGGCAATGAGGGGCGGCGCCGAGACGGCAATTGAGCGCCCTTAACCCAGCAGCGTCCTCTGCCTCTTGCTCCCGCCCAGCTTTCGCCAGTTGTTGAACCGGTGGCTGGCGGCGGCAAATGAGATTTTCATCTGCTGGGCGACCGAATAGCGCGACTTGCCTTCGTCGAACATGCGGTAGCAGCACTCGACGCCTTCCTCGGTCAGTTTGCCGTCCGGCGCCTTGTTGTGCGGATTGGCGGGGTCGAATTTCTCGACCTGCTGCTCGACTAGGCCTTTCAGGCGCTGCAGGTCGGCCTCGATGCTGGCGATGAGATCGAGAACGGGCTTTGGGTCATAGGGGTGCGGAGGCTGTTTTGCCGTCATCTGCCGGTTCCTTGTTTTGGTTGGGTCAAATCATATAGGTGAACATTCACTGATAATGAAGGGAGGCCCTCGCGCGCGGGACTTCAACAATTCTTGAGCGCGACCCAAGCGCGCAATTGACCTTAGGCACGCCAAACCATAGTTTAGAACCATTCTAAACTAGGGTGAATTCCTCATGCTTTCCCGTGTTTTCGGCTTCGGCCGCCGTCCCTTCGAATCGCTCTCCGAACAGGAGATCCTGGCGCTGGCCATTTCGTCCGAGGAGGATGACGGACGCATCTACCGCGCCTATGCCGATGGCCTGACGGAAAACTTCCCGCAATCGGCAAAAGTGTTCGAGGAGATGGCCGGGGAAGAGGATGGCCATCGCGATGCGCTGATCGAGCTTTTTCGCAAGCGGTTCGGCGAGCGCATACCGCTGATCAGGCGCGAACATGTGAAGGGTTATTACGAGCGCAAGCCCGACTGGCTGGTCCGGCCGCTCGGCATCGAGCACGTGCGCAGCCAGGCCGAGGCGATGGAGCGGCAAGCCTACCTTTTCTATGTCGAGGCGGCCAAGCGCACGGCAGATGCCTCGACGCGAAAACTGCTCGACGATCTGGCGGTGGCCGAACTGGGCCATGAGACCCTGGCGCAGCGGCTGGAGCAGAAACATGTACCGGGCGAAGTGAAGGATGAAGAGACCGCCGCCGAGCAGCGCCAGTTCATCCTAACCTATGTGCAACCAGGGCTGGCCGGGCTGATGGACGGATCGGTGTCCACTCTGGCGCCGATCTTTGCCGCTGCCTTTGCCACGCATGACACCTGGCAGACGCTGTTGGTCGGGCTTGCCGCTTCGATCGGCGCCGGCATTTCGATGGGCTTCACCGAAGTCGCTTCAGATGACGGCAAGCTGTCGGGCCGCGGCTCGCCGATCAAGCGCGGTCTGACCGTCGGTGTCATGACGACGCTGGGCGGTCTCGGCCACGCACTCCCCTATCTCATTCCGCATTTCTGGACGGCCACCGGGGTTGCCGCGGTGGTGGTGTTCTTCGAATTGTGGGCGATCGCTTTTGTCCAGAACCGCTACATGCAGACGCCCTTCCTGCGTGCCGCCTTCCAGGTGGTGCTGGGCGGCGCCCTGGTGTTCGCGGCCGGCGTGCTGATCGGAAATGCGTAACCGCAAAGCGCCCCCTCACCCAGGCTCCGCTTCGCTCGGCTGACCATTCCGGGGCGAGCCACGTGTCTCGCCCGTCCTTCGGACCCCCGAGGGGAGAAGGTGGCCGCACAGCGGCCGGATGAGGGGCTGGCGCGAGGCTGTCACCCATTCACTGCCCGGCTGTCGGCCGGCGCCTCGTCCCTCTCCGTCAGCCCATAATCTCTCACCACATGCGCAATGCGCAGACGATAGCCGGCAAAGATACCGCCACGGCCGGCCTTCTGCGCTTGGCGGTGTTCTTCGGTGTTGCGCCAGGCCTTGACCGCCTCCTCGTCGCGCCAGATCGACAGCGACAGGATGCGGTTCGGATCGGCCAGGCTTTGAAAACGCTCGATGGAGAGAAAGCCGTCGATGCCGTCAAGCAGCGGACGCAAATCGGCGGCGATGCTCAGATACGCGTGGCGTCGGCCCGCCGCCGGCTCGACCTCGAAGATGACGGCAATCACGGCAGCACCAGTTTCGCATGCGGGCCCGAGACGTGTTTCAGGAACATGCGGTCCTCCTTCAGGATGAATCTCTCGCGCTTGGCGAACTCGTAGTTTGCCTTGCCGGCGGGATCGGCGGCAAGCCGGGCGCGATAGGCTTCGTAGGCGGCCAGGCTCTCGATGTTGTAGGCGGCATAGGCGGTCGTCGCCGAGCCCTCATGCGGCGCGTAGTAACCGATCAGGTCGGCGCCGCAGCGTGGAATGGCCTGGCCCCAATTGCGCGCATACTCCTCGAAGGCCGCCTTGCCGAACGGGTCGATCTCGTAGTGGATGAAGCAGGTGATGGTCATTGTGGTCTCCTTGGGGTTGCGTCGATAGTTTGAGCGGCATCGAAACGTCCTGCCGCCCGGCCTGCTAGGGCTGCCAGAAGGATTTCGCGCATTCGCGGCGCACGTCCTGCCGTGTCAGGCCAAGGTCGTGCAGCAGGTGATCATCGATCTCGGCAAGGTCGAGACGCTGCAGATGGCGGTCATACCAGCGGGCCAGCAGCCGCGAGCGAAGCCAGGTGACGAACGGGAACGATCGGCGGCTGGGAAGTGGGGCTGCGGGGAAAGCGGTTCGTGCGGCCATCGTCGTCTCCTTGATCTCACCTGAGAATAGTGATTATCTGACAAGGATGCTTCGATGAGGAACGAACCATGCGCGAAGGACCAGACATCGCCCGCATCGCCAGCCTGGTCGGCGACCCGGCACGGGCAAACATGCTGAATGCCCTGATGGGCGGCACGGCGCTGACGGCGAGCGAGCTGGCGCTCGAGGCCGGCGTCTCGCTGCCGACCGCCAGCTCGCACCTGGGCAAACTGATGGAAGGTGGGCTGCTCACGGTGGCGAGCCAGGGCCGGCATCGCTATTACGGCCTCGCCGGACCGCAGGTGGCGGGCATGATCGAAGCCATCACAGGCGTCGCGGAAGCCGTCGGTCCAAAGCGTGTGCGCCCGGGTCCGCGCGATGGCCCCATGCGCGTGGCGCGCGTCTGCTACGATCACCTCGCCGGCGAGCAGGCGGTGGCGATGCTCGATCGGCTCGTCGCCAAGAACGTACTGGTCCGCGACGAACAAGAGATCAGGCTCGGGCCATCGGCGGCATCGCATTTCGCGGCGATAGGCATCGATGTCTACACCAAGCCGCGGCGGCCGGTGTGCCGCGCTTGCCTCGACTGGAGCGTGCGGCGCTCACACCTCGCCGGCACTCTGGGCGCCGCCATCCTCGACAAGATCCTTGCCGAGAAATGGGCGCGCCGCGAGAAGGACAGCCGCGCGGTGATCTTCTCGCCGCCGGGCAAGCAGGCGTTTGAGAGGGTGTTTTTGAGCTGAGGTGTTGGCAGGCCAGAGGGGGCGCCCGGAGAACTACCCCCGCTTCAACACCTTCCCCTGCTTGAAAAATTCCTTCCACGGATCGGCTTTCGCCAACTCCTTCAGCGTCGTCTTGTCGCCGATCGGGAAAGCGTTCGGCGCCAGCCCGGCCTCGATCTCGGCCCAGGTCACCGGCATCGACACGGTGGCGCCCTTCTTGGCGCGCGACGAATAGGGCGCGACCGTCGTCGAGCCCCTGCCGTTGCGCAGATAGTCGACGAAGATCTTTCCCGTGCGCGCTTTTTTCGACAGCGTCGCCGTGTAGCGGTCGGGGGCACCCTGCTCCAGCGCCCTGGCGAAATCATGGGCGAAGGTTTTGACCTCCTCCCAATCCGCCGCTGGTCTCAGCGGCACCATGACGTGAAAGCCCTTGCCGCCCGACGTCTTGACGAAGTTCGGCAGCGACAGCTCGTCGAGCTTGCCCCTGATATCGAGTGCCGCCTCGCGGACCGCCTTCACGTCGACACCTTCATCGGGATCAAGATCGAAGATGATCTGGTCGGGCTTTTCGATCTCATCGATCGTGCACCCCCAAATGTGGATCTCGACCACGCCATACTGGACCAGTGCGGCAACACCATCGAAATCCCGGATGTACAGGATCTCCTCGCCGTCAGTAGGGTCCTTCATGCGGGCGATCTTGTCGCTCATGCCGGCCGAGGCATGTTTCTGGAAGAAACGCTGGCCACCGACGCCGTCCGGCGCCCGCACCAAGCTGAGCGGCCGGTTGACGACAAACTGTTCCATGCGCGGCCAAACCTGCGCGTAATGGTCCAGCAGGCCCCGCTTGGAGATGTTTTCGTCCGGCCACAGCAGCTTGTCGGGATGCGAGAGTTTTACAGTGGTCGTCATCGATCCGGCGGCTTTGCCACCCGATGCCGGCTTGGCCGTGCTCTTGCCTGTCGATGGCTTGCCTGTCGACGCTTTGGGCTTTTCCTGCACGACTTCCTCCGCCGCCTTGTCCTCCCGCAATCCCTGGAACGAGGCGTGGCGTATTATACGGTCCGAGGTCCAGCTGCGAAACTCCACTTCGCCGACAAGCTCGGGCCTGACCCAGACCAGGCCCTTTCCCTTCGGCACGGCGGTTGCGAAAGGCGATGTTTTTGCCGTCAATGCATCGAGTTTTGCCTTCAGCTCATTGGCGCCCTTGCCGGAGAAACCAGTGCCGACGCGGCCGGCATAATGCAGCTTGCCGCCCTCGTGGAAGCCGACCAGGATCGAGCGCAGTCCGCGGCCGGTCTTGTCCGACGGCAGATAGCCGCCAATGACGAATTCCTGCCGCGCCGTGCATTTCGACTTCACCCAGGTCGGGCCGCGGCCGCTGCGATAGGGTGCATCGGCACGCTTGGAGACGACGCCTTCCAGGCCCATACGGCAGGCATGCTCCAGCATGATCTTGCCAGGTTCGGAGAAATGGTCGCTGAAGCGGACTGCCGGATTGTCGGACTGTTCGCCGAGCAGCTCCTGCAAGGCCTGCTTGCGCTCGACCAGCGGCTCTCGGCGCAAATCCCTTCCGTCGAGGCGCATCAGGTCGAACACGTAATAAATGAACCGATGCGTCCGCTTCGCCGACAGGTCCTGCTGCAGCAGCGCGAAGGAGGAAACGCCGCTGTCGGCGAGCACGACCACCTCGCCATCGATGATGGCGTCGCTGCATTTCAGCCCGGCCAGCTCCGCGGCGATCTCGTTGCCGAATTTCTCCGTCCAGTCGAGGCCGGTCCGGGTCAGCAGCCGCACATCGGTGCCGGCTATCTGCGCCTGCATGCGATAGCCGTCGAACTTCACCTCATGCAGCCAGTCCTTGCCTGGCGGTGCATCGCGCTCAAGCGTGGCCAGCTGCGGCTCGATGAAGTCGAGGCGTTTGCCGGGTTTCGCTTTGCCGGCGGCCGGCTTGTTGGAATGCCAGACCTTTGGCTTCTCACCCTTTGCGGACTTGCCCTCGCCGACCTCCTCGATGGTCAGGCCGGACTTCACCGATTCCGGCGCCTCCTTGAGAATATCCTCGCCAGGACGCGCTGCGGCATCGTCCGACTTGATCAGCAGCCAATTGTCGCGTTTTTCACCCGCACGCGGCTTCAGTCGCACCAGATGCCATGCCCCATGCAGCTTGTGGCCCTCAAGCTCAAAGCTGATATGGCCCTTCTTCATCGCCTTGGCCGGGTCGATCTCGGGGGTCCAGGTGCCCTCGTCCCAAACGATGACCGAACCGCCGCCATATTCGCCCTTGGGAATGGTGCCCTCGAACGGCGCATAGTCGATCGGGTGGTCCTCGACATGGACGGCGAGCCGCTTCTCATGCGGGTCGAGGCTCGGGCCGCGCGTCACCGCCCAGCTCCACAGCACGCCGTCATGCTCAAGCCGCAGGTCGTAATGCAGCCGCGTCGCGGCATGCTTGTGGATGACGAAGATGCCGCCGGCCTCGCTCTTCTTGGTCCGGGCGACCTTGCCCGCCGGTTCAGCGGTCTTCTTGAAATCGCGCTTGGAATGATATTGTTCGAGGCTGGCCATCCGTTGGGTTCCTCAGGCCGATTTGCGTTTGGGTGCGCTGCCTTTCGGCTTGGCGCGTTTGGCCGCCGGCTTGGTTTTCGCCGACGAAGGCTTTTTCGATGACCCGGAATCTGACAGGCTCTTCTTCAGCGCGTCGAACAGATTGACGACATTGGAAGGCTTGGGCGCCGCCTTGGCCTTCGGCGCCTTGTGGCCGGCCTTCTTGGCGCGGATCAGTTCCAGCAGCGCGTCCTCGTATTTGTCGTCAAATTTCGAGGGATCGAACTTGGTCTTCTTCTTGTCGATGATCAGCTCGGCGAGGTCGGTCATCTCCTGATCGGTCTTCACCGACTCGATGTCGCCGAAGACGGTGCCCGGTTGGCGCACCGTGTTGTCGTAGCGCAGCGTCGTCAGCACCATGCCTTTGCCGAGCGGCTCGATAACCACCGGCCGTTCGCGTCGGTAGAGCACGATACGCGCCAACCCAGCCATCTTCTTGCCCGCCATCGCGTCCCGGATGACGGCGAACGCTTCTTCCGACACCTTGTCGGCCGGGGCGACATAATAGGGCGTATCGAGATAGATCTGCTGGATCGAAGCTTTGTCGACGAAACCGTCGAGCGCCATCGTGTGCGAGGATTCGATCTGCACCGCCTCGATCTCATCTTCCTCGATATGGATGAAATCGCCATCGTCGAGTTCATAGCCCTTGATCTCGTCATCCTCCTCCAGCGGCTTGCCGGTTTCGGCATCGACATAGAGGCGCTTCACCGTGTTGCCGGTCTTGCGATTGAGAATGCGGAACGAGACCCGCTCCGTGTGGGTGACGACATTGGTGAGTTCGACGGCACAGGTGACCAGCGAAAGCTTCAGATAGCCTCTCCAGGCCGGACGCGGCGCCATGATATCTTCCTTCCAGAACCAGATGAAGGTGAGAACGGGCGGGCCGCGCTCCAGTTCCGCCGCGCGGGCGCTCAGATGCAAAGGATCGTTTTCCCCGGCGCCAAGTCGCCAGCACGGAAATTTCGCGGGCGCGGCAAAAGTTGAAACAGAACCGCGCCCCGGCGACATTCAAACGAAACATATGTGATGCAAAAGTCACATTGGCCGGAATGCCGACGAACTGCACCGAAAGACCCCGAATCAGCCGCAATCCAGCCACGAAGCAAGGCATTTTCGACCAGATATTAACATCACGTTCACCGACTATTCACGCCTCGACGCTATGATGACCGCAATTCGGAAGGGACATCCGAAAATCGGGACAGGGACCAGGGTAATGAACTTCCTCGCGCACCTCATCGGCTATGCTGCCGCAATCCGCGAATTCATCGCGCCGACCTATCGGCCCGAGCGCTATTACATGCGCGGCCCCGGCCCGGCCTGCGCCCGTCGCGGCAACTCGCTGGGCGCGCACTGATCATGGCTTTCGAAAATCGCCACGACAGCCGGATCTGCAGGCCCGCCGCCTCTACCCGCGCCACCACCTATCGCGCCGAGCGTCCCGCTCTCGCCGACAGGCGCCGTGCGCCAACGCCGGGGCTTTGATACCGACGCTGGCCGGCTTAGTGTCGTAGGACACGAGCAGCCGAGGCCAGCGTGACCGACCATTCCCAACCCAGTCGACCCCAGTCAAATCATCCCTCAGGAACAACTCTCGACGCACGCTATCCATTGATCGTTTTCGATGGCGTCTGCGTGCTCTGCTCCGGCTTCGTGCGCATGGTGGTCAGGCTGGACCGCCAAGGCCGTTTCCGCTTCGCCACGGCGCAGTCGCCCTTCGGCGAGGCGCTGTTCCGGAAGCATGGACTGCGCACGGACTCTTACGAAACCAACCTCGTCCTGATCGACGGCGTCGCCTTCACGCGGCTGGACAGCTTCGTCGCCGTCATGGCGGAACTCGGCTGGCCCTGGCGGGCGGCAAAGGCGCTGTTGCTGCTGCCGCGCCCGTTGCGTGGTTGGCTCTACGATCGCATCGCCAAGAACCGCTACGCCCTGTTCGGCAAGAAGGACAGCTGCGAGATCCCCGCACCCGAGCTGCGGGAACGGTTCCTTGGCTAGAAAACGTGGCTATGGGGAGCAGCGCTTGAAGCGCCTCATCGTCGACGTTGACGCTTCTGGCGCCCGCATCGTCCATTCGTTCGAAGCCGCCGAGGAAGCCGCTTCCGCGTTCCCGGCGAGATTTCTCATCTGCTCTGAAGGCCGATCACGCATTATCGTGGTTGGGTCGTGCCATCCGGCCCGCACGGCTCCAGCACGATCGGTCCGCCTGCAGCTATGCCCAGTTCCCTGCAGCCCTGAACCGTGCACAGTGTCCAGCCGTCGCCGGTCGCGCCGGAAGCGGCGAGCACAACGCGTCGTTGTGGGTCGATCTCTGGCGCATAGCTCCACCAACCCTCCTTCAGCAGCGCGCCTTCCGGTGGCTCCATGCCGGCGCCCGAGCCCTCGATCCGGGCTTCGACCAACTGCAGGCCGGTAGGCGTGACCTTCCAGTCTTCCTCCCACCGCGTCCGTTCCACCGAATGCGTCCAGGACAGGGTGAAGGCGGCAACGGAGAGCGTCACCGTCTTGCCGGCGGCCAGGATGCACAGGCTCATGCTTTAGCGGCCTGCCGTGAGCGAAAACAGTGCCAGCCGATCCAGGCCAGCGCCAGCACCCAGCCGGCCTCGTCGGTGAGCGGCACCGCGGCGACCAGAAGCACGCCGGCCGCGAAGGCGATGAGCCGTTCCCACAACGCCATGCGGCGGGCGAGAAAGCCGACGGCGGCGGCACCCCACAACACGATGCCCATGCACGCCTTGGCGACGATGTATGCGACCTCGACGGGATAGCCGAACTGGGCGGCGATTGGCCCGGCGTCCTGCAGCATCAGCGCCGGCGTATAGACCGCCATGAACGGCACGACGAAGCCGGCAATAGCCAGCTTGGTCGCCTGGATGCCGATCTTGAGGCCGCTTTCCCTAGCCATCGGTGCGGCGGCAAACGCGGCCAGCGCCACGGGCGGCGTCAAATCGGCCATGATGCCGAAATAGAACACGAACATGTGGCTGACCAGCAGCGGCACGCCGAGTTCCAGCAGCGCCGGCCCGGCCAGCGACGAGGTGATGATGTAGTTGGGGATGGTCGGGATGCCCATGCCGAGCACCAGGCAGGTGACCATGGTCAACACCAGCGACAGGAACAGATTGTCCTGGCCGATCGAGATGATCCAGCCGATGAAGGTCGAGGCGATGCCGGTCAGCGTCAGCGTGCCGATGACGATGCCGACGATGGCGCAGGCAATGCCGACCGGCAGCGCGTTCTTGGCGCCTTCGGCAAGCGAGTCGACGCAGATTTGCAACGTCGCGCGGCCGCCCTTGAACGTGAAGCAGGCAACGATCAGTGCGGCGATCACCAGGCCGAGGAGGTTGACGCCGAACTTCATGAACGAAGCGGCGGCAAGCCCGAGGGCGATCCAAAAGACGATGCGGAAGGCGAGCGGTCCGATCGCCGCCGCCAGCGGTGTGCCGAGGATGAGCACGATGGTCAGCGCCAGGCCCATCGTGCCGGCGAAGATCGGCGTATAGCCGGCAAACAGCAGATAGATCAGCGCTGCCAGCGGCAGCACCAGCGGCCAGTGTTGCCGCACCGCGTCCCATGGGTTGGGCAGCTCGGCCTTGGCCATGCCGTGCAGGCCGGCCTTGCCGGCTTCCAGATGCACCTGCCAGAAGCAGGCGCCGAAATAGAGCAGCGCCGGGATGATCGCCGCCTTGACCACTTCGGCATAAGGCACGTTCAGCGTCTCAGCCATGATGAAGGCGACCGCGCCCATCACCGGCGGCATGATCTGGCCGCCCATCGAGGAGGTCGCCTCGACGGCGCCGGCAAAGGCCGAGCGGAAGCCGAAGCGCTTCATCAGCGGGATGGTGAACTGGCCGCTGGCCACCACATTGGCGACGCCCGAGCCGGAAATGGTGCCCATCAGCGCCGACGACAGCACGCAGACCTGCGCCGGGCCGCCGCGCCATGTGCCGACAAGGCCCAGCGCGAAATCGTTGAACAGCGCGATCATGCCGGCACGTTCGAGGAAGGCGGCAAAGACGACGAAGATGAAGATGTAGGCGGCCGAGACATAGATCGGCGTGCCGTAGATGCCTTCGGTGCCGTAGGCGAAGGTGTCGACCAGCTGGGCGAAATCATAGCCGCGATGGATGAGCGGCGGCGGCAGATGGTTGCCGAAAAAGCAGTAAGCGAGAAAGATGAAGGCGATGACCGCCAGCGGCAGGCCCATCAGCCGCCGCGCCGCCTCGAAGACCAGCACCACCAGCACAGCGCCGACGATCAGGTCCGGCGTGGTCAGGAAGCCGGAGCGCCGGATGAGGTCGGTGTAGAACACCCAATTGTAGAGGCCGGTGCCGAAACCGAGCACGCCGAGCGTCCAGAACGCGGCTTTGGCCGGCATGCTTTTGGCGCGCAGATTGGCGATCAGGCCGAAGCCGAGCAGCAGCAGGAAGCCGACATGCATGGCCCGCACCACCTGGCTCGGAATGCTGCCATAGGCGGCGACATAGATCTGGAACACGGAAAAGGCGACAGCGATGAGAAAAGCGGCCTTGCCGGCGATGCCGTCGCCGAAGCCTGGCGGCAGGCCTTCGACCTGCTCTTCGACGACAGGAAGATGGAAGGTGGCGGATTTGCCGTCGGGTATTGTTCCAGACGTTGCTTCGCTCATCCGACGGTCTCCAAAAGGAGCGAAGTGTAGTGCGTGGCGCCCCCCTCTGCCCTGCCGGGCATCTCCCCCTCAAGGGAGGAGATCAGCAGCCTTGGTGTCTGCGCACGTCCTGCAACGTTAGCGATTGGCGAAGGGTGTGGTGACGTCCAATCTCCCCCCTTGAGGGGGAGATGTCCGGCAGGACAGAGGGGGGCGCCTGGCGAAGACATGTCAGGTTGCCACGCGTCTTACTTCAACAGCCCCTTCTCCTTGTAATAACGCTCGGCACCGGGGTGCAGCGGCACCGGCATGCCGTCGAGCGCCTTGGCCGGGTCGATCGCCTTGGCAGCGGCATGCGCCGCGGCAAGCTGGTCGAGATGGTCGAATATCAGCTTGGTCAACTGGTAGGCGGTCTCGTCGGAGACATCGGCGCGGGTGATGAGGAAATTGCCGACGGCGGCGGTGGCGACATCCTCGCTCTGGCCCTCATAGGTACCCTTGGGAATGACCACCGAAAGATAGGGCGAGCCGATCTTCGCAACATCCTCTGCTGGCACCGCCACGACATTGATCGGCACCGAGGTGGCGAGGTCGCGGATAGAGGCGACGCCGAGCCCGGCCGATTGCAGCGTGGCGTCGAGCTGCCGGTTTTTGATCAGTTCGACCGATTCGGCGAAGGGCAGGTATTCGACCCGGCCGAGATCCTCATATTTCAGCCCGGCGGCGGCGAAGATGGCGCGGGCGTTGAGCTCGGTGCCGGAGGCAGGCGCGCCGACCGACAGGCTCTTGCCCTTGAGGTCGGCCAGCGTCTTGATGCCGGACTCCTGGCTGGCGACGATCTGGATATAATTGGGATAGATGGCGGCGATGCCGCGCAATTTATCGAGCTTGCCGGGGAAACCGGCCTCGGCATTGCCTTCGGCGGCCAGCTTGACGGAATCGCCCAGCGCAAACGCAATCTCGCCCTTGCCCTGCTGCAACAGATTGAGGTTTTCGACCGAAGCCTTTGTCGCCTGCACCTGGGTGCGTGCGCCTTCGATGCCCTTGCCGTAGATTTCCGACAGCGCCACGCCGAGCGGATAATAGACGCCGGATGTGCCGCCGGTCAGCACATTGATGAATTCCTGCGCCCTGGCTGAGATGGTGCCCAGGCCAAGCGAGAGCGCCACGGCGCCGGCTGCAACGAATTTCGTTTTGAAATTGAACATCGGATCTCCTCCCTGAAAATATCGACGACCGCACCGCCTCCTAGATGCGAACCGGGGCGAGTTTAGACAGCGAGCCGCAAATGCCAACCCGCAATTGCGCTCGTTAGACGAACGGTTGAGGGATCAGGAAACAGATGGCCGCTTGCACAAAAAGCCATCGGGGCCGAAAGTTTTTTGAGCAGCCTGTCGAAATCGGCCACTGCCGCGCGACATACGTCCGGCCTCGCAAGGACGCGGCCTTCGCAAAACGGGAGAAGACCATGCGATACATGATTTTGATCAATAGCGACGAAGCCGCATTGGCGAACACGCCGATCGAGAAGGCCCAGCAGATGAGCGCGGCCTATGGCGCCTATACCGAAGCGTTGAAGAAATCCGGTGCGTGGCTGGCTGGCGAAAGGCTGCGCCCGACCCAGGCCACCACCTCGGTGCGGATCGCTGACGGCAAGACCAACGTGATCGACGGCCCCTATGCCGACACCAAGGAGCAGCTTGCCGGCTTCTACATGATCGAGGCGGCTGACATCGATACAGCCATCGAATGGGCGGCACGCTGTCCGGCAGCCAGCACCGGCACGGTCGAATTGCGGCCGATCTGGGAAATGGCCGACTACATGCCCAAGAAATGACGGTGATGGACAGTCGCCCGGACATCGCCCGGGGGGCCCCCCCAGCCCCCCCCCCGCCACCCAAAACGCACCAAGGCGACCAAGAACACGGCCCCCCACCCCCCCCAGGCGCCCCCCACGCCCCGCCGCGCGAAGACCATTGACCCCCCCCA
>NZ_JAMYMR010000043.1:0-46087 GCF_040318635.1 Mesorhizobium sp. M1066
CGCGAGCACAAGAAGCTCGCTCTACGCCAAGCCGCATGACCAGCTTCATGATCGCCCATTTTGCAGAACTTGACGCACACAACCCCTTTTTGCAGCTACCGGCCGCCAACGTCAGTGACGAATGAATGGGTCGCGATCCTTCGCGCCCCCCTCTGTCCTGCCGGACATCTCCCCCACAGGTGGGGAGATTGGCCAATCATCTGGCCCTACACCTCGCACCCAAAAACCGCTAAACACGCCCCCATGAACCAGCACGCGCACCTCCGCATCGGCCATTCGGCCTGTCCGCATGATTGCCCCTCGACCTGCGCGCTCGAGGTCGAGCTGCTCGACGGCAACCGCATCGGCCGCGTCCATGGCGCCAAGTCCAACAGCTACACGGCCGGCGTCGTCTGCGCCAAGGTCGCGCGTTATGCCGACCGCGTCCACCACCCCGACCGTTTGCTGAAGCCGCTGATCCGCGCCGGCGCCAAGGGCGACGGCGCCTGGAAGGAAGCAAGCTGGGAGGCGGCGCTCGACCTCGTCGCCGAAAAATTCATCGCGGCCGAGGAGAAATACGGCTCGGAGACGGTCTGGCCCTATTATTATGCCGGCACGATGGGACTGGTGCAGCGTGACGGCATCGACCGGCTGCGCCACGCCAAGAAATATTCGGGCTTCTTTGGTTCGATCTGCACCAATCTCGCCTGGACCGGCTGGATGATGGGCGCCGGCGCCTTGCGCGGGCCGGACCCGCGCGAGATGGCGAAATCCGACTGCGTGGTGATCTGGGGCACCAATGCGGTGGTGACCCAAGTCAACGTCATGACCCACGCCATCAAGGCGCGCAAGGAGCGCGGCGCCAAGATCGTCGTCATCGACGTCTACGAGAATGCGACGATGAAGCAGGCCGATCTCGGCCTGGTGCTGAAGCCGGGCACCGATGGCGCGCTGGCTTGCGCGATCATGCATGTCCTGTTCAGGGAAGGCATGGCCGACCGCGCCTATCTCGAAAAATATACTGACGACCCGAAAGGGCTTGAAGCCCATCTCGTGACGCGCACGCCGGAGTGGGCTGCAGGGATCACCGGCTTGACGGTCGCCGAGATCGAGGCCTTCGCCCGCCTCGTCGGCACGACGAAAAAGACCTATTTCCGCCTCGGCTATGGTTTTGCGCGCCAGCGCAATGGCGCCGTCAACATGCATGCGGCGTCCTGCATCGCGGCTGTCACCGGCAGCTGGCAATATGAGGGCGGCGGCGCCTTCCATTCCAACTCCGGCATCTTCAAGCTCAACCAGGAAGTGCTCGAAGGCACCAGGATGCGCGATCCCTCGATCCGCTATCTCGACCATTCGCGCATCGGCCCGGTGCTGACCGGAGCCAGCGACGCGCTTTATGGCGGCCCGCCCGTGACGGCGATGCTGATCCAGAACACCAACCCGGTAAATGTCGCGCCGGAGCAGCGACTGGTGAAACAGGGTTTTATGCGCGACGACCTGTTCTCTTGCGTGCACGAGCAGTTCATGACCGACTCGGCCAAGCTTGCCGATGTCGTTCTGCCGGCGACGATGTTCCTCGAGCACGACGATGTCTACAAGGGTGGCGGCAACCAGCACATCACGCTTGGCCCCAAGCTGATCGAGCCGCCGGAAGGGCCGCGCACCAATCATTTCGTCATCGAGCAATTGGCTGATCGCCTCGGCGTCGCCGATCGCCCGGGCTTCGGCCTGACCGAGCAGCAGCATATCGACATCATCCTGGGCAAGCGCGGGCTGGGCAGCTTCGACAGCTTGAAGGAAGAAAAGTGGGTCGACCTGCAGCCGGATTTCGACACCGCGCATTTCATCAGGGGATTTGGCCATGCGGATGGAAAATTCCGCTTCCGTGCCGACTGGACCGGACAGGCCGCGCCCAACCGGCCGCCCAAAAGCATGGGCCTGTTCGGCCCGGTGGCGCGGCTGCCGGAATTCCCCGACCATGTCGACCTGATCGAGGTCGCCGACGAAACCCACCCGTTCCGGCTGACGACATCGCCAGCGCGCAATTTTCTCAACTCGACCTTTTCGGAAACGCCGGTGTCGAAGGCCAGGGAGGGCCGCCCGGAACTGCTTCTGCATCCCGACGATGCCGCAGCCCTTGGGTTGGCCGACGGCGATCGCGTCGAAGTCGGCAACACGCGCGGCGAAGTCGTGCTGCATGCGAAGCTGTTCGACGGCATCAAGCGCGGCGTGGTGATCGCCGAAGGCATCTGGCCAAACAGCGCCCATGAGCGCGGCGAGGGCATCAACGTGCTGACCGGCGCCGACGCGCCTGCACCCTATGGCGGGGCTGCCTTCCACGACAACAAGGTCTGGCTGCGCGCGGCAAGTTGAGGTCGGCGAACTCAGCTCGTCTGGCGCCAAATCATACCGGCAGGATTTCAGCCGCCTTCTTTTGGTCTCGCCGAAGACGGATGTCGTCGGCGATCGCATGAGCCTCGATCGAGATTTCGCGCAGCAATCCGGTGACCGGATTGTGAAACCCAATCAGATAAAGGCCAAGGTCCGAAGCCCTCGCATTGACGCCGCTACCGCCTGGCTGGACGCCGGGCTCCAGCAATCTGGCATAGCCCGGCCGGAAACCAGTGGCGAAGATGATCGCATCGAACTCGCCATGCTTGCCATCTATGAAACGGGCGCCTTGTTCGGTGATCTCGGCAATATCGGGTGCGACCTTGATCGCGCCTTCGCGGATCTTGCCGACCGTGCCGATGTCGATCGTCGGAATGCGCGATGCCAGGGCGATCTGCTGCAGCATTCCTTGCCGCGGCCGCGTGAGCCCATATTTCCCCAGCCTGCCCAGCGCCAGATCGAGAATGATAGGGAACAAGGCATCGTTGATGCGTTGCGGCATCAGGCGAGCCGCCATGCCGATCATCTGGATGGGCACGCCGAGCAGCTCGCGCGGCACGATATGGACGCCGCCGCGCACCGAAATCGTCGGTCGCGCACCGCCTTCCACCAGATCGAGCGCAATCTCGGCGCCGGTGTTGCCCATGCCGACGATCAGAACCGACTGGCCGGCAAAAGGCATGGCGTTGCGATAGTCGGCGCTATGCAGTCTTTTGCCCTTGAAGGCATCGGCGGCAAATCCGGGCATCAGCGGCTCTGCGTTGTTGCCCGACGCGATCACCACGTTTGAAGCGTGCAGGGGGCCGGTTGTCGTGTCCACGAGCCAGCTTCTGCCTTGCCGGCTGATCGCCCGCACCGTTTCTCCAAATCGGGGCCGCAGATCGAAACGTTGCGCATAGGCATCGAGATATGAAGCGAACAGATCGCGCGGCACATAGCGCGGATACTCCCTGGGAAAGGGCACGAGGGGCAGCGACGAATAGCGTTTGGTCGTGTGCAAATGGACACGCTCATAGTGGCGTCGCCACGCGGGTGCGGCCTGCTGCTCTTTTTCGAGCAGGACGAAATCCTGCCCGGCCTGCCGCAGGCACGCGGCAATGGACAGGCCCGCCGGCCCGGCACCGATAATCGCAACTGGTGTAGTGTCGTCCAAGCGCGCCTCCGCCGACAAATTCGCTTCCGGAGAATGGCAAAAGCATGGCAGCCGGAGCCTGCCATGCCTGCAACGCTCAGCCGGTCAAGGGCACCGTCAACCCGACCTTGACCCGGTCCATGGCAACGAACGTTCGGAACTTGCGGACATTGTTGCTGTCGAAGAACAGTTTTCGCGTCAGCGCTTCATAGGCGCCCATGTCGGCCACGGTGATGACCAGGATGAAATCGGCCTCGCCGGTGACATAGTAGCATTGCTGGATTTCAGGGGTCGCCGAGAATTGCCGCTTGGCCGCGTCGATCAGTTCGGCGCGTTCGCTCTCGAGTTCCACCTCGACGAAGATGGTGATCGGCTGGCCGACCGCCGCCGGCTCGATGATCGCGACATTGCCGGCGATGACGCCGGTCTGCTCCATGCGCTTGATGCGGCGCTGCACCGCCGGCGCCGACAGGTTCACAGCTTCGCCGATCAGCCGCTGCGGCGTCGTGTTGTCGCGCTGCAGGATGGCAAGGATGGCGAGATCGAAACTGTCGAGCGAGGGCGGGATTGCAGGCAATGAATATTCCTAGCGAAACAAACTTGCATTTGCGAGGCCATATTACAGCGCTCTTTGCGGTCATCCTGCAATATATTCTCGCCGAACGCCAAGGAGGCCCGCAGTGTTCCTGCTCAACCGCAATGCTTTGCATCGCCTGCCACTCGATACCGCCGATGCCGAAATCCTCGGCGTGGCCGGCGCTGACACGGTCGAGCGTTTTCTTTCCCATCGCGACAATCACCTGAAAACGCCGCTGCATGCGCTTCCGGCGTTTGCCAGCGAACTCGGAATTAGCGCCGTCCACATCAAGGATGAGGGCTTTCGCCTCGGCCTTGGCAGCTTCAAGGCGCTTGGCGGCGCCTATGCCGTCTTCCGGCTGGTGCTGGAGGAGGCAGGCAGCCGGCTTGGCCGGCCCGTCGACGTGGCCGATCTCGATCGCTCTGATGTGCGGGCCGTCGCCGCGGCGATGACATTTGCCTGTGCGACCGACGGCAACCATGGCCGCTCCGTCGCGCAAGGCGCGCAACTCGTCGGTGCGCGGGCGGCGATCTTCGTCCACGCCGGCGTCAGCGAGGAGCGCATCGCCGCGATCGCCCGTTATGGCGCCGAGATGATCCGCGTTGACGGCAACTATGACGATTCGGTCAGGCAAGCCGCTCAGGTTTCGGCCGACAAGGGCTGGACCGTCGTGTCCGACACCTCGTGGCCCGGTTATGAACGGATTCCTGGCCTGGTCATGCAGGGCTATACGGCGATCGTGCGCGAAGCCTTGCGCCAGCTCTCTCGGACGCCAACCCACGTCTTCGTGCAGGCTGGTGTCGGTGGCATTGCCGCCGCGCTGGCCGGACATCTTGCCATCGTGCTCGGTGATGCTAGGCCGACCTTCATCGTGGTCGAGCCGGCGCGTGCCGCCTGTGTCTTTGCAGCCGCCCAGGCCGGGCACCCGGTCAAGGTCGCGCATGGCCAGCCGACGGTGATGGCCATGCTTGAATGCTACGAGACCTCCCCGGTAGCCTGGCGGGTGCTGGCGCGCGCCGCCGATGCCTTCATAACGGTGGATGAGGCCGACGCCGTCGCGGTGATGCGGCGGCTGGCCCGGCCGGCCGCCGGGGATCCGGTGATCGTCGCCGGCGAAAGCGGCGGTGTTGGTCTTGCCGGGCTGATCCGGGCGATGGCGGACAAACCGACCGAGCTTGGACTGGACGGCAAATCGCGGGTGCTGGTGATCAACACCGAAGGTGCCACCGACCCGCATCGCTATGCCGAGCTGGTTGGCATGAGCCCGGCCGATGTGCTGGAAGGCAAGATGAAAGCCGAGGCAACGGCATGATCGCGATCGATGCACAGCGCCTGCTTGGGCGTATCGGCGAACTCGGTGCCGTCGGTCGCGACGGCGAGGGCAGGCTGATCCGGCTGGCCGCCTCCGACACCGACAAGCAGGGCCGCGATCTCTTCGTCGGCTGGCTGCGGCAGGCCGGGCTCGATGTCGCCATCGACCGGGTCGGCAATATTTTCGGCATCTGGCAAAGCCCGGACAACAGGGAGCAGGCACCGCTGCTCATCGGCTCGCACATAGACACTGTCATCGATGCGGGCATCTATGACGGCTGTTATGGCGTGCTTGCCGGGCTGGAGGTGATCGAGACGCTCAAGGCATCAGGCTTTTCGCCGTCGCGTCCGGTCGCGGTCGCCGCTTTCACCAATGAAGAGGGCGTGCGCTACACCCCCGACATGATGGGCTCGCTGGTCCATGCCGGCGGCATCGATGCCGAAACGGTGCTGGCCGCTGTCGGCACCGACGGCAGCGTGCTGGGCCAGGAGCTCGCCCGCATCGGCTATGCCGGCGACCGGGAACCCGGGTTCCTCAAACCGCATGCTTATCTCGAACTGCATATCGAACAGGGGCCGGTGCTGGAGCGTGAAAGCGTGCCGATCGGCGCGGTGGAGAATCTGCAAGGCATCTCCTGGCAGCGTATCACCATCGACGGCGTCGCCAATCATGCCGGCACCACGCCGATGTCGATGCGCAACGATGCCGGCCATGCCGCCGCCCGGACCATCACCTTCCTGCTCGACCGGATCAAAGCCTCGAACGCGCCGACGGTGGCGACCGTGGGTACGATCCGCTTCGAGCCGAATGCCATCAACGTCATTCCCTCACGCGCCGTCTTCACCATCGATCTGCGCGATCCCGACGAACAACGCCTGCAGGCGGAGGAGGGGGCGCTTGCCGCCTATCTCGAGCAACTTGCCACCGATGAGGACGTGACGATCTCGGTCGAGCAACTGGCGCGCTTCGAACCGGTGATCTTCGACCTTCGCATCGTCGAACTAATCGAGGCCGCCGCGAAAAACCGTGGTCTCGGCGTCCGGCGCATGACATCCGGTGCCGGCCACGATGCACAGATGCTGGCGCGTATTGCCCCGGCAGCGATGATCTTCGTGCCGAGCGCCGGCGGCATCAGCCACAATCCGCGCGAGCACACCGAAGATGCCGAGCTTGTTGCCGGCGCCAACATCCTGCTTGATGTGGCCGCGCGACTGGCAAAGTAGGTCAGGAGGGGCGGAAAATGTCTGAACTCGATCGTGACGCGCTGAGGCGCGAGATGATTTTTTGGCGGCGCGATTTGCACGCGCACCCCGAATTCGGCTTCGAGGAGAAGCGCACCGCCGCCTTCGTCGCCGCCAAACTGCGTGAGTTCGGCCTCGACGATGTCACCGAAGGTGTCGGCGGCACCGGCGTCGTCGGCACGCTGAAGCGCGGCAGCGGCAACCGGGCGATTGCGCTCAGGGCCGACATGGATGCACTGCGCATATCAGAGCAGTCGGACGCACCCTACCGTTCCGGCAATCCCGGCATCATGCATGCATGCGGCCATGATGGCCACACCACCATGCTGCTCGGCGCGGCAAAGCTGCTGGCGGAGCAAGGCGGTTTCGATGGTATCGTGCGCTTCGTGTTCCAGCCGGCCGAGGAATGGGGCAGGGGCGCGCTCGCCATGCTCGATGATGGGCTGATGCAACGCTTTCCCTTCGACGAGATTTTTGGCCTGCACAATATGCCCGGTCTGCCGATCGGGCATTTCGAGACCCGTGCCGGCCCTATCATGTCGGCCGAGGATATCTTCGAGATCGTGCTCACAGGGCTCGGCGGTCATGCCGCGCGGCCGCATGCGGGCAACGAGACGCTGGTCGCCGCCTGCGCGCTGGTCACCAATCTGCAGACCATCGTCTCGCGCCGGCTGAGCCCGGCCGACATATCGGTGGTTTCGGTGACCGAGCTGATCACCGACGGCACCCGCAACGCTCTGCCCGGCCTTGCCCGCATCCTCGGCGATGCGCGCAGCTTCCGGCCCGAGGTCAGCGCCGAGATCGAGCGGCAAATGCGCATCATTACGCAGGGCACTGCCGCCGCCTACAATGTCGCGGCCGAGGTCAATTACAGCAGGGAGTTCGTGCCGCTGCGCAACGATTCCGAACTGGTCGATGCGGCATTTGCCGCCGCAAGGCACGTCTTCGAACCCGGCAAGATCGCCGTCGCCCGCGAGCCGATGACCGCTTCGGAGGATTTCGCCCGCTTCCTCGACCACGTGCCGGGCTGCTTCGTCTTCCTCGGCAATGGCGAGGCTTCGGCGCCGCTGCACAATTCCAGCTACGACTTCAACGATGACGGGCTGTTGTTCGGCACGAATTTCCATGTAGCCGTGGTCAGGCAAAGGCTGGGTGGCGAGGCGGGAAGATGATCGCGTTTTGATCGCCAACTCCCGGGTTTATTGAGATTGCCGGGATGATGGTCAAGACAAGCTTGTGACGGCTGGCGACCGATAGGGCCGTGCGCGTCGGTACGTTTTTAACAAAGACAATCCCCCGATGACGCAGGGGCAAGACTCAGCTAGCCTTACCTGTGCGGCGGACCTCATTATCCGCTTGGCCGGCGCTTCGTTCCTCCTCCCAAGCGGCGCCGGCCTTCTTCCCCCAAAGCCTGTCCGGAACGCCACGGCGGCATGCGGCAGGACACGAACCCCGCAAACGCCAAGTTCCGCCTCCGGTGCCCCGAGAATGCATCGGGAAAGCGCTGGCGAAACCCGTAGCCCACCCTCATCTCCGACTGCGCGCGTGGACGATTGGCAAGGGAACCAAATGCGGTTTACCCGGTTGGTTCTGCTCCAAGGAGTGTTGCACCATGTTCCGTCTGCTCGTCGCCGGCGCCTTCGCCTATGTCACTTATCGTATCGCCAGGAAGATGGTCGAAAACGTGCCCGATACGGTCGACCCGCTGCTGTTGCCGCCGTCGCAATATGATCGCGAGACCTTGCGGCGGCAGTCGGCCGACATGGGTGTCGATCCGCAACGCTAAGACACCGGACGTCACGCTTCGGCCTGTCGAGCACGAGGCCAGCCTCGCATCGACGTTGCGAACAAAGCAGAAACGATGCTTGATGGGCGATGAACCTCGCCACTGCTGATTCGACCTTTCGGGAACCGACCATCCAGCCTGCCTATCTCGCGCGGCTGAACGACGCCCAACGCCAGGCCGTCGAGCATGGCGACGGCAAGATCGCCGGTCCGCTGCTGGTCATTGCCGGCGCGGGTTCGGGCAAGACCAACACGCTGGCGCATCGCGTCGCCCATTTGGTCGTCAAGGGGGCCGATCCGCGCCGCATCCTGCTGATGACGTTTTCGCGCCGCGCCGCGTCCGAAATGGCCAGGCGCGTCGAGCGTATCGCCGGCGAGGTGCTCGGCCGCGATGCAGCTGTCATCACCGATGCGCTGACCTGGGCCGGCACCTTTCACGGCATCGGCGCGCGGCTGCTGCGCGACTATGCGCTGGAGATCGGTCTCGACCCTGCCTTCACCATCCATGATCGCGAGGATTCCGCCGACCTGATGAATCTGGTTCGCCACGAGCTCGGCTTCTCGAAGACGGAAGCGCGTTTCCCCACCAAGGGGACCTGCCTTGCCATCTATTCGCGCGCCGTCAACGCGCAGGCACCGCTCAACGAGGTGTTGGGTTCCGCCTTTCCCTGGTGCGCCGGTTGGGCGGAGCAGCTGAAGCAATTGTTCGCTGGTTATGTCGAGGCCAAGCAGGCGCAAAATGTGCTCGATTACGACGATTTGCTGCTCTACTGGGCGCAGATGGCGGCGGAGCCCGAGATAGCGGCGCATCTGGGCGGGCGTTTCGACCATGTGCTGGTCGATGAATACCAGGACACCAACCGCTTGCAGGCTTCGATCCTGATGGCGCTGAAACCCGACGGCGCCGGGCTGACGGTGGTCGGCGACGATGCACAGTCGATCTATTCGTTCCGGGCCGCCGAGGTTCGCAACATCCTCGACTTCCCCAACCAGTTCGCGCAAGCCGCCGACGTCGTGATGCTGGAGCGCAATTACCGCTCCACCGAAACCATCCTGGCGGCCGCCAATGCGGTGATCGGCGAAGCCTCGGAGCGCTTCACCAAAAACCTGTGGTCGGAGCGCAAGTCGACCGACAGGCCAAAACTGGTGAGCGTGCGCGACGAGGTCGAGCAGGCCAATTTCGTCTGCGATACCATCCTGGCCGAGCGCGAGGCCGGCACGGCACTGAAATCGCAGGCGGTGCTGTTTCGCGCCTCGCACCACAGCGGCCCGCTGGAGATCGAGCTGACGCGGCGCAACATTCCCTTCGTCAAGTTCGGCGGGCTGAAATTCCTCGATGCAGCCCATGTCAAGGACGTGCTGGCGGTGCTGCGCTTCGCCGAGAACCCGCGCGACCGCGTCGCCGGCTTCCGCGTGCTGCAGCTGATGCCGGGCATCGGCCCTTCGGCTGCCGCGCAGATCGTCGAGACCATGACGACGGCGCTGGACGAGGCCATGGGGCTGGCCGGCTGGCGTCCGCCGCAACGCGCGGCGGATGACTGGCCGGGCTTCGTCTCGCTCTATTCCGGCCTGCGCGCCGGCGCCAAATGGCCTGCCGACCTCGAACAGGTCAGGCTGTGGTATGAGCCGCATCTGGAGCGCATCCACGAAGATGCGACGACACGGCGCGCCGATCTCTTGCAACTTGAGCAGATCGGTTCGGGCTATGCTTCGCGCGAACGCTTCCTGACAGAATTGACGCTCGATCCGCCCGACGCCACCAGTGACCAGGCCGGGCCGCCGCATCGCGACGAGGACTATCTGATCCTGTCGACCATCCATTCGGCCAAGGGCCAGGAATGGAAGAACGTCTTCGTGCTCAACACGGTCGACGGCTGTATCCCGGCCGATCTCGGCGTCGGCACCAAGGAGGACATCGAGGAGGAGCGCCGGCTGCTCTACGTGGCGATGACGCGGGCCAAGGACAATCTCAACCTGGTCATGCCGCAACGCTTCTTTCCGCACGGCCAGGCGGCGCGCGGCGACCGCCATCTCTATGCCTCGCGCACCCGCTTCATCCCGGCCTCGATCCTGGCGGCGTTCCAGCAGGTGTCATGGCCGAGCGCACAGGTGGCACAGGGCAGGGCGGCCCGGCCGGAGGTGCGCGTCGACATCGGCGCGCGCATGCGCGGCATGTGGAAATAAATAGCCGCGGGATAGCGCCATGTCGAAACCACCGGTCAGGGTCGCCATCGCGGGTGCGCTGGGCCGCATGGGCCGCGAGATGGCGGCCGCCGTGCAGGGCGATGCGCGGCTGGCGCTCGCCGCCCGCTTCCACCGGCCGGGCAGTATCGGCGAAGGGCTGGTGAGCCGCGACGAGGCGCTTGCCGTGGCCGACGTGGTCATCGACTTCACCACGCCGGCTGCCTCGGCTCATCTGGCCAGCATTTGCGCCGAGCGCGGCGGCCCGGCCCTGGTCATCGGCTCAACGGGCTTCGATGCTGATGAATCGGCTGCTATCGCCGACGCCGCGAAAACAATTGCCATCGTGCGCTCCGGCAGCTTTTCGCTCGGGCTCAACATGTTGATCGGGCTGGTCGAGCAGGCGGCGCGGGCACTCGATCCCGATGACTGGGACGTGGAAATTGTCGAGGCGCATCATCGCCACAAGGTCGATGCGCCATCGGGGACGGCGTTGATGCTGGGGTCTGCCGCAGCCGGCGGACGCGGCATCGACCTGGACACGGTCGCCAGGCGTGCACGCGACGGCGTCATGGGCTCGCGGCCGACCGGCGAGATCGGCTTTGCGGTACTGCGTGGCGGCAGCATCGTCGGCGAACACAGCGTCAGCTTCTGCGCCGAGGGCGAGACCTTGACCTTGTCGCATGCAGCCGGCGACCGCATCATGTTCGCCCGCGGCGCCATCGCCGCCGCACTCTGGGTGGCTGGACGTCCGCCCGGCGAATATGACATGCGCGACGTGCTGGGTATGACCGGCCTATAGCGGCCGGTTTGTCCTCCTGGTTGGACGTACGCACCCATATCTCGTCCACCTCCGCACCGTAAAGAATGCTGGAGGGGTCAGGTCTCTCCAAACCGAACCGTTCGGTTCGATTTCTGTTGACGGACTGTATAGCAGATGGTGAACGCTGGCTTGGTTGTCGGCCTCGCATGGTGGGAGAGGAATCTCACTAACAATTTGATTTCGAACAATAAAATTATGACCGCTGAGGCCCTGTGCCAAATTTCAAGGTCCGAATTCGAGCCGCGAAGGAACATCTTCGTGATTGGAATCCGTGGCAGGGCAAGCCCATCTCGGGGTGGTCCGAGCGACGCGAAACTCCTCCCAAGGGCACGCCACTAGACGGACAGAACAAAGAAATACTGGAGTAAATAAAATGACCAAGATCGCTCTTACCGCCGCCGCCATCCTCGTTGCCACGGGCACTGCTTTTGCCGGCAGCGACAATTATGGCTCTTACAATGCCAACCAGCCGGTTGCGAACCAGTCCGTGTCCAACATCGACACCACGCACACCGGCTCGATCCCGAAGTCCGTGAAGACGCAGGGTGATGCCAATGCCAACGTGCCGGCTCAGTCGGGCCAGGGCATCTGGGGTCGTTGATTTTCTGAAGTCTGCGACCACAAAGAGCGGTGGGCTTTGCCCGCCGCTCTTGTTTTTTGCATGAGCAGGATTTCGGCCGACGGCGTCAATGTCGCAGCGCCGATCGTAAATCGAACCAGACGGTTCAATTTATGTTGACGAATCGTGAACGATGGCGAGCGCTGGCTCGACGAACCGCCGCACCATGCGTCAGGGATCCCCTTATAAGCGTTTGAGATAAATTGATAAAACAGAGTGGCTCAACACCTTGGCCTACGTTCGAGGTCCAGATTCCGCACGTGAGGGAACGTCTTCGTGATTGGAAGTCGGCGCACGAAAAACCCAGATCGAGGCTGTCCGAGCGACGCGAAATTCCTCCCAAGGGCACGCCACTAGACGGACAGGAACAGGAATACCGGAGTAAATAAAATGACCAGGATCGCTCTTACCGCCGCCGCCATCCTCGTTGCCACGGGCACCGCTTTTGCCGGCAGCGACAACTATGGTTCGGACAATGTCAATCAGCCGGCCGTCACCTCGCACGCGGTCAATGTCGACCACAGTTACACGGCTTCGACCCACAGGCTGGTCAAGCATCGCGACCTCACGCTGAGGCCCGATTCGGCCCAGCCGGAATCCGGCCAGGGCAACTGGGGAAACTGACGGCTCAAGCGGGCGTGCGGTGGGCTTTGCCTGCCGCACCTGCCATGGACGCTAGCCCAGGTCCTTCGGCCGCAGGCAATGTGTCAACCGGGCGGGGGACACGACGGACCAATCGCCTTCGAAGACCACCCGGGCCAGGGCTGCCGTCGGGAATTTCTCCTCAAGTCTCTTGAGCGCCTTGGCGTCTGACCCCGGCCCGGCGAGCTGTCTGGCCAAATGTTCCAGGCCCGGATTGTGGCCAATTACCAGCAAGCTGCCGCTTGAAGCGTCGGTTTGACCAATCTGGCTCAGAATGTCCGCCGCTGAAGCATCGTACAGCGCCTTGACGAATGCGATCCGGGGCTGGACGGGCAGCTCCGCCGCCACAAGCCGCCAGGTGTCGCGGGTGCGCAGCGCCGGCGACACCAGCGCCAGGTCCGGCAGCCAGCCGCGCGCCGCAAGCTCGCGTCCCATCAAGCACGCCGCCTTAACCCCGCGTTCGGCCAAAGGCCGGTCGAAATCATCGAGATCAGGGTCGTCCCAGCTCGATTTGGCGTGACGGAGGAGGAGTAGTTGTCTCATCGATGTTGGTCAGGACCAGCGAGACTGGTCAGACGAGTGCGGGCCTTTTGTTTGATCGCCTCAATGTCGAAGGGATCGAACGGGCCGCTTTCCAGTCCTTCCAGCCAAGCTCTGCGCAGTCGGTCCGTTTCGGTCTGGCACCGAGTCTGATTTGGCGGTTCCAGGCTAAGTGCCGTTGTCATTCCCGATCTAGGCCTCTCACGGCGTGATGCGCGCCAGATGCTCGAGGTCGGCTTCCTCGCGCAGCGGATCCGGGGCCATCACCACCGAAGTGCCGTTGTCGGCATCGTCGGCAAAGTGGGCAAGTACGGTGCGGCCGGCCTCCATGCGCGCCTTGCCTTCGGCGACCAGTCCCAATGCCAGCGGATAGAGCCGGTGCTCGGCCTTCAGCACGCGGGCTGCCAAAGTATCGGCGTTGTCGCCGACCATCACCGGTACGGCCGCCTGCGCGATGATCGGACCGTCGTCCATCTCGGAGGTGACGAAGTGCACGGTGCAGCCATGGATGCGGATGCCGGCGGCCAGTGCGCGCACATGGGTGTCGAGCCCCTTGAACGCCGGCAGCAGGGCAGGGTGGATGTTGATCATGCGGCCCTGCCATCTCTGGACGAAGCCGGGGGTGAGGATGCGCATATAGCCGGCCAGCGCCACGATCTCGGCGTTGAAGGCTGCGAGCGCGGCGTCGATGGCGGCGTCATGCGCCTGCTTGCTGCCATGGTCGGCACGCGAGACGACCTGCGTGGCGATGCCGCGCGCCCTGGCGATGCCGAGCCCGGCGGCATCCGGCTTGTCGGAAATGACACCGACGATCTCGGCCGGGAACGCCGGGTCGCTGGCCGCGGCAATCAGCGCGGTCATGTTGGAGCCGCGTCCCGAGATCAGGACGACGGTGCGTTTCTTCTGCGCGCTCATAGGCCGATCGAGCCCCGATAGATGACCCCGGCGTCGCGGCGCGGCACGATGCGGCCGATCGGCGTCACCGTCTCGCCGGCCTCCTGCAGCACGGCGGCGACCTGTGCCGCCTGGCCGGATGCGACCGCCAGAATCATGCCGATGCCGCAATTGAAGGTGCGCATCATCTCTTCCGGCGCCACGCCGCCGGTCTTGGCGAGCCACGAAAACACGGCAGGAACGTCGATCGCTTCGAGATCGAGTTCGGCCGAAAAATCCTTGGGCAGCACGCGCGGGATGTTTTCCGGGAAGCCGCCGCCGGTGATGTGGGCGAGCGCCTTGATACCATGCGTGTTGCGGATCGCCTTGAGAATCGACTTGACGTAGATGCGGGTCGGCTCGAGCAGCGCCTCGGCCAGCGTGGCCTCGTCGTTGAACGGCGCCGGATCGCTCCACGACAGACCGCTGACGGCGACGATGCGGCGCACCAGCGAATATCCGTTCGAGTGCAAGCCAGAGGAAGCCAGGCCCAGCAGCACGTCGCCTTCGACAATATCGTCGGTGGGCAGCAATTGGCCGCGTTCGGCGGCGCCCACCGCAAAGCCGGCCAGATCGTAATCATTGCCGTGATACATGCCGGGCATCTCGGCCGTCTCGCCGCCGATCAGCGCGCAGCCGGCCTGGCGGCAGCCCTCGGCAATGCCGCCGACGATCGCGGCACCCTGGTCGGGATCGAGCTTGCCGGTGGCGAAATAGTCGAGGAAGAACAGCGGTTCGGCACCTTGCACGACGATGTCGTTGACGCACATGGCGACGAGGTCGATGCCAATCGTGTCGTGCTTGCCGGCATCGATGGCGATCTTGAGCTTGGTGCCGACGCCGTCATTGGCCGCCACCAGCACCGGATCGATAAACCCGGCCGCCTTGAGGTCGAACAAGCCGCCAAACCCACCGATCTCGCCGTCGGCGCCCGGCCGGCGCGTCGCGCGCACCAGCGGCTTGATCTTCTCGACCATGAGATTGCCCGCGTCGATATCGACACCGGCCTCGGCATAGGTGAGCCCGTTCTTGCGCTTGTTCACGTCGCGCTTGCTCATTTCTGGTGCCCGTTCAACAATTTTCCTTGTCGCGGGCTCTTCGCATGAACGGTTTCTGTCCGCAAGGATAACGGCCATCTCGGCCCATAAAACCGTGGACGGCGCGCGCGTACAGGCGCTCGTGATTGGCGAAAGCCGGGCTGAAAGCCGCTCTCCCGTGCGGGAGATCGGCAGCTTCTCCCTTGTTGCCACCCGCCATCTTCATCATCTATCTCCGACCAAGAGGAGGTGCCAAGCATTTGACCATCCCCAACCTGATCACCATCCTGCGCCTTGTCCTGGTGCCGGCGGTGGTGCTGGCGATGCTGCAGGCGCGCTGGGACTGGGCTTTTGCCGGGTTCCTCGTCGCCGGTATTTCCGACGGCGTCGACGGGTTCATCGCCCGCCGTTTCAACCAGCAATCCACCCTCGGCGCCTATCTCGACCCGGTGGCCGACAAGCTGCTGCTGGTTTCGGTGTTCGTTGTCATGAGCTTCATCGGGCAATTGCCGCTGTGGCTTGTCGTCATCATGGTGTCGCGCGACGCGTTGATCGTCTGCGCGGTGGTGTTGTCCGCCGTCATGACCCATCCGGTCGAGATGAAACCGTTGTTCGTGTCGAAGGCCAACACCGCGATCCAGATCGTGCTGGCCGCGCTTGTGCTGGGAGAACTTGCCCTTGCCGTTCACCTCGACCCGCTGAGGTCAGTTCTCATATTGCTGTCCGGGGTCTTGACCGTGGCTTCGGCCGCAGCCTATCTCGTGACTTGGCTGAGGCACATGAGCGGCTATGGCGAAGGCTCCACTCCGGACATCTGAGACAGAAGCGGCAGCAATCGAGGCCGCGGCCGCCGACACCGCCGCGTCCGCGACCTTTCGCCGCCAGATCTTCTTCTGGCTGGCCGGCGCCGCGCTGCTGGCGCTTTTCCTCTATGTTTTCAGCGCGATCCTGCTGCCCTTCGTCGCCGGCATGGTGCTTGCCTATTTCCTCGATCCCGTTGCCGACCGGCTGCAGCGGCTCGGCCTGTCCCGTTTCATGGCGACGGTGGTCATCCTCATCTCCTTCCTCATCGTGCTGGTCCTGGCCTTCGTCATCCTCATTCCGGTTTTGGCCACGCAGATGGCCGATTTCGCCGGCAAATTGCCGGAATATCTGACCCGCCTGCAAAGCCTGATCACCTCGTTCGATCCGAAATGGCTGGAACAGAAGTTCGGCGTCAACGCCAATAGCTTGCGCGACGGGCTGAATTCGCTGCTGACCTCGGGCTTCGGCCTGATCACCACCGTCTTCACCTCGCTGTGGAGTTCCGGCATGGCGCTGGTCTCGGTGGTAAGCCTGTTCGTGGTGACGCCGGTGGTCGCCTTCTACATGCTGCTCGACTGGGACCGCATGGTGGCGGTCATCGACGGTTGGGTGCCGCGCGACAACGTCGCGACCGTGCGCGCCATCGCGCGTGACATCAACACCGCAACAGCCGGCTTCGTGCGCGGCCAGGGCACGCTGTGCCTGGTGCTGGGCGCCATTTATGCCACCGGGCTGACGCTGACCGGACTGAATTTCGGCATCCTCATCGGCCTGTTCGCCGGGCTGATTTCCTTCATCCCTTATGTCGGCTCGCTGACCGGGCTGGTGCTGGCCGTCGGCGTCGCCTTCGTCCAGTTCTGGCCGGACTGGACGATGATCGTCGCCGTCGCGGTCGTGTTCTTCATCGGTCAGTTCATCGAGGGCAACATCCTGCAGCCGCGGCTGGTCGGCAAAAGCGTCGGCCTGCACCCGGTATGGCTGATGTTTTCGCTTTTTGCCTTCGGTGCGCTGTTCGGCTTCGTCGGCTTGTTGATAGCGGTGCCGGCTTCTGCGGCCGTCGCCGTGCTGGTGCGGTTCGCCATTGCCCGCTATCTCGAATCGCCGCTCTACAAGGGCCGCGGCGCGGCACCTGTGCCGCAGCTTCCGGCCGATCGCGGCGGCGGCCACCGCACGCAACCGCGTCGCTGAAGTGACTGCCCAGCCAACCGACCCGCCACGCCAGTTGCCGCTCGATCTCGGCCATGGCACCGGCTATTCGCGCGACGAACTCGTGGTCTCCGGCACCAACAACCAGGCGGTGGCGCTGGTCGACCGCTGGCCGGACTGGCCATCGCCGGTGGTGGTGCTGGCCGGTCCCGCGGGTTCGGGCAAGACGCATCTGGCCTCGATCTGGCGCGCGCGTGCCGATGCGGTGGCGGTCGACGCCAGGCGCATCGGCGACAGCATTGCCAATCTCGGCGCGCGGCCGGCACTGATCGACGATGTCGATACCGGCGCGGTCGATGAACAGGGCCTGTTCCATCTGATCAATGCGGTGCGTGGTGCCGGGTCGACGCTGCTCCTGACGGCGCGCCGCTTCCCGTCCGCCTGGGGCGTCACGCTGCCTGATCTCGCCTCACGGCTGAAAGCGGCGGCGACAGTGGAAATTCATGAGCCCGACGATCTCCTGCTCGCCGGCGTCATCACAAAACTCTTCGCCGACCGTCAGATCGAGGTCGAACCGCATGTCGTGCAGTATCTGGTCCGCCGTATCGAGCGCTCGCTGGCGACAGCGATGCGCGTGGTTGAGCGGCTCGACCGGACCGCGCTCGAACGCAAGACCCCGATCACCAGGGCGCTGGCAGCCGAAACCGTCAACGCCATGGACGAAGGGCAGGGCGAATTCGAGATTTAGCCTGAGAGGCCAGTCTCAGAGCCACATTCTGGCGAAATGACGCACCGCGAGGTAGACGGCAGAGTGAGCGGCGATATAGCCGGCGGCGACCAGCACAAACATTCCGATACTGATACGCCAGGAGCGGGAGACGACAGCGCCTGGGGCCTGCCTCGCCTGTCTGCGGCTTTCACGGTTGTTCCACATCGCCAGTGCGGCGCAGGCAATTGCCCACGTCACCATGAACGGAACGGTGATGCCGGCATAGGCAAAGTAGGCCGGTCCGAAAAGCGACACCCAGGCATCGATTCCAAGCATCTGAACCCCTGTTTGCCGAACCGGCCCGCGGCTGCCGGATGCACGACCGGAGCCGGAGCAAGTGAGCATATGGCTGCGCCGGGCATTGGGCTGTGAGGGGATGGTCGGAGTGGAGAGATTCGAACTCCCGACCCTCTGGTCCCAAACCAGATGCGCTACCAGGCTGCGCTACACTCCGAACGGTCTGTTGCCTATTCATTTCGATGGTGCATGGCAAGTGCAAAAACCCGCGAGAGCAAAAACCTTGCCGCCGTGCGCATTGCGCAGTAATGACGGGCGAAGGGTGGCGATGCCGCCTTGCACAAGAACGAGGTGGCCATGTCCGCGCGCATTTTCAGCCCAGCCAAAACCGCGATGCAGTCCGGCAAGGCCAAGACCGGCCACTGGGTGCTGGAATTCGATCCCGAGACGCGCAAGAAGATCGACCCGCTGATGGGCTATACGACGTCGGCAGACATGAGAAGCCAGATCAGGCTTAGCTTCGACACGCGGGAAGAGGCGGTGGCCTACGCCGAAAAGCAAGGGCTCGCTTTCCGCGTCGAAGAGCCGAAAGAGACCAAGCGCCGCCAGATTTCCTATGCGGAGAATTTCCGCTATGACCGCAGGACGCCCTGGACGCATTGAACGGCGCCCAGCGCCAGAATATCCAGCCGGTCCAAAGGCCGGCCAGCGGTCCCGTAGCTCAGCTGGATAGAGCACCGGCCTTCTAAGCCGATGGTCACAGGTTCGAATCCTGTCGGGATCGCCAAAGCCTTTCGGTCCGTTCCGGACACATAGGTTACGGTTTATACCAGAGACATGGGCTTTCAGAGAGCGTCACCAGGCCTCGTGCGCTCAAACCGCCGCCGCCAGAAGCAGCGTTACCCCCAGGACCGTCGACGCATAGATCGTGGCTAGAAGCACGATCGGGCGAGGATATTCGGCGGGTGTCGCGAGGCCGGCAAAGTGGGGATTTCGAAATGTTTCGGTGCCGGGCGACGGGCCGTCGGCGACGGCGGGAGTGTTGTCATTGCAAGCGTGAACAGAAAGACGCTGGGCAATATCGGCGGCGATCAGAGGATCGTCCGCCACCAATTTCGACCAGTCCGAAACAATACCAATTTCACGTTTGAACATCGCGCGCCTCCCGTTTGGGATCTAACAGCGATATCTAAATTATGTTCCGCCGATAGTTTGACGAGGCGGATCGCTCTTGGCCCTTGCAACCTTCTGATCGATGAAAACCACGCCCGCTGCCTCCAACCCTCGACGGATGGCAGCCAGCTTGGCCGAACTCGGAATCCTTCGTCCGCTCTCGAAACTGCCAATCGTTCCTTCGCTAAGGCCGCACTTCGCGGCGAGTCGCACCTGCGACCATTTCAGCATCGCTCGTGCGGCTCTGCACTGCTGGGACGTAAGGGGCTGGATCCCTGAGACGGTGGAGCTTCCCTTGTTCACATCCTCAGATCCCTTCGCTTCGGCGGGAGGTAGCTTTGCACCAGGTGCACCCTGTCCAGATCCACCGTGACCATTGTCCCGAACGACACCGTGACCTTGTCGCCATCGATCCGCGTAACGTCGCCGGATAATTCCATCGGCTGGCCCTTGGCCAGCCTGACCGAATGCGAAAAATCGTAACCGGGGATCGACACGCTGACGCGGTCTTCCGTGACGCGCTTCAGCACCGTCGCCATGACCGCCACTTCGTCGCCGACCTTTATTGCCATGCTTCTGATTCTGGGGCGGCATCCGGCTGGCGTCAAGGATTAGCTATGCCTTATATAGAAAGTCACGGAATCACCTCTTTCCATCCAGGAACGCCACGACAGCGGTAAATACCGCAAGCTGTTCAGCTCTGTCATGGTGATGAGGGGATTTAGCGTGGCCGGGCAGTCGGCTGGGGGCCAGCGTATTATTTCGTTACTCTGCCTTTTCGGAACCTTCCCGCGCACGGCGCGTTCGGCCCGCTGTATTCGCGGACCCTCATATAAAAGTGGACAGGCGGGAGGCAAACAAGGGTGGGGAGGAGTGTTGCCATGTCGAAGCGAGAAATAGGCATATCTTCGGCTCTGGATCGGCGCATCGCCGACCTCAAGGCCAGGATGCAGGACGCCCGGATCACGGAATATGAAATGAAGACCTTTCAAAAAGTGGCTTCAGCCATGGGAGGCGACGGAGGCTCCCTGCGCCTCGATGCCGACGACCTGATCGCGGCATCCTTTGTCGTCGATGCGCTGAGTGAGCCGACGCTCAACTGACGACGAGCGGTCTGGCTTCGCGCGCCGTTTTGCCCTTGCTCGGCCGGCAGTTGGCCCACGCCTTCAAGCTCTGAAACAGGATGGCTGCTTTCCAGCGGCCGTCTTGTAGCGTCTGTCGCAAGTCACCGACAGGGCCGGCGGGTTGGTTCCGCCGCCCGATATCGAATTGGAGGGAAAGTCTTATCAATTTGTTGGGGTTGGTGCGTCATAGTAGCGACGGCTAACGGAGTTGAACGCGATGAAGCTCGATCTGTCGCCGACGAGCTGGGGCAGGGTGATCGCTGTCACGGCAGTCGGTACGGCATTCTTCATTGCCGTGGCGTTCTTCGTCGATTCCTTCAACTTTCCCTATCTTTCGCCCGAGGCTCTGTGGCGGGCACAGATGACCGACCTGATGCTGCCTTTGGTGCTGGGTGGTTCGTTTCTGTTTTTCCTGATGTGGAAGATTCGCCAGCTGGCCATCGCGCAGCGCGACCTCAGCGTCATCGCCGCGACCGACAGCCTGACGGCGGTGCTGAACCGTGGCGCCTTCTCGATGCTGGTCGAAGCCTATCTCGAGCAGACCCGAAAGCAGGAGCAAACCCGTTCGGGCGCGCTGCTGATCATCGACGCCGACCACTTCAAGTCGATCAATGACCGCCTGGGCCATGACTGCGGCGATCAGGCGCTCAAACTGATAGCGCAGGCGATCAAGGGGCAACTTCGTGGGGGCGATATCGTCGGCCGCATCGGTGGCGAAGAATTCGGCGTGTTTCTGCCCGGCGTGGATCCCTCGCAATCCTGGATGGTTGCCGAAAGCATCCGCCGGCGTATCAGGGAGATGGAATTCTCACCCGGCGGCAGGCCTTGTCCGCTTTCCGTCAGCATCGGCGGCACAAGCTTTACCGGCCCGATCACCTATGAGGAAATCTTCTCCGCTGCCGACAAAAGGCTTTACACGGCCAAGTCGAACGGACGCGATCAAGTCAGCTTCGATCCGGCCGGAACGTCTCCGGCGCCTGCGCCCGGGGTCGCCACCGTGCATTGATGGCATAAACTTGCAGATTGCTGGATCGGGAAGCGCAGACCGCTCCTCTACGCTTTCAAAGCTTACAGTCATGTGCAGGAAATCCGATCTTTTTGGATAGCATGCCGGCTCGATAGGCGATGGACTGCAACCGCTTGCCGGTATACTCCCCCGCATTGGCGATGTTTCGTTGTTGGTAGAAACGGTTCTGAATCCTGAGTTTCTAAACGTTCCGGCCGACGTGCGATCATGATTTTTGATGCTGGCGGGCATGTGGCGGGAACGGTCAGGTAAGCACTGCTATTATGATCCATTTGTTCAACGGCTTTCAGGATCCCTTCGGCGGCAGTGACCTTGAAGCTTTGGAACTGCACCGGCTGTTGAGTGCCGACTCCGAAGTGCATCTGTGGGCAACCTCCTCCAGTGTGTCCGCCGAGTTGATGCGGAATTTCCCGATTCGCCGCGTCTCACTGTCGAAGTGGGATGTACCGAATGGGGGTACCTACGTCTTTCTCGGCTCGCATTGGCGCAACAAGATGTGGCCTTACCTGATCCCGCGACCGCGCCGGCTGATCTATGTCTTCAATACCTTTCACCCGAAAATCATGTCGCTGACGAGGCGCATGCCCCGCATGCTGAACTGGCCCGACGCCGAACTGGTGCTGATTTCCGATTTTCAGAGACGGATGCTCCAAATCGATGGCACCGTGCATCCGTCTCCGATCGATATCGAACGTTTTTCACCACGGCTTTCACCACGGCGTCTGGATTCGGATCGTCCGTTCACCGTCGGACGCTTGAGCCGCGATGGGCCGGGCAAACATCATCCCGATGACATACCTCTCTACGAGACATTGCTGGCCGAAGGTACAGCCTTGCGGATTCAGGGAGGGACAGGGCTCAAGGGCAGCCTCATGCCGCATCCGCAACTCGAGCTGTTCCCACCCGGCCAATTTATCGCCGAAGAGTTTCTGCAGACGCTCGACGTGTTCTATTATCGCACCGGTTGGCATGTGGAAACCTTCGGTCGCGTCGTGTTCGAGGCGATGGCCTGCGGGTTGCCTGTGGTCTGCCATTCCCATGGCGGCTATTCCGACCATATCAGGCATGGCGAAAACGGTTTCTTGTTCGAAACGACGCAGCAGGCGGCGCGGATCCTGGCCGATCTCAAAGCCGATCCGGCGCTGCGGGCGGCGGTGGGCCTCAAGGCCCGGCAGACCGTCGAGCAGCTGTTTTCGCCGCAGGCACTGCGGCAGCGGCTGGATTTTTATCTGCGTTAGCGGCACGTCATCCCTTGGGCGGTGCTTGACGCAACAACATGCCTGGCTGTCTGTCATCGATCTCGACATCGCGCTAAAGCAGGCACGCAAATCAGACCATTGGGGCTGACAGGCAGCGGCGCGCCACAGGGCAGGACTTCTATCGATGACATTGATGGGCGCGGCGGCACTGCTGATCCTGATCCTGACTTACGCCGGTGTCGCCATCGGCCGCATCCCCGGCCTGCGCCTCGACCGGGCGGGGATCGCGCTTCTCGGCGGGGCCGCGATGATCGCCATCGGCGCGCTCAGCATGGAGGATGCCTACCGGGCGATCAATTTCGACACCATCACGCTTCTGCTCGGCATGATGATCGTGGTGGCGCATCTGAAAGTGTCGGGCGCCTTTCGCGGCCTTGGCGCCATCGCCATCGAGCACGCGCACGCGCCCTTCATGCTTTTGGTGATGGTGACGCTGCTGACCGGCGTGTTGTCCGCCTTCCTGGTCAACGACGCCATCTGCCTCGTCATGGCGCCGATCGTCGTCCACGTCACCCGCATCATCAAGCGCAACCCGATCCCCTATCTGATCGCCACCGCCACCGCGTCGAATTGCGGCAGCGTCGCCACCATCACCGGCAATCCGCAAAACATGGTCATCGGCGCGCTGTCGGGCATTTCCTATCCGGCCTTTTCGGCAGCGCTCGCTCCGGTCGCCCTTTTCGGCCTCGTCGCGGTCGTTGTCATCATCCGTATCGTCTTCCGGGCCGAATTCGCCCGCACAGTCCAACTGACGCCGGAGGTATCGCGTGGCCGCATGCACAAGGGGCAGGTGCTGAAGGCGGTGGTGGTCTGCATCGGGCTGGCGATCGCCTTCTTCGCCGGCGTGCCGGTGGCCAAGGCGGCACTCATCGGCGGCGCCATCCTCTTGCTCACCCGCGCCATCAAGCCGGAACGCATCTACCGCGAGATCGACGGCCCGCTGCTGTTCATGTTCGCCGGTCTGTTCGTTGTGGTCGCCGGCGCCGAAAAGACGCTTCTTTCGCCAGACATGATCGCTTCGGCCAAGAACCTCGGGCTGGGCGACGTCTGGCGCCTGTCCGGTTTCACCGCGGTTCTCTCCAACATCATGAGCAATGTCCCGGCCGTGCTGGCGCTTCGGCCCTTCATACCGGGCCTCGAAAACCCCGAGCGCGCCTGGCTGGTCGTCGCCATGAGCTCGACACTGGCCGGCAATTTCACGCTGCTGGGTTCGGTCGCCAATCTGATCGTCGCCGAACAGGCACGCGCCGCCGGCACGACGCTGTCGTTCGGCGCTTTTTTCAAGGTCGGCTTGCCGCTGACGCTGATAACGCTGGCCGCCGGCACGGCATGGCTGGCGTTTGGGTTCTAATGCATGTCGCCCAAAAGTGGCCCCGGTTTTGGGGCAACGATATGCATAAAACCAAAGGCTTAAAGCGCGTCGCGCTTTAGGCCTGGCTGCCTGAAATCCGCGCCCGCACCAGCGTCGCCGCGGCGCGGCCGGCGGCCTCGATGTAATCGGGGTTGCGGTGGATCAGCATGATCGAAAAGCAGCCGTCGATCAAAAGCACGATCTCGCGTGCCAAGGCAGGCGGCTCGCCGACGCCATGGTCCGACAAGGCGCCGGCTAGCCATGTTTCGAAATTCAGCTTGTGCCGCGCGCCGACTTTGACCGCCGGATGTCCGGGCATCGAGGCGAGTTCGGCGGCCGTGCGCAGGAAGCTGCATCCTTTCCATTTCGGGTGACGAGCGGACCTCGCCAGATTGGTGAAGATCGCCTCGACCTTGCGATCCGCGCCGCCTTCGGCAGCATCGAACCAGCCAGCCATCCGCTTCAGATTGGGTTGGTCGCGGCCATCGAGATAGGCGGCGATGAGGTCGTCCTTGCTCTTGAAATGGTAGTAGAGCGTGCGCTTGGTGAGACCCGCTTCCTCGGCGACGGCATCGACGCTGACGCGACCGATTCCTTCGGCATAGAAGAGCCTGGTCGCGGCATCGACAATGCGTTTGCGGGTAGGACTTTGCGTGTCAGGCATGAGCTTAGGTATACCGACTAGTGAATATACACAAGCGGAAAGAGGCATAGTCTTCCGGTCATCAGCATGATGAAGAAGGAAGAGCCAATGACCGATCTTGTCCTTAACGAAACCCGGGATGGGATTGCCATCCTCACCCTCAACCGGCCGGAGAAGCTGAACGCGTTGAACTATGCCCTGATCGATCGCCTGCTTGCGATCCTCGACGACATTGACGTCGATGACAGCGTTCGTGCGGTCATTCTGACCGGAGCAGGGGAGCGGGCGTTTTCGGCCGGCGGCGACATTCATGAGTTCTCGGCCAGCGTGGCGGTCGGCGTCGATGTCGCGATGCGTGATTTCGTCATGCGCGGGCAACGGCTGACGGCGAGGCTGGAAGCGTTTCGCAAACCCGTCATCGCTGCCGTCAACGGCATTGCCTTTGGTGGCGGTTGCGAAATCACCGAGGCGGTGCCGCTGGCCATCGCCAGCGACCGCGCTTTGTTCGCCAAGCCGGAAATCAACCTCGCAATGCCGCCGACCTTTGGCGGAACCCAACGCTTGCCCAGGCTTGCCGGGCGCAAGCGGGCGCTCGAACTGCTGTTGACCGGCGACTGGTTTGCGCCGCCGCGGGCGCTTGAACTGGGTCTCGTCAACGAGGTTGTGCCGCATGCCGAGTTGATGCCGGCCGCGATCGGCCTGGCCAGGCGCATCCTGCGGCACTCCGATCTGGCGATTGCCGGCATCCTCACGGCGGTGGCGCGCGGCCTCAACCAGAGCATCGCCGAAGGCTTGGCTGTCGAGGCCGAGCAGTTCGCCCGCATGGCCCCGACCGCCGATCTGCGCGAAGGGCTGAATGCCTGGATGGCACGCCGCGAGCCGGGCTATGACGGCTCGTGGACGCATATCGCGCGCCCCGACGAGGCCAGGCGAGCCTCGTTGGCGCTGGATCAGGGCGCCACCACCAAACGGCCTTTCATGTTGGGGTGAAAGCGGCAGAAATAATCGACCGCTCCCGCCGCCTTCAATGTCAGGCTTGCGGATTTCTTCGGCGGGATCATCACTTCCCAGCCGCCTTTCACGGTGGCCGTGTGGGCGAACACATCCTTGTTCACCCACTCGATCGTGTCGCCGACCTTGGCCTCGACGGTGGCTGGCGAGAACACCAGCCTGTCGATGATGACCTGGATGGTTTCTGCTCGCGCCGGAACGGTACCGACGGCCAGCGCCAACGCAATCCACAGATGGCGTTTCGGCATGCTCCCGGTCCTTACTTGAGCATGCCGGCGACGTGCTCGGCGTGCTGCTCATGGCCCTGGAAAATCTTCAGGCCGGTTTCCAGCAGGCTCTTCAATTCGGCATTCTGCGCCGACGGGATGAGCAGCGTTTCAAGAGCGCCATCGACCTGCTTGTGATAGGCCACCTCATTGTCGACATAAGCCTTGTCGAAGGCCGCGCCCTTGAGCTTGGCGAGTTTCGCCCGCTCCTCCTCCGCCGCCTTGGTCAACGCCTTGCTGGTAGCGTTGTCTTCCGGCGTGACCTTGAGTTTCTTGACCAGATCGAGCGCCTGCACGTTCACCGCCTCATGGTCGCGCACCATGTCCTTGGCGAAGGCGAGCACCTCCTTGTTCTTCGACTTTTTGAGCGCTTGCTTGGCCGCCTCGACGTCGATCACGCCGGCCGTGTAGGCGATGTGTGCGATCTGCGGGTCGGTCGGCTTGTCGGCGGCTTGTGCGAACGGGGCGGTGCCAAGCAGCAGCATGGCGGCGAGCGCGGCGGTGTGTCGGATAGACATGGCATCTCCTTCGTCCGGGCGTTTGAAATCGCTCCGGACAGTGTTTTTCGGTTGACGGTCATTGGATGCGGTACGGCGGCAAACGTTCCCGCCAAAATCAACTGAATCGCCGAGGCTCAGCTTTCCAGCCCGAGCCGCCGCATCACGGCGCCTGTCAGCCTTTCGCAGCGCCGGCCGGCGAAGGGGAAGGCATCGAGCAGCACCGGCCCGATCTGGTCGTCCAGCGCCTTGCGCACCAAAGCGCGGGCCCGGTGCAGCCTTGTCTTGACGGTTTGTGGCCGCACGCCGAGAAGATCGGCGGTCTCTTCGATGCTCAGCCCCTCGATCACCCGCGCCACGAACACCGTCCGGTAGACATCGGGAAGGCTGTCGGTGGCCCGTTCGACCAGCTGGAGGATCTGCCGTTGCGCCATCGTCCGTTCCGGATCGTCGCTGGGGTTGAGAGGGAACCGGATGATCTCGGCTTGCGGATTTTCCGGCAGTGCCACCGTTCTGCGCCTTTTGCGCAGGCGGCCAAGCGCCTCGTTGATGACGATGCGCGACAGCCATGTGGCCAGAGAGGAGTCGCCGCGAAACGCTTCGAGATGGGCGAAGGCCCTGACATAGGCCTCCTGCACGATGTCCTCGGCCTCGCTGTCATTGCGCACGACGCCGCGCGCGATCCGGTAGAGCCGCTGATTGTGTGTCTTGATGATGGTGCGGAAGGCATCGCCGTCGCGCGCCAAGGCGCGGCGCACAAGCTGCATCTCGCCTGGCACAGCAGAAGGCACGGCCGTCAAGACAGCAGGCATGGCCAGTTTCCTCAACCCAATCTCCGGACCGAACCTCGACTGAGAGATTGGACGCTGTCGCCGGCAAAAGGTTCCCGAAGACTTTTCGCGGGGCCCGGCGGCGGTACCCTACCGCGCGAGTGAAGGCTTGTCAGGCAGCCTGCAGGCGCGCCGTGGCCGCCAACAGATCGGTCTGGGTGATCAGCCCGAGAATCCGTTTGTCGTCGTCGACGATGATGACCGCATGGCTGCGGCCGTCGGTGAGCACCGGCAGCAGACCCATGGCGGCAAAACCTGCGGCGGCTGTTGCCGCGGGCGATATGACGGATCCGACCGTACCGGAGGCCTGGGTGAGTTCGCGCAACCCCACGGTGCCTGCCAGCCTGGCCTCCGCATTGACAACCGGCAGGGTCCGGATGTTGTGGTCAAGCAGCAATTGGCGCGCTGCCTCGGTGGAGGTGTGAGCATCGACCGAGATCACATCGCGCGACATGATGTCCGCGCACAGAAGGGTCTTGTGCGCGCGCACCATCGCCTGCAATTCGACCTGCCGCAGCAGCCGGTCGAGATCGTTGCGATCGATATCGAACGTCTCGTCGAGTGCGCCAAGCGCGGCATCGATGTCTTCGGACCGGAAGCCCACGCGCAGCTGCGCCGGCGGATCGCCGGTGCCGTGGCTGTTCGCCGGCGCTGCAACCGGTACATGCGGATAATTGCGCCGGGCCAGCCTGTGGAAGCCGTAGCCGAGCGCCACCAGCAGGATCGAGTTCAGCGCCACCGGCACGAATGGAAACAGGAAGCCGGCGCTGATGACGGCAGGCCCTCCCAGCACCGCGGTCAGCGCGGCCGCTCCGCCCGGCGGATGCAGGCAGCGCGTGAACGACATGGCGGCGATGGCCAGTGCTACCGCGATGCCGCTGGCAAGGGCGGTTTCGTGGATGAAATGCGCCACGATCACGCCGACAAGTGCCGATATCGTGTTGCCGCCGATGATCGACCATGGCTGTGCCAGCGGACTGGCGGGCACGGCGAACAGGAGCACCGCCGACGCCCCCATCGGCGCCACCAGCAGCGGCACGTGCGGGCCGTTGCCGAGCACAAGGCTGGCGATCACACCGGTGAGTGCAATGCCGATCGTCGCGCCGATACAGGCGACGAGACGCTCGCGCAGCGTCGCGCCGGCAAGAATGGGAACAAAAAGGCGGAAAGCCATGGGGTCGAAAACTCTGCCGGTATTCCAGGGGAAGTCCAAAATGTGCTGATTGCACCGCAATGGCGTGGCATCGCTGAATTTGAAAGCCAAACTGATCCGCGAAATCGCAATTTTAGGGAATAGAATTCCGCTAGTGCATGTCGCCCAAATGTGACCTCGGTTTTGGGAGAACGACATGCGCAAAAACAAAACCTGAAGCGGGTCGCCTGAAAATCTTCAGGCGCGACCCGCTTTAGGCCGCCGCTGCGGCGGTCAGGCCGCGCGAAATATCGGCCTTCAGGTCGTCGACATCCTCGAGGCCGATCTGCAGACGGATCAACGGACCCTCATAGGGGGCTTTTGCAACGACGCGGTCGCCGAGCCAGACCGGTACGGCAAGGCTCTCATAGCCGCCCCAGGAATAACCGAGGCCGAAGATCCGCAGCGCGTCGAGGAAGGCGTGCTGCTGCTTCTGGCCGCCACCGGCAAGAACGATGGAAAAGATGCCGCTCGAGCCGGAAAAGTCGCGCTTCCACAGAGCGTGATCCGGATGGCTGGGCAGGGCCGGGTGGAGCACGCGCGCCACGCCCTTCTGGCCCTCGAGCCAGGAGGCGATCGCAAGCGTGCTGCGCTGATGGTGTTCGAGGCGTACGCCCATGCTGCGCAGGCCACGCAGCACCTGGTAGACGTCGTCGGGCCCGGCGCAACAGCCAAGCGTGCAGAAGCTTTCGTAGAGGTGCGTCCAGCAACTCTCATTGGCCGACACCGTGCCAAGCAGCACGTCGGAATGGCCGGCCGGGTATTTGGTCGCCGCATGGATAGATATGTCGACACCGTGGTCGAGCGGGCGGAAATAGAGTGGCGTCGCCCAGGTGTTGTCCATCATCACGATGGCGCCCGTGGCGTGCGCCGCCTTGACGATGGCCGGGATGTCCTGCACCTCGAACGTGTTGGAGGCCGGCGATTCCGTGAACACCACCTTGGTGTTGGGCTTGATCAACGCCGCGATGCCGGCGCCGACATCGGGGGCGTAATACTCGACCTCGACGCCCAGCCGCTTCAGCATCGTGTCGGCGAAATTGCGCGTCGGATGATAGACGGTATCGACGATCAGCAGATGGTCGCCGGCCGAGACGAAGGCGAGCAGCGGCACCGTCACCGCCGCAAGGCCCGACGGCACCAGGATCGTGCCTGCCGAGCCTTCCAGCGCGTCTATGGCATGGGCAAGCGCATCGGTCGTCGGTGTGCCGCGCGTGCCGTAAGTGTATTTCTGGGTTCGCGCCGCCATCGAAGCCGCGTCGCGGAAAAGCACGGTCGAAGCATGCACCACCGGCGGATTGACGAAGCCGAAATAGTCGTGCGGATTGTTGCCCGAATGGGCAAGCCGCGTGTTGATGCCCATCCCGCCGTGCTCGCTGCCGTCTTTCGCCATTCTGCGTCGCCTTGTTTGATAAGCCGCTAGCCATAGTGCGGCGCTATGGACCGTGCAACAGCCACCGCCCGCCAGGAGGCGGACTTCGAATATGCCAATTCGTCGCGGCAAAAACAGCGATACGGGGACGGAGTATTAAACGAAAAACCCGCCTGTGCGGCGGGTTATCGGCGCAAACCAGCACCATGGACGAATATGTACCATAGCTGAGGGCAGGGAGTCAAGAAAAAATTCCTATCAAGAAAAGCGACAGGCACAAAAGCTACCGGCACAAAAAGCTGCTGCCGCCGCCGCCGACCTGTTGTCGTCAGGTCTTTTGTTGACCTGCGTTCGGAGCCCTTGTCCCAGCCGATCGGTCTATTGTGGGCGGCGGTGAATGGTATATGATCGTCGGCTAATATTAATCGCCGGATTGCTTCGATCAGATGCTGCCGGATGGTTGCTGCCGGTTGACTTCTGGTCCTCCACGATCCGGATCGCGCTCACGAAGCGTGAGCGCGGCAAGGGAGGAATGCCATGCCGGACGTCAAATGGGCCATGAAGGCCAGCGAATTCATCAACTGCAACTGCGCCTATGGCTGCCCGTGCCAGTTCAACGCCATGCCGACATACGGATTCTGCCAGGCAGTCGCCGGCATGGAAATCGAGAGCGGCCATCACGGCGACACCAAGCTCGACGGGTTGCGGTTCGTCGGGATTTTCAGCTGGCCCGGCGCCATACACCAGGGCGGTGGCGAAGCCGCGGTGGTCATCGACGAGAGGGCGACGGAAGCCCAACGTGGCGCGCTGCTTCGCATATTGGGCGGTCTGGACACCGAGCCAGGTGCAACGATATTTCAGGTCTTTTCGACCACGCTGGAGAAATTCCACGATCCGATTTTCGCGCCGATCGAATTCAAGATCGACGTCGACGCGCGAACCAGTCGGCTGCATGTCGAGGGTATAACCGACGGTCGCGGCGAGCCGATCCGGAATCCGGTCACCGGCGCCGCGCACCAGGCGCGCATCGACTTGCCGCACGGCTTCGAATACGCGATCGCCGAGGTCGGGCGCGGCTGGACCAAGGCGACGGGCCCGATCAAGTTCGAGCTGGCCGATACGCACAGCCATTTCGCCAATCTGCATCTCACGCAGAGCGGCATCGTGCATTGACCTGATCCAATGGGCGATACGGCCCTCGAGGCGGTGCTGAGGCGCGATCGCGCGGTCGTGACGGCCGCGCTCGTCGTGATCGCCGTGCTCGCCTGGGCCTATGTGCTGTGGCTCGCCGCCACCATGGTCATGCCCGGCTCCCTTTTGCCGGATGGCGAAGGCGGCGACATGGCCGGCATGGATATGGGCGCCGCCGTGGCGCCCGGCTTCCGGGTCTGGGCATTGGGCGATTTCGCCTTCACCGTCACGATGTGGGCGGTGATGATGGTTGGCATGATGACGCCTTCGGTCGCGCCGATGCTGCTGCTCTATGCCGGTGTCGGCCGCAAGGCGCGGGCGGATGGCCGGCCTATCGCTTCGACGGGATGGTTTTTTGCCGGCTATCTTGCCGTCTGGGTCGCCTTCAGCCTCCTGGCGACCGGTGCGCAATGGCTTCTCGCCCGTCTAGCCTTGCTCGATCCCTCGATGGCGACCCTCAGCGCGATCCTCGGCGGCCTCGTTCTGATCGCCGCCGGTCTCTATCAATGGACGCCGATGAAGGGCGTCTGCCTGCGCCAATGTCAGGCACCGATCGCGTTCCTGGCCAGCCATGGCGGATTCCGTTCCGCTCCGCTCGGCGCGCTTTGGCTCGGCATGGATCACGGCGCTTATTGCCTGGGGTGCTGCTGGGCGCTGATGGCTCTGTTGTTCGTCGGTGGCGTCATGAACGTGCTGTGGATCGCCGGCATCGCCATCCTTGTTCTGCTGGAAAAGACGGTGCCGACCGGGCAGCTGATTCCGCGCGTTTCAGGCGCGTTGATGGCCGCCATCGGGACCTGGATCGTCTTTCAAGCCTTTTGAGAGCAGTCTTCGTCGGCGGTCTGTATTGGTATGCAGCCGTCAGTAAATCGTCAGATGACAATCTTGGAACCTGGTAGTTCGTCGCACGGGGAGGTCAACAACGACGAGGTATTGCCCGGGATGGATTTCGCTGCCGCGGCCCGTATTGGCCCGGCGTTGGCGTTGCATGAGATTTGCCGCCTTTAGTAGCCCTGCTGGCTAAATCGCGGGCGTGTTTGTCTGTAAATCGGGCATTTGCGGCAATCGGTTTTCAAACTCTTTGGGTTTCGGTCATTTTCCTTGACCTCACAGGAATTATCGCCTTCGATGACATTTGTGAACGGGAGGCGGCGCGTCGGTTACGATGCGGGGTTCCGGGATGGGCCGGGATGGGAGCCGCGTTCACACGGGAGAAAAAAATCAGGATTTACTCCTGAAAAACAGAGAAAAGGGTCTGTGGGTCATGAAACATATTGCTATCGGCATTCTAGGCGCCGCCACGCTTGGATTGATGGCGTCCGCCGCGTCGGCGGCCACGCTCGACACCGTCAAGGCGAAGGGCTTCATCCAGTGCGGCGTCTCCACCGGCCTGGCCGGCTTTTCGGCGCCGGACGACAAGGGTGACTGGCAAGGCATCGATGCGGATTTCTGCCGCGCTGTCGCGGCCGCCGTCTTTGGTGACGGCTCCAAGGTCAAGTTCACGCCGCTCAGCGCCAAGGAGCGCTTCACCGCGCTGCAGTCGGGCGAGATCGACATCCTGTCGCGCAACACCACCTGGACCATCAACCGCGATACGGCGCTTGGCCTGAATTTCATCGGCGTCACCTACTATGACGGCCAGGGTTTCATGATCAACGCCAAGAAGCTGCCGGGCGTCAATTCGGCATTGCAGCTTTCGGGCGCCGCTGTCTGCGTGCAGAGCGGCACCACCACCGAGCTGAACCTCGCCGACTACTTCAAGGCCAACAAGATGGAGTACAATCCCGTCGTCTTCGAAAAGCTGGAAGAGGTCAACGCCGCCTATGATGCCGGCCGCTGCGACGTCTACACCACCGATCAGTCGGGCCTCTATGGCATCCGCCTGACGCTGGGAGCGCCGGCCGACCATGTCGTGCTGCCCGAGATCATCTCCAAGGAGCCGCTCGGACCGGCCGTTCGCCAGGGCGACGACCAGTGGTACCACATCGTCAAGTGGACCTATTTCGCGCTGCTGCAGGCTGAAGAGCTCGGCATCACCAAGGCCAATGTCGATGAGATGAAGAACTCGGCCAGCCCCGAGATCAAGCGCGTGCTCGGCCAGGAAGCCGATACCAAGATCGGTACCGATCTCGGCGTCTCCAATGACTGGGTGGTCAACATCGTCAAGGCCGTCGGCAATTATGGCGAAATGTTCGAGCGCAATGTCGGCTCGGGCAGCCCGCTGAAGATCGCGCGCGGAATCAACGCGCTGTGGACCAAGGGCGGCCTGCAATACGCGCCGCCGATCCGCTGATCGAAATGTGATCCGGGAGGCAGATCATCTGCCTCCCGGTTTCTCTTTCCAGGGGACGGTCGAATGGCATCGCAGGAAGTACTTCGCGAGGAGCCCAGCCGCGGTTCCTTCATCAACGATCCGAAAATCCGGGGCATATTCTTCCAGGTGCTGGTCGTCGTGCTGCTGGTGGCGGGCGTCTGGTGGATTGCCCACAATGTCATCGACAACTTGACGCGGCTGCGCATCGCTTCGGGCTTCGGCTTCCTCAAGGGTCGCGCCGGCTTTGACATCAGCGAGAGCGCGATCGCCTATTCGTCGGATTCGACCTATGGCCGCGCGATTCTGGTCGGCCTCATCAACACCTTGATCGTCGCCATCGTCGGCATCATCACCGCAACGATCATCGGCTTCGTCATCGGCATCGGCCGGCTCTCGCAGAACTGGCTGATCAGGAAGATCTGCACCGTCTATGTCGAGGTCTTCCGCAACATCCCGCCGCTGCTGGTCATCTTCTTCTGGTATTCCGGCGTGCTGGCCGTTCTGCCGGCGCCGCGCGACAGCATCGGTTTGCCGTTCGGCTCCTTCCTCAATCAGCGCGGTTTCTATTTTCCACGCGCCGTGTGGGGCGACGGCTCATGGCTGATCTTCGTCGCCCTGCTCGTCGGCATCGCCATGGCGTGGTTCGTCGCGCGCAGGGCGCGGCAACGGCAGATGGCGACCGGCCAGCAATTTCCGGTATTTTGGACGTCCGCGGCGCTGATCGTCGGGCTGCCGCTGCTCGCCTATGCGCTGAGCGGCTTTCCCCTGAGCTTCGACTACCCGAAGCAGTCGACTTTCAACCTGACCGGCGGCTTTCAGGTCCGGCCGGAGTTCCTGTCGCTTTATCTGGCGCTGTCCTGCTATACCGCCGCCTTCATCGCCGAGATCGTGCGCGCCGGCATCAGGGGTGTCAGCGCGGGCCAGACGGAAGCTGCCGGTGCGTTGGGGTTGCGGCCCGGATCGATCCTGCGGCTGGTCGTCGTGCCGCAGGCCATGCGCATTGTCATTCCGCCGCTGACCAGCCAGTATCTCAACCTGACCAAGAACTCGTCGCTGGCCATCGCCATCGGCTATCCGGACCTGACGGCGACCGCCGGGACGGTGCTGAACCAGACCGGCCAGGCCGTCGAGGGCGTGGTGATCATGATGGTGATCTATCTCGCCATCAGCCTCCTGACCTCGCTGGTGATGAACTGGTTCAACGCCAAGATGGCGCTGGTGGAGAGGTGAGGTAAGGACATGCAAGAACATGATATGTCCTGGGTGCGCACCGAAATGGTGCTGGCGCAGCCGGCGCCCGCCAGCGTCACCGGCCTCGGCGCATGGGTGCGCAAGAACCTGATTGCTTCTGCCGGCGACACCATTTTGACCATCGTCGGCATCGCCCTGGTGGCGATGATCCTGCCGCAAATCATCAATTGGGCGTTCATCAACGCCGTGTGGACGGGACCGGATCGGACCGTATGCGCCACGGTGGCGCAAGGCGGCATCCAGCCGGATGGCTGGACCGGCGCCTGCTGGGCTTTCGTCAACGCCAAATTCGGCCAGTTCATGGTCGGACGCTATCCCATCGAGGAGCGCTGGCGGCCGATCCTGGTCGCCATACTGTTCGTGGCGCTGCTGGTGCCGATGCTTATCCCGAAAGTGCCGCGCAAAGGGCTGAATGCGGTTCTGCTGTTCTTCGTGCTGCCGGTCGTCTCCTTCGTCCTGCTGGTCGGCGGCATGTTCGGCCTGCCGCATGTCGAGACCTCGCTTTGGGGCGGGCTCTTGGTAACGCTCAGCCTGTCCTTCGTCGGCATTGCCGTGTCGCTGCCGCTCGGCATCGTGCTGGCGCTCGGCCGCCGCTCCAAGATGCCGATCATCAAGACGCTGTGCGTCGTCTTCATCGAGACGGTGCGCGGCATCCCGCTGATCACCGTGCTGTTCTTTGCCAGCGTCATGCTGCCACTGTTCCTGCCGGAGGGTGTCTCGTTCGACAAGTTCCTGCGCGCTTTGATCGGTGTGTCGCTGTTTGCCGCGGCCTATATGGCCGAAGTGGTGCGCGGCGGCCTGCAGGCGATTCCCAAGGGCCAGTATGAAGGTGCCGATTCGCTCGGTCTCGGCTATTGGCAGAAAATGTATTTCATCGTCATGCCGCAGGCGCTGAAACTGGTCATCCCGGGCATCGTCAACACCTTCATCGGCATGTTCAAGGACACCAGCCTGGTCATCATCATCTCGATGTTCGACCTGCTCGGCATCGTCAAACAGAATTTCTCCGATGCAAACTGGGCAACCGCGCAGACGGCGAGGTCAGGCTTGATCTTCGCGGCCTTCGTCTTCTGGCTGTTCTGCTTCGGCATGTCGCGCTATTCAATGTACACCGAACGCCGGCTCGACACCGGCCACAAACGCTAAACAAAAGAACAAGGGGACCCCCTGCCATGGCCACCGAAAATGCCGTCAGCGCCGAAGAGATCAAGGTCAACGCCGCAAAGATGCAGATTTCCACCACCGATGTCGCCATCGACATCATCGCCATGCACAAATGGTATGGCGAGTTCCATGTGCTGAAGGACATCAACCTGAAAGTGATGCGCGGCGAGCGCATCGTCATCTGCGGCCCCTCCGGCTCCGGCAAATCGACGATGATCCGCTGCATCAATCGCCTGGAGGAGCACCAGAAGGGCAAGATCATCGTCGACGGCAAGGAATTGACCAACGATCTCAAGAAGATCGACGAGGTGCGCCGCGAGGTCGGCATGGTGTTCCAGCACTTCAACCTGTTCCCGCATCTGACCATCCTGGAGAATTGCACGCTGGCGCCGATCTGGGTGCGCAAGACGCCGAAGAAGCAGGCCGAGGAAATCGCCATGCATTTCCTCAAGCGCGTCAAGATTCCGGAACAGGCCAACAAATATCCCGGCCAGCTTTCCGGCGGCCAGCAGCAGCGTGTGGCGATTGCCCGCTCGCTGTGCATGAACCCGCGCATCATGCTGTTCGATGAGCCGACCTCGGCGCTCGATCCGGAGATGATCAAGGAAGTGCTGGAGACGATGGTTGGCCTTGCCGAGGAAGGCATGACCATGCTGTGCGTCACCCATGAGATGGGCTTCGCCCGCAAGGTCGCCAACCGGGTGATCTTCATGGACCAGGGCCAGATCGTCGAGCAGAACACGCCGGCCGAGTTCTTCGACCACCCGCGCCACGAGCGCACGAAGCTGTTCCTGTCGCAGATCCTGCACTAGGCCTCGACGGCCACGAAGAGCCCGGCTGAAACACTGCCGGGCTCTTTTGCGTATGGGATAATAGGCGGGCGTTCGTGTCGCGCCGGAGCGCGTTTGCAGGGCCGCCTTTCATGAAAAGACTGGGACGCTTTCTAGGTCTTCTGTTGGTTGTCGTCGCACTCGCCGTGGCGACGGGCACCTTCGTGCCACGGCCGCTGTGGCCGGCGGCCGCCGCCATGCCCGCTACGACGCGCCACATCCTGGTGCTGAACAATCCGATCCACACCGATATCGCCATCCCGGTCGATGACGCCGTGCGCCGGCGTTTCCATTTCCTGGTCGATGCGGGCATACCGGCCGACAGGCCGGAGGTCCGCTACATCGTCTTCGGCTGGGGCGGTCGCGCCTTCTACCTGGAGACACCGACATGGTCCGAGCTGAAGGCGGTGCCGGTGATGAAGGCACTGACCCTCGACGCGTCGGTCATGCATGTCGATGTCGCCGGTGACATCGTCGAACCGCGCCCCGATATCGCGGGGTTCGACATCACCGAGGATCGGTTCACGGCGTTGCTCGATTTCATCGATGCGAGTTTCCAGCGGGGACCGGAAGGCCCGATCCTCGTTCCGGACGCAGCCTATTCGAGGTTCGACGGCTTCTACGAAGCCAATGGCCATTTCAACGCACTGGTCGGCTGCAACACCTGGACGGCGGCGGCCTTGCGCATCGCCGGCCTGCGCACCGGCTGGTGGAACCCGCTGCCTGTATCGCTCGGCCTGTCGATGAGCTTGTATAATTAGCGTGAGCATTCCGCGAATTGGCGTCGCGTTCCTTCACACCCCCCTCTGTCCTGCCGGACAGTCCGGCAGGACAGAGGGGGGTGCTGTCCACCAACCGATTGTGCTTGTACGCTCAGCGTCGAATGATCTTCTGAGCCTGCCACCCATAGAGCCAGTCCAGATCCGCCGCGAGTTTTTCCGACGAGCGCACCTTCAGGAACACATTGCGCGCAATCGCCACTGGACCCGAGGCATGCCAGGCCAGCCGGTTGACAGCGCCGCGTCGGGTGACCTGCGCGACACGCGGCCGCCGTGACTGCTCCCAGACGGCAAGTGCGGCCAGGGGGTCGGCAGGGAAGTCGGCGATGATGTCGGCAAGCGTCGCCGCATCCTCGATCGCCATGGCCGCACCTTGCGCCGCGAACGGGGTCATTGCATGCGCGGCGTCGCCGATCAGCGCAATGCCGTTCGGTGTTGTCCAGGGCTGTTGCGGGTCGACTGTGTGGATCGGCCATGCGGTCCACGGACCGGCCTGCTCGACCAGACGGGCAAGTTCTGCCGCGGTGCCGCGCAGGGCGCTGCTCAGGATCCCGGCGTCGGCGTTGCCGGACCAGCCCTCGGCAATGCGGTCGCCCTTGGTGAAGGCCGCGAGATTGAAGGCCGCACCCTTGCTGACGGGATAGGCGACCATATGGAAGCCGGGATGCAGGAAGGTGGTGACGCAGTCCTTGGCGCCGATGGCTGCAAAGGTTTGCCCGGCGGCGCTGTCAACAGCGACGGTGGCGCGCCAGGCCAGTTCGCCGGAGAAATGGCTCCTTGCGAAGGCCGCTCCCTTGCTCGAGCAGGCAAGCCCGCGTACCGACGACCAGACGCCATCGGCGCCGACCAGCAGGAAGCCCTCGGCTTCGACAGTCTTGCCGGCCATCTCGGCCGTCGCCGTGATGCCATGGGTGTCGGCGGCAATGGTGCTGATGCGCGCCCCGGTGACGATCTCGATGTTGGCGATTTCGTCGGCCCTCGCCAGCAGCGCGCTCTGCAGGTCGGCCCTGTGCGCGACGAGATAGGGTGCCTGCCAGCGGCTTTCGACGGCTTGCCCCAGCGGCACGCGCGCCAGTTCGCGCAAGGTCGCGGCCTCCTTCAACACCACGGCTTCCGGCCGCACCGCCGCCGGCAGCAGCCGGTCGAGTACGCCAAGCTGGCGAAGGATGCGGGTCGCGTTGGGAGAGAGCTGGATGCCGGCGCCGGCAGCTTCCAGGCGCTGCGCCTGTTCGAACACCCGAACAGGGTAGCCGCGTTCGGCGAATGCAAGAGCTGCGGTCAATCCGGCGACACCCGCCCCGGCGATGACAATTTGCCGGGAGCGCGTGTCGGTCATCGGGCTGGTCGCGAAAGACTCAGGCGGCCTGATCGATGTAGATGCAGCCGGCCGGCAGCGTTTCCGTCGCCTTCAGCTTCGGCGAATAGCGGTAGAGCGTCGAGCAATAGGGACAGACTTTTTCGTTGTCGTCGCCCATGTCCAGAAACACATGCGGGTGGTCGAAAGGCGGATTGGCGCCCGTGCACATGAATTCCTTCACGCCGATGTCGATTGCCTGATAGCCCGCATCGTTCTGAAAATGGGGAATGGAACCGCCTGCCATCGTCGTCTCCTTAACGCAGTCTCGTCTGCATCTGGATCATATCAGGCCTCTTTGCAAGTTCGATGAAATGAAACTGTCGCAAAAGCCTGTCAGAGGATAAGTTAAGCCGGTTAACGCATGGCCCCGAAGACCGACACCGGTTTTCGCAAGGACCATGCGTCGCCTTGGAATGGTAGAGCGTCCTTTGCGCGTCCTGAATGACGCGCGGCGCTTTAGCTGGCTGACGGTGTGGAAGAGCGGGAATCATGAACGAACTGAAGCCGGTGCAGAACGAATTCGTGGATGTCGAGGTGGCCCGCCCGGAGGGCGGCAATCCGGACCGGTTTGTCAACCGCGAGTTTTCCTGGCTGCAGTTCAACCGGCGCGTTCTCGAGGAGTCGCTCAACCTCAATCATCCGCTGCTGGAGCGCGTCCGCTTCCTGTCGATCTCGGCCGCCAATCTCGACGAGTTCTTCATGGTGCGCGTCGCCGGCCTCGCCGGCCAGGTGCGCGAGGGCATCACGCTGAAGAGCCCTGACGGCCGCACCCCCGAACAGCAGCTCGAACAGCTGCTGCGTGAGGTCGAGCGGCTGCAGGAAGACCAGCAGAAGAGCCTTTCGGCGCTCACCGTGCTGCTCAACAAGGAAGGCATCGAGAGCATCACCCGCGATGCGCTGACCAAGGACGAAAAAGTCTGGCTGGAAGACCATTTCCAGGAGCAGGTGTTCCCGGTACTGACCCCGCTGTCGATCGATCCGGCGCACCCGTTCCCGTTCATTCCCAATCTCGGCTTCTCGATGGCGCTGCAATTGCGCCATCGCAAGAACGGCGAGGAGATGAGCGCGCTGCTGCGCCTGCCGGTGGCGCTGAAGCGCTTCATCCGTCTGCCGGACCGCAAGCATCATGTCCGCTTCATCCCGCTGGAAGAGGCGGTCGGCCTCTATATCGGCAAGCTCTTTCCCGGCTACGAAGTCAAGGGCTCCGGCACGTTCCGCATCATCCGCGACAGCGATATCGAGGTCGAGGAGGAGTCCGAGGACCTCGTGCGCCTGTTCGAAACGGCGCTGAAGCGGCGGCGGCGCGGTTCGGTGATCCGCATCGAATTCGACAGGCTGATGCCTGGCGAATTGCGCGACTTCGTCGCCGGCGAGCTTGGCGTGTCGTCCAGCCGCATCAGCGTCTTGACCGGTCCATTGGCGCTCAGCCAAATTTCCGAGATCGTCGCCGTTCCCCGCGACGACCTGAAATTCACGCCCTACAATCCGCGTTTTCCCGAGCGCATCCGCGAGCATGGCGGCGATTGTTTCGCCGCCATCCGCGAGAAGGACATCGTCGTCCATCACCCCTACGAATCGTTTGACGTCGTGGTGCAGTTCCTGCGCCAGGCGATGGCCGACCCGGAAGTGGTGGCGATCAAGCAGACGCTTTACCGCACCTCCAATGACAGCCCGATCGTGCGTGCGCTGGTCGACGCGGCCGAGGCCGGCAAGTCGGTCACCGCGCTGGTCGAGCTCAAGGCGCGCTTCGACGAAGAAGCCAACATCCGCTGGGCGCGCGACCTGGAGCGTGCCGGCGTGCAGGTCGTGTTCGGCTTTCTCGAGCTGAAAACCCATTCGAAAATGTCGCTGGTGGTGCGGCGCGAGGACGGCAAGCTGCGCAACTACGTGCACCTCGGCACCGGCAACTACCATCCGGTAACGGCGCGCATCTACACCGACCTGTCCTTCTTCACCACCGATCCGACGATTGCCCGCGATGTCGCCCAGCTGTTCAATTTCATCACCGGCTATGCCGAGCCGACGGACGAAATGCGGTTGGCGATCTCGCCGTTCACGCTGAGAAGCCGCATCCTGAAGCACATTGCCGACGAGATTGCCTACGCGGTGCAGGGGAAACCGGCGCGCATCTGGATGAAGATGAACGCACTCGTCGATCCGATCATTATCGACGCGCTCTACGATGCCAGCCGCGCCGGCGTCGAGGTCGACCTGGTCGTGCGCGGCATCTGCTGCCTGCGGCCTCAGGTTCCGGGCCTGTCGGAAAACATCCGCGTCAAATCGATCGTCGGCCGTTTTCTCGAGCACAGCCGCATCTATTGCTTCGGCAACGGTCATGGCCTGCCATCGGACGAGGCGATCGTCTACATCTCCTCGGCCGATCTGATGCCGCGCAATCTCGACCGCCGCGTCGAAACCATGGTGCCGATCACGAATCCAACTGTGCACGAACAGATCCTTGGCCAGATCATGCTGGGCAACATCATGGACAATCAGCAAAGTTTCGACGTATTGGCTGATGGAACCTCCCGGCGCGTCGTGCTGGAGGAGGGCGAGGAACCGTTCAACGCGCAGGAATATTTCATGACCAATCCGAGCCTGTCGGGACGGGGTGACGCGCTGAAGTCCCATGCGCCCAAGCGCATTGCGCAGTTCAAGCGCCGCAAGAAGAACGCAGCAGCGTCCGGCTGATGCTGTCTGATTCCCAGGGCCGGCTGCAGGACCGCCGACCGCTGTCCATCATCGACATCGGATCGAACTCGATCCGCCTCGTCGTCTATGAGGGGCTGGCGCGCTCGCCGACCATGCTGTTCAACGAAAAGATGCTGGCTGGTCTGGGCCGTGGCATCGTTTCGACCGGCAAGCTCGACCCCGAGGCGGTGACCCGCTCGATGGAGGAGTTCCGCCGCTTTCGCGCGCTTTCCGACCAGGCCGGCGCCGAGCATATGTATGTGCTGGCCACCGCCGCGGCCCGCGAGGCGGTCAACGGCCCCGATTTCATCCACCGCGCCGAGGATGTGCTGAAGACCGAGATTCGTGTCATCAGCGGCCGTCAGGAAGCCTATTATTCCGCGCTCGGCGTCATATCCGGCTTCCATCCGGCCAATGGCATCGCCGGCGATCTGGGCGGCGGCAGCCTCGAACTGGTCGACGTCAGCGGCGAAGCGATCGGTGACGGCATCACGCTGCCGCTGGGCGGTCTGCGCCTGCAGGACATGGCGAAGAACTCGCTGGCTCAGGCGGCGAAGATCGCGCGTGACGAACTGGCGAAGGCGAAGCTGTTGAAAGGCGGGCAGGGCAGGCCCTTCTACGCCGTCGGCGGCACCTGGCGAAATCTTGCCCGGCTGCACATGGAAATGACCAACTATCCGCTTGGTGTCATGCACCATTACGAGATCTCGGCCGAAAGCGCGGCGAATTTCCTCAAGCAAGTGGCCAAGGCCGAGATCGAGAAGGTCAAGGGCATCGAAGGCGTTTCCAAGAACCGCCGTTCGCTGCTGCCCTATGGCGCCGTCGTGCTGCAGGAGATCATGGCGGCGATGCAGCCGTCGAAGATCATCGTTTCGGCTCTGGGTGTACGCGAAGGCTTTCTCTATTCGCTGCTCGACGAGGCGGAGCAGAAGGCCGATCCGCTGATTTCGGCCTCGGAGGAACTCGCCCGCCTGCGCTCACGCTCCGTCGCCCATGCGCATGAGCTCGTCGACTGGACTGCCAAAACCTTTGCCGCCTTCGGCATCGACGAGACCGAGGACGAGGCGCGCTACCGCCACGCGGCCGCATTGTTGGCCGATATCGGCTGGCGCGCGCATCCCGAATATCGCGGCAAGCAATCGCTCAACATCATTGCGCACGCCTCCTTCTTCGGCGTCGACCATCCCGGCCGTGCTTTCCTGGCCATGGCCAACGCCTATCGTCACGACGGCATCTTCAACGAAGCCATCGCCCCCGAGATCAAGGCGCTGGCGCCGCCGCGTTATCTGGAGCGGGCCCGCGTGCTCGCCGCGATGATGCGCGTCGTCTACCTGCTGACGGCGTCGATGCCCGGCATCATGCCCAGGCTGAAATGGGAACAGCGCGCCAACGGCGTGCTGGCGCTGGTCCTGCCGGCATCGCTGGCCGATCTCTATGGCGAGCGGCCGGCCGGGCGCCTGGCGCAACTGGCAAGGATAACCAACCGCCGGCTGGTGCTGGCTGTCGAGGGCGGGCCCAGCATGTCGGTGAAGTGAACACGATCTACCTGAGTGTCATTCTGACCCACGCGGATATTGGGCCGACTCAATCCCGCCACTCGCCGGCGGGTTCGCGTTTGATGACCGGCTTCCCCCAATCCGTCGCTGCTTCGCAGCGCCACCTTTCCCCCCTCCGGAGGGAAAGGAAGGGAGCCGCGTTGGAAGAGCGTTGGCGGCAACAGGCTCGTACCCTTCCTCTACCCCGTCGATCGGGGGAGAGGTGGCTCGGCGAAGCCGAGACGGAGTGAGGGTCGACCTGAGCGCAACTACGCAAAGATATTAAACCGCATTGCGCTTATCCGCCGACCATGCGCCGGCGCCGGCCATCGCCAGCGCAACGAACCCGCCTGCTATCGCAATGTCCTTCATCAGCATCTGCTGGTGCAGGAAGGCGAGCATCGCGTCGCCGCCGCCCTGGCCGTAATGGCCGATGAAGCCGGCGGCAATGCAGAAGGCGGCGAGCAGCAGCGCCGCGATCCGGGTCTGGAAACCGACCAGGATGAGCAGCCCGGCGATCAGTTCGAACAGTCCCGTGCCCCAGGCGGCAAGCGTCGGCAGCGGCAGGCCGAGGCCGGCGAAATAGCCTGTCGTGCCGGCAATATCGCTCAAAGCTTGGAAACCGGAGGGCACGAACAGGGCGGCGAGCAGCAGCCGGGAGAGCAGGAGCAGCGCGTTGCGGGGCATGTTCACCTCCGTTATCGGCCGCCGGCCGGCCTCGTCCGATGCCCCGATCCTATCAGAAAACTTCGGCCAACAGATCGGCGGGCATGTACCAACAACGAAAAAGCGGCGCGGAAAATTCCGCGCCGCTCTTTCGTTCGGCTATTGCCAGTTTTTGGCTCAGCCGCGCTTGGCGTCGATCGAATAGGCACCCGCGCCCGAGGAAGCCAGCACGAGGAAGCCGCCAGCGATGGCGAGGTTCTTGAGAAACTGGATCATCTGCATCTGGTCAGCCCAACCGGTGTGGGCGACCAGACCGGTAGCGACCGTGAAGATCGCCAGCACCCAGGCGACAATCCGGGTCTTGAAGCCGACGAGGATGGCGAGGCCGCCGAGAAGCTCGATCAGGCCGACGACAATGGCCGTTACGGTCGGCAAGGGCAGGCCGAGGCTGCCGAAATAACCGGCCGTGCCGGTGATGGCGGTCAGCTTGCCGAAGCCTGAAAGCAGGAAGATGACGGCAAGCAGGACGCGGCCGAGGAGAATGGTGGTCGAGGCATTGGATGCGCCGGAACCGGCGACTGAAGTGTTGATGGACATGGTGGCTCTCCGGAAGGGGTTGATACCGGTGAGATAGAGCAAGCCGACTGTTCACCAAAGCCACCAGGTTGGCGACACATTGTTCACAGTACTTACATTTCCGTGATCGGGCGGTCCGCGCAAAATTCGCTTCAGGTCAGGTCGTAACGGGAGTAAATTCTCCCGTCGGCAAATACCGGGCTTTTGGTTGACGCAATTCCGGACGGAAAACCGCAAGACATTTTTCCCGGAGTTGCCTACCCCGGATGCGTCATGTCCTCCGGCCGCACCAGCCGGTCGTAATCGGCTTCGCTGACCAGCCCGGTGGCAAGCGCTTCCTCGCGCAGCGTGGTGCCCTTCTTGTGCGCGGTCTTGGCGATCTTGGCGGCATTGTCGTAGCCGATGGTCGGCGCCAGCGCCGTCACCAGCATCAGCGAGCGGTCGAGTGCCGCCTTGATGTTGTCTTCGCGCGCCTCGATGCCGACGACGCAATTGTCGGTGAAGGAGACCGAGGCGTCGGAGAGTAGTTGCACCGACTGAAGGAAATTGTAGGCCATCAGCGGGTTGTAGACGTTGAGTTCGAAATGGCCCTGGCTGCCGGCGAAGGTGAGCGCCGCATTGTTGCCGAACACCTGCACGCAGACCTGCGTCAGCGCCTCGCACTGGGTCGGGTTGACTTTGCCCGGCATGATCGACGAGCCCGGCTCGTTTTCCGGCAGCGACAGCTCGCCGAGGCCCGAACGCGGGCCGGAACCGAGGAAACGGATGTCGTTGGCGATCTTGAACAGCGCGGCGGCCGCCGCATTGATGGCGCCGTGCGAAAACACCATGGAATCATGGGCCGCCAGCGCCTCGAACTTGTTCGGCGCGGTGACGAAGGCAATGCCGGTGATGGTGGCGATGCGATCCGCCACCCTTTCGGCGAAGCCGACCGGCGCGTTAAGGCCGGTGCCGACGGCGGTGCCGCCTTGCGCCAGTTCCTGCAGGCCTGGCAATGTCAGCTCGATGCGCTTGATCGACGAGGCAACCTGCGCGGCATAGCCCGAAAATTCCTGGCCAAGCGTGAGGGGGGTGGCATCCTGCGTGTGCGTGCGGCCGATCTTGATGATGTGATTGAACTCTCTGCTCTTGGCGGCGAGCGCCTTGTGCAGGTGCTTCAGCGCCGGCAAGAGGTCGTGCACGATGCGTTCGGCGCAGGCGATGTGCATGGCCGTCGGATAGGTGTCGTTCGACGACTGGCTCATATTGACGTGGTCGTTGGGATGCACCGGCTTCTTGGAGCCCATGACGCCGCCCAGCATCTCGATCGCCCGGTTGGAGATCACCTCATTGGCGTTCATGTTGGACTGCGTGCCCGAGCCGGTCTGCCAGACCACCAGCGGGAAATGCTCATCGAGCTTGCCGTCGATAACCTCTTGCGCCGCCTCGACAATCGTCTTGCCGATCGCCGGATCGAGCCGCTTCAATTCCATATTGGCTTCGGCCGCCGCCCGCTTGACGATGCCCAGCGCGCGCACGATCGAGGCCGGCTGCTTTTCCCAGCCGATCTTGAAGTTACCGAGGGATCGTTGCGCCTGCGCACCCCAATAACGGTCGGCGGCGACTTCGATCGGGCCGAAAGTGTCGGTTTCGGTTCTGGTCTTTGCAGCGGTCACGGGTCTCTCCTTGTCGAAGTCGGCAACGGCGTATCGCGTTGCACAAACGGCTTCAAGCGGAGATTGCGGGCGGCAAGGATGCAAATCGGTTGATATGTGATCTCCCCCCTGTTTGGACCGGAGACATCGCGAACAGGTGTGCGAGGACATCGCGAACAGTTTTGTCACTTATCGTCTGCAGAGGT
>NZ_JAMYMR010000044.1:0-44743 GCF_040318635.1 Mesorhizobium sp. M1066
CCTCGGCGGGTGCTGCCTGTTCGGCCGGCGCCTGCTCGGTTTGCTGCTGCTGGTCGCGCTTCTTCCTGCGCGGCTGCTGTTCCTCGGCGGGTGCTGCCTGTTCGGCCGGCGCCTGCTCGGTTTGCTGCTGCTGGTCGCGCTTCTTCCTGCGCGGCTGCTGTTCCTCCGCGGGTGCTGCCTGTTCGGCCGGCGCCTGCTCGGCCTGCTGCTGCTGGTCGCGCTTCTTCCGGCGTGGCTGCTGCTCCTCGACGGGCTGCTCGCTCTGGGCAGGCGCGGCCTGCTGTTCAGGCTCGGCCTTCTTGCGTTCGCGCTTCTGTTCGGGTTCCGCCTGCTGCTTTTGTGCGCAGGCTTCGGCCGCTTCGCCTTCGGCGCATGCTGCTTGCGCCAGGATGAATGGGGCTGCCGTGCGCTGGGCAAGGCCGGACGCGACACTTCCCTGAAGCGGGAACGCGCCCAACGGCGCGGATGCCATCAACAGGCCAAGTGCCGTGCCTGCCAGAATCCGTGGTTGGCGTTTCATCGAAATTCTCCTTGTGGGGTCCCATCCTTGCCGAAACCGATCTTGTGCCGATTGGTTCCAGTCTGGCACGGATAGAGGCCGTACGGGGCGATTGACCGACCTTTTGAAGGCAACTTCATGTCATTCACCTGGCGATAGCCGCAATTGCGACCATTGCCGCGCTTGACCTTGCCCGCGGCTGGGGCCACATGCCGGAAATGGAAACGCCATTCTGGAAAACCAAGGCGCTGGAGGCGATGAGCCCGGCCGAGTGGGAATCGCTGTGCGACGGCTGCGGTAAATGCTGCCTGTCAAAGCTCGAGGACGAGGACACCGGCGAGATATACTGGACCAGCGTCGGCTGTCGGCTGTTCGACGCCGAGACCTGCCGCTGTTCGGACTATGCCAATCGGCTGGCGCGCGTTCCCGACTGCGTCGGGCTGACGCCGCAGAATGTGCGAACCATCAGTTGGCTGCCCAGCACCTGTGCCTATCGGCTGGTGGCCGAGGGCCGCGACCTCTACTGGTGGCACCGGCTGGTGTCGGGCAGCGCCGAGACCGTGCATGAAGCCGGCATCTCGATGCGCGGCCGGGTCAAGGCGAGCGAAACCGATCTTGCCGAGCCGGAAGACTATTTTGACTATGTGCTGGACGAGGAGCCGTAGGACCAGCGGCGGTGAGCAGGAGCCTCCCGTTCGAATGCATTCGGCCAATCAGCGGGGTCGGAACCGGGGCGTCGAGTCAGACGTTCTGGCCTTCACCAAGGGCTGGGGACAACGGCAAATGGCCGGAACTTTCCTTCTTCCCGCCATATGAACCGGAGATGAACGGCAGGTTCGTAAAGAGTTCAGACAGGCAAGCGCATTCTCCCCCCATCGGTTCACGAGGACGGGCGAAGGCCCGCAAAAAGGAGAGAAGACGATGTTCAACACGATCAAGACGGCAGCCCTTTCGGCCCTGGTCGGTCTCGGCACGCTGGCGGCCGTTCCCGCTCACGCCGACAGCCTTTACCTCGGCTTCGGCAACAACAACGACCCGCGTTTCGGCGTCTATACCGGTGACGACGGTTATCGCCATCGCCGTGACGAACGCCGTGGCGACTGGCGCCGTGGCTGCTCGCCGGACCGCGCCCTCGACAAGGCCGAACGCATGGGTCTCCACCGTGTCCGCATCGTCGACGTCAACCGTCGTACGGTGAAGGTGGCGGGCCGTCAGGATGGCGACCGCGTCGTCGTCGTGTTCGCCAATGAGCGCGGCTGCCCCGTCATCTATCGCTAAGGCCGGCTTTGGCGGATCATAGAGGCATGATCGTCTGCGAGGATCAGCCGGGAGACACGACCTTCAGTGAAGGTCGGTCTGGCAGCATGATCTTCTACGAAGATCAGCCGGACTAGCCGAGCCCCTTTCCGTTTGAAGGGTGTGGCTCGAAAAACCCCGCGAGCAATTCCGCGGGGTTTTTCATGCACGCTATTGGCTGGTGATTGTATCCCTGGCTGGGCAAGACCCAGCCAGGGATCCTCAGAGCCGCTTACTTCAGTTCGAAGGTGACAGTGACCTGCACATTGTAGGAATTCTCGCCAGCCTGCACCGGAGCCGCAGCACCTGCCGCGTCGAACGCCTTGGCGTTGATCGGCATTGGCGCCGGTGCGATGTTCTGATCGGTGATCTCGAGCACCCGGCCGAGGCTGACGCCTGCGGCCTCGGCCAGCGTCTTGGCCTTGGCCATGGCGTCGGCAACCGCCTTCTTGCGCGCCTCGGTGACGGTGGCTGCCGGGTTGTCATTGGTGAAGGCGATGCCGCCGCCCTGGTTGACGCCGAGCGACACCGCCTTGTCGAGGATCTCGCCGGTCTTGTCGACATCGCGCACCCGCACCGAAAGCGTGTTGGTCACCTGGTAGGCGATGAGTTCGGCTTCCTGGCTGCCGTCCGGCTTGTTGGTGTAGTTGTAGCGCGGGTTGATCTGGATGCCGGCGGTCTGCAGGTCGCGGTCCTTGATGCCGGCGGACTTCATCGCCGCGATCACGGCGGCCATGGCGTCATTGTTGGCATCGAGCGCGGCGCGCGCGGTTTTGGCCTCGCGCATGACGCTCAGCGTCAGGACCGTCAGATCGGGGGCTACGGTTGCTTCGCCTTCGCCCGAGACGATGATGCGGGGCGGCGTCGGCAGATCGGCGGCTCCAGCCATCGCCGGAAAAGCGATTGCAGTGGCGAGCGCGAGAGGCAAAAGATGTCTGGTCATGAAAATCTCCTTGGTCTGCGATCAAGTCGCAAGGGGTCGCGTAGAGCGCGATTATGGGTTGATTTGGGCGATCTGCGGAAGCCCGTCGGGAAAGCCTTGTGCCGCGATGCGAAAAACATTAATCCAGCCCGCGTGGGGCCTGTAGCTCAATGGTTAGAGCCGGCGGCTCATAACCGCTTGGTTGGGGGTTCGAGTCCCTCCGGGCCCACCATAACCATTGATTCTATTGATCAAAATATGCGTCGGCCCAAAACGTTTTGAGCCCATTGTGGGCCCAAAAAAAGGGCCGCTGATATGGCCACCCTGCGCATGGTCGGTTGATTTCACTTACTTGACGACGCGCAGGGCCGCATATTCGTCCGTCACCGTCGTGGAAGAATGCCCCATCGCCTCCATGATAGCGCGCGCTTGGATGTTGCATTCGGCGAGATACGTGCCGAAGGTACGGCGTAGCCCGTGCAGAGTGTAGCCCTCCGGAATGCCGGCCTGCTTGTGCCAATGTGCCATCACGGTGGTGCTTTTAATGCCCAATGCGATGGAGAAAAGGGAAATTCCTGCTATGAAGCTTGCAATTGTCCTGAGGTATATTTCAGGAGGCAATTGCTATGTTGTCGGCGTCGCCCTTAAAGCACTGAAAAAGATCTATAAGCTGGCTGAGCGTGGCGGCATGTACGTTCGCGTCATGTCCGGGGGCGCGATCTAGCCAGATACGGCCGAGACGGTATCTCGCTCGCGGAGATCCGATGTCGCGCGCTATGGTACTTCGCTTACCCAAACGGATATGACTCTTGGGATCTGATTCCCCTGCGATAGTCCCGCCAGTCCAGAATGAGGCGGGCTACCATGACTTCTTGGCTCCAATGACTGAGTACCCGCGCCTTGCCTACAGCATGAAAGCCGTTCGCAAGGCAGGCGACCGGCTGGCAAAACCTATTCAGTTCGGACGAGACATTACTGTCGGCCAGTATGTGGACGCACTCGAAATCTTCTCAATCGCCAATAGCTGGCGCGACTCGCACTTTCTGCCGATGCGCAGCGTTCGGTTCTCTGTCCGTCATCACATAAGAGCCCTGCGACTGGAGGGCGACATGGCATCCCGGCCGAAGCGCATGGCATCCATTCGTCGGAAGCTTCGAGAGTCCACCACCAATTTGGACACCATGAACGACATCGGCGGTTGCCGAGCGATCATGGCCGATATCAAAGGTGTTCGCTCGCTTCTCGCATCGATGCGAGACAAGTTCCCCCATGAGATACACTCTAGGGAGTTTAACTATATCGATGAGCCGAAGCCGGACGGGTATCGAAGTCACCATATTGTTTTCAAATACCGATCCAGAGATGCCGACACCGAGGCTTTCGACGGACGACGCATCGAGTTGCAAGTTCGTACCAAGCTTCAGCACTCATGGGCAACTGCGGTTGAGGCTGTCGGGCTATTCCGGGGCCAGGATTTGAAGCACGGAGAGGGCGACCAAGATTGGCTTCGCCTTTTCCAGCTTATGTCGGCGGAATTCGCGCACGTGGAGCAGTGCCCCGTTCATGTAAGTGTTCCGGATCACAACGGCCGGGTTCGAGAATTGCGGGATCTCAACAAGCGTATAGGTGCGATCGGCATACTAGAAAAAATAAAGAATACTGCCCGCTGCCCAGAAAATTTCGTACATCAAGCGGAAAAAACTCGATACTATTTGCTTCAATATGGGAAAGATCATAAACTGACCGTCGAGCCGTTCAGGGCACTTACATTAGGCGCACGAAAATTGAAAGAGATCGAGCAAAAAATCGAGCTAAGGGGCAGTGAGATAAAGGCTGTCTTGGTCGAGGTGGACAAGAAAGAAAAGCTCGTTGAAATGTATCCAAATTACTTCGGAGGCGTTTATTTATTTGCTCGTAATCTGAAGTCCATCTGCTCGGGAAAAGCGGCTATCGAATACAGTTAGCCTGCACTGGGTCGGCTTAAGCGGCGTCGCTTCCGTATGAAGTAACCCGAGGCGAGGCGTTTGCCGACGATACCATCAAGGCTGCGACCGGCCGCGCATCGTCGTTCATGCCAGGGGCTGCGCGTGAAATTGGGCGGAAGTCGTAATCGGAGAGGTAGCGGTGCAGATGCTTTCTGCGCAGGGCTGATAGGTGCCACGCATGCCACGCTTGAATATGCTGAGGCGCCGGGTATTTTGGCAGTGTTTACTCAGCCGCCGGGGCAGGCCATTCCGATCTCGGGTGATATCGGGCGATCGCAGCAGTCTGGCGAGTGCGGAGCGTTTCGTCGATCTTGCGCATCGTGAGCGGGACCGATGACCGTGACAAAGTTCACCGTTTAATCGAGCATGGCCTCGACGGTGGCGGCAAAGTCGTCGAGCGAGCGATCCCCGCGAATCTCGATTCGTGGAAGGTCGATGGGATCGCAATTAAGGTCCGCCGGCCCGTGTCTGCTGCCGAAGCCGATCCGATAGCCGGACTCCTTGGCCAGTCTGCCGAGCCGTCGGTCGGTGACAGAGAAGGGTGCCGCGAACGCCGAGGTTGGCCGACCGGTCCAACGTTCGATGAACATACGAGAGCGCAGCAGTTCGGCGGCCAAGTCAGAGCTCGACAGACCATCGATCGCGCGATGCGTCGCGAGATGGCTCCCGAAGAACGCACCTTCGGCGGCGAGCCGCCGCACCGTCCCGGCATCCATAAGCTGCGTCGGCGGACCGTTTTCGGCATCCCACTGCGCGCTTTCACCCACTAGGTCAGTCACCAGGAACACTTCGGCGGTCAGGTCGTTCGCGCGCAAGGTTGGCCAGGCTTGGTCGGCAAAATTCTGGAAACCGTCATCGAAGGTGATGAGCACTGGGCGGCCAGCGAAAGGCTGACGGTTGGCGATGGACCGTTCCAGTTGCTCGGACGTGGTCGCGTGAAAGCCATTGGCGCGCAGCCATGCCATCTGGCTGGCGAATGCGGCGGGCGTTAGCCGAAAACGGGCGAGAGCGGCCGGACCTTCTTCGGCGACGCTGTGGTACATGAGGACAGGGATACGTGACCGCCGCTCGCTGCGCGCGACGTCGCGGCGCAAGGCCCGCGCCCCGCCCCAGACGATATTTCGGGCGACCCCGAGTTCGATAGGCGCGCGGATCGACGCATGATCAATCCTCGGTTCCGTCACTACATCGTCCGGTGACAGGCGGCGGAAGCGGTCTATGCGATAGAGCTCGGTCTGGATCGACTGCTCGAGGACGAGACCTTCGGTCGCTGCGAGCGTCTCTGAGATCGCTTGTGCCCCGAATGTGTTCCAGTCGAAGCCCGTCCTTTCAACATTGTCACGCAGCACGAATGCGTGGGCGCTGATGAAACTGCCGCCAGGCGCCAACGCCTCAGCGAATTTCCTGGCAATGCGCCGCAACTCGGCGAGATCATCCAGATAGTAGAGCACTTCCGAACAGAAGATCAGATCCATCTCACCCGGCAGCGTGTCGGCGGAGAAATCCATTACGCTGAATTCAACGTTCGGCTGATCGCCGCATCGCGCGCGGGCCCGTCCGACGGCTATGGCGGAGATGTCGGTTGCGGTCAAATGGTCCACTCGCGGCGCCAACTGGCGCGTGAAGTGGCCCTCCGCGCAGGCGAGCTCAAGTGCCCGTCCGATGGGACCCGCAGGCAGAATCTCGAGTTGCCGCTCATATTTTTCCTGCTCATAGGACGAACCGTAGTTCCAGGGGTCCTCGGTCGCGAAATAGCCATTCCAGAACGACGTGCGATTCTCGTCGTGCCTGACCCGTGCACGGCGCGGCGCGGCAGAAGGCTCCGCAGGTTCGGCGCTCGACCGAACCAACTCCCGCGCTTGCGCAGCCAATCTCGCGAGTTTGCCGAAATGGCTGTCCGGATCAGGCTCGCGTTCGGCTGTGCCTGACAATGCCGGGGCTGGAAGCGTGTTCGGAGTGTTGGCGCCAGCCTCCTTTTGCGGTGCGAAATTCCGGATCAGTTCAATCCAATGATCCCTTGTCACTGTCCCGAGCACGCCGAATTGTACGACGGCCTCGATGTGACCATCCATCATCAGGTAGGCATAGATTTGGTCGATTCCTTCCGGCAGTTCGGTCGAGGTCGGATTTCGCGCGTCGACGCGGATTCCAAGTGTTCGCGCCAGCCTGCGTGGTGTGCCAAGATCGTCGGCGTCGAGAACCATTTGCTCAAGCTGATACTGGATGCGGCGAGCCGCTGCGGGATTGTCCCAGACCTTGCCGAGTTCGGTAATCAACTCGGTGATGGCGCGGCCGAACCTTCCCCACCTGGCAGCCAGTTGCGCCGGCACAGACAGGCTTCCCACCGCAAGGCCGTTGACGGCTACCTTGGCGATCTCATTCGCCCACTTGCGTCCGGCCGGAAGCGCGCGCAGGGACTGCGGGTTGATCGAGCCCGAGCCGCCGCCGCAATCCGACGCGGCGTTCCACAATGCGAACCACGCGAGTGCTTCGGAAGCGGTGCGGCCATCCGCCGAGTTCGCTCCGTTGGCGTGGATAGTCACCGGGTGTTTGACTCTGGAGTCGGCAGAGAAGCCACGGGCGATCACGATTTCCGCGTCGGCCAGCATCTGAGATGAATTGCGGGTGAGCGAGTTGGAGCTAGCCCGGTAAAAGGCGAGCGGCTCGTCGACCATTACCCAATTTCTGCCGAGACGGGCGAGGCGCTGCCACAGATCCCAGTCCTCGCATGTGCGCAGCGACACATCGAAACCGCCCAACTCGACGATTGTCTCCCGGTCGACCAGCAGCGCGTGGGTGGCGATGGCACACCGGCGGGCAAATGTTTCAAAGGGCTGGATCGCAACCTCTGACGAGATGCTCAACCGGATAAGTTCGCCATCGGGCATCACGCGCTGAGAACCGCAATAGGCGGCCACTGAATCCGGCGCGGCCTCCAGTGCGGCTAGCATTTTCGCGAGGAAGCTGGCGTCTACCCAATCGTCCGCATCCAGAAACATGAGCCAGTGGCCGCGCGCCGTCGAAATCCCTTTATTGCGCGCGCGGGCGGGGCCATGCGCGCAAGAACTCAACGCCCGAAATCGGGCATCTTGCTCCACATAATCGGCAATGATCGCGGGGGTGCGGTCCGTGGAGGCGTCGTCGACGATGATCGCCTCCCAATCCTCGATTTCCTGATCGAGGAGGGAATCGAGTGCGCGCGCCAGCGTCACCTCTGCGTTGTGCGCAGGAACCACGATTGAAACCAATGGATTATGCGCCATGCCGTCTTACCCACGCCTGGTTCGAAGGTACAAGAGCCCCAAGACATAGCCGGCGATTTCCCGCCAAAGGAAACGGTCATCGAGGATGCTGCGTCCAAACAGTCTCCCGTGAACTCTTCCGAGCCGTCGCGCCGCCATTCGGCTGCAGTGCGAGCTTGCTCCTGTCATGCTAGCGACATTAGAAGCCTGGCGCAGCATTTCATCCGTGCCGCCGAGATCGGGCGCCGGCTGTCGCAGATGCACGTCAAAACCAAGCATGCCGCATACTCATGTCGATCCCTGAAATCGGCACCATGACCACAAGCTGCGGTCCCTGGCACTTGGCTATGGCAAACTGCCGTCCTTTGCAATCGACGACGCAACAATGCAAGCCCACTGAAGCTTTGGTTGAATGACTGCCAGCTATTGGGACCTATTGCTCTCTCCTGTCGACCGAAACACCTCGATTCCGGGCTGCATTCTTGATCGGCGATTCCTCGTGTGAAAAGAAGATTCTCCTTCTACTGTTGAGCTCGCGCCGGAAGCTGATGGTGGCAGTATATAGCGGAGCGAGAGGCAATATGCTGCCCGCTGGAAAAGTTATTTTAGCAATTTCTAATGAAAACTCATTACTTACATCTGTCTAAATAGATATACATAATGCCATTGTATCACTCGGCCTCATAGTAGATTTCGCTCGATAACCAATTAGATTAAACGGCTATGGTTGCTATCACAGAGAGAGGCGAGAGCAACACCTAGCGGTACTGGTGCTTTTTCGGCCAGTCCAAGAGGTGTAAAAAGAGCACGCAAATTGGCTTGCACCAAGAAGATTCCGGCTTGCAGGTCGCGGATTTTGCTGGCATCTTCACCTGTTTATGGGTCTCTGCACTGTGGCAGGTGGTTCACATAGAGGGGTATAAGGATGGCCAAGGAATCTTCGAGTACTTCGAGTGCCGTTTCCTCCGCAAACAAGGCGGACGCAAATTTGCTTGGTAATGCAGACGGAAGCGGGCTGAACTTCATGGCGGCCCAGGTTCGCGAAAACGGGGGCGCCGGCGACGCCGTAGGTGTCGACAAGATACGCGATCTGCTGTTCGGCAACCAGATGCAGGACTATGACCGCCGTTTTTCCAAGCTTGAAGAACGGGTGTTGCAGCGCTTCAAGGATGTCGAATCCGAAGCCAAGCGCAATCTTGAGATGTACGAGTCAAATGCAAAGAAGCAGATCGATTCGCTCGCGGCGCAATTGCGGAACGAAAAAGACTCACGAGCCGATGCCGACAAGGAGATTGACCGGAATCTTCGCGAGCAAAACCAGGCACTTGAAAAGCAGGTGCGTGCGTTGTCGGATCAATTGAGCGCGCTTGAGCGGGACGTTTCGGACCGGATAAATCGAAACGATCATTTGTTGCGTGAGGAAATTAAGCAGAAGAATGAAGGCGTTCAGATGCTGATAGAGAAAATGTTTGCCGATCTCAGCAACGTTAAGACCGACCGAAATCTTTTGGCTGGCCTGTTTGTAGAGGTTGCGAAATGTCTGAATCAGGATCCCGTCGGCAGCAAGGGCAACTCGGATCGTAGCTGGAAAGTGAGTTGATGGGACCTTGACGTCAACCGTCGACCCAATCAGTCTTCCACAAAGAACAGCCTCGAACGATACAGAAATTGATCGCGAGGCTCTGGCTCGTCTTTTGGTCGAAATTGCCCGGAACGTTGATCCGGACTATCGTGCGCGTTTCGACGGAGTCCCAACCGCCGATCCTCGCATGGAAACGCTGCGCCAGTTGCTGGTCAGCCGCGAAATTTCGGAGCTTTCACGAGTTACGCATCTGCTGGACGAACCCGAGCAGCTTGCGGCAGCAGTGGGCGACATTCTTCCCAGTGCGGCCGCGCGAGCGCCTCATGCGCAGCTCGGCGAGGCGCTTGCGCCAGCTGTCGAAAGGGCTGTGCAACGGTCAATCCAGAAGAGCCCGCGCACGCTGACGGATATATTATACCCGGTGTTTCTGCCGGCAATCCGCAAGTCGATCGGGGAAAAGATCGACCAGACATTTCAGTCACTGAATGAAACTTTAAGACATATATTTACCTGGCACGGGCTCAAGTGGAGATTTGAAGCTTGGAGGACAGGTGCGAGCTTCTCGGAAGTTGTTCTAAAGCATTCTCTAATCTATCGTGTAGAGCATGCCTTTCTCATTAATCGTAATTCCGGGCTTTTGATCGCGCATGTAGCTGCCGACAATGCGACGAGCGAAGATCCCCAGCTGATTTCGTCAATGCTTAGTGCAATTCAAGATTTTGTGAAAGATTCGTTTAACGAGAGAGAGCAGAGCGGCCTGGACACTATCCGTTTTGGCGACCTTCGTCTCTGGTCGGAAGTTGGACCGTTTGCGACCCTGGTTTCCGTGATCCGGGGAAATCCGCCAGAGGAATTGCATGAAATAGCTCGCGATGTATTGCTTCGCATCCATGAGGAATGCTCACAGGCTTTAGTTGAGTTTGACGGCGACAGTTCGCAGTTGGCCGGCGTAGAGGCGCAATTGCGGACCTGCGTCGAGCAGAAGCAGGAGGAATCAAACGAGGGATTTCCGTGGCTGGTGGCGGCCGTGGCCCTGCTGTTTTTGCTTCTGGCAGGCGGTTGGTTCTTTCTTTCCTGGCAATCCGGGCAGCGCTGGCAGGCTTATGTGTCGCGCTGGCAGGCCTACGTGTCGCGACTGGAGGCCCAGCCAGGCATCATCGTTGCCGAACAACAGGCGCGCGACGGCCAATTCTATATTGCCGGCCTGAGAGACCCGCTTGCCGCCGACCCACAGTCCCTGTTGTCTGGAACGCAGGTCGATCCCGCCCGGGTTCATTCGCAGTGGCAATTCTATCAGAGCCTTGAACCGGAGTTCGTGCTGAAGCGGCTGAAGGCGTCGCTGGCTCCGCCGGATTCAGTACGACTATCAATCGACAATGAGCGCATCGTTGCCGAGGGTGAGGCTCCCGACACCTGGATAGATCGGGCGCGCGCGGCGGCCCGACAGCTTTCGGCAGGCGGACCGGAATTCGACATCTCCAAGGTTCGTGACGTAAGCCCCGAAGTACTCGAGGCGAAGCGCTGGCAGGCCTACGTGTCGCGACTGGAGGCCCAGCCGGGCATCATCGTTGCACAACAAAAAATACGCGATGGCCGATTCTATATTGCCGGCCTGAGAGACCCGCTTGCCGACGACCCGCAGTCGCTGTTGTCTGGAACGCAGGTCGATCCCGCCCGGGTTCATTCACAATGGCAATTCTATCAGAGCCTTGAGCCGGAGTTCGTGTTGAAACGGCTGACGGCGTCGCTGTATCCACCAGATACAGTACGACTTTCGATCGTCAATAATCGCATCATTGCCGAGGGCGAGGCTCCCGACACCTGGATAGATCGGGCGCGCGCAGCGGCCCGACAGCTTTCGGCAGGCGGACCGGAATTCGACATTTCCAAGGTTCGTGATGTGAGCCCCGATGCACGCGCGGCGGAGCACTGGCAGTATTATGTGTCGCGACTTGAGGCCCAACCGGGAATTATTGTCGCCCAACAATCGGCCAGGGGTGGACATTTCTATATTTCCGGCCTGCGAGACCCGCTTGCCGCCGACCCGCAAGCTCTGCTGTCCGGAACGGAGGTTGATCCTGCCCGCGTTCATTCACAGTGGCAATTCTATCAGAGCCTTGATCCGAAGTTTGTGGTGAAGCGGCTGACGGCGTCGCTGACCCCGCCGAAATCGGTCCGACTTTCGATCATCCAGGGTCGCATCGTTGTCGTGGGCGAGGCTCCTGCCGCTTGGATCAACCGGGCGCAGGCCGCCGCTGAACAACTTTCGGCGGACGGAGTGGTTCTGGATGTCTCGCAGCTGCGTGAGCTGGACCTTGCAGAGCTCAATCATTTGAGAGAGGCCATCCAGATGACCGACATTTTCTTCTCTTCCGGCAAAGTTGTGCCTGGACCAGAGCAGACGCCGGTTCTCGAGAGATTGGCGGATCAAATAAAGGAATTCGCCCAAAATGCCCGCAAGTCAGGCGTAACTGCGCGGTTCATGTTGACCGGCCATTCGGACACCACGGGCCGTGAGACGGCTAACGCATCGATCAGCGCCGCCCGCGCCGAGACAGTTCGTGCGCTTCTCAACAAGCGCGGCGTCGCTCCGGAACTGCTGCTGGTTCGGGGTGCGGGTACCTTTGAACCGGCGGTGCCTGAAAATAGTCAAGCTGGTAGCTCCACCAATCGCCGGGTTTCGGTTACGGTAAACCTGGACTAGGGCGGAGCCCAAGATGTTGCAAAAAAAGATCTGTATGCTGGGGGGGTTCTCTGTCGGAAAGACGAGCTTGGTCCGCAGGTTTGTGAAAAGCATCTTTTCAGAAACCTACTTGACCACGGTGGGAGTGAAAATCGACAAAAAGAGTGTCGAACTCCCGGACAAAACAGTGGATCTGATTTTATGGGATTTGGCCGGCGAAGATGATATCGGCTCGTTCCGGGTTAGCCATGTGCGAGGCGCAACGGGGCTCGTGCTTGTCGTCGATGGAACCCGCGCCGCTACCCTTACCGCCGCGCTCACGCTGCGCGAGCGGGTCGAGGCTGAATTCGGTGCTATGCCGTTCGTATTGCTTTTCAACAAATCAGATCTGGCCGATCGGTGGGTAATACCGGATAGAGAAATTGAGGAACTGAGGCAACGGGGATGGCAAGTCTATCTAACAAGTGCGCTCTCGGGTGAGCATGTCGATGACGCGTTTCTTAGACTTGCTTCGATGGTCACCAAATAGACCATGCAAAGATTGCCAAGAGAGATCGGAAACTGGATTTACGATTTCTTCTACAACGAGCGTGCTATTGCGTATGTGAAAATTGACGCCCAGCTGCGGACAGCGGCGAAGGGCGGTAACGTTGAACATTACGGGCTCTCATCCCTTCGCATCGGTAAGCCTGTTGCCGATCAGCTTGAATTCATGGAAGGTTTGCTGCCTTGCCCGGAGCTTCCATTTCATATGCCTATGGTCGAACTGCCCAGCGGGCGTGTCGCGGACCTTCATTTTTTTGCTGATGATGACCGCGTGTGGCTGCTCTTTCTTGATGCGACTGCCGAACGCGACAACAAGCAACGGCTTCAACAGAAGGCTTATGAAATGACGCTTCTGCAAGAGAGGGAGCGCCACCTCAACGAGAAGTTACAATCGGCCAATGAGGCGTTGAGGAAGAGCCAGGAGGGATTGGCGCGTGAATATCTGCGCGCCGAAACCCTGCTCCTAAACATTCTTCCGGCGTCGATCGCGGAGCGGTTGAAAGCGCAAAAGAAAATTGCCGACAACCACGCGGAGGTGAGTGTGCTTTTTGCCGACATCGTCGGCTTTACCGAAAGAGCGCGCAGCGTCGGAGCGGTGACGACGCTCGCTATCTTGAATTACTTCTTCAAGGCGGCGGATAGGCTCTCGGAACGACACGGCTGCGAAAAGATCAAGACTATCGGCGATTGTGTCATGGTGGTCGCTGGCCTGCCCACTGCGCGATCCGATCATGCACGAGCCCTCACGCACTATGCAGTTGAACTGCGCAAGGCGGTCAAGCGCGAACTCTTCGCAGGAGAACCGATAAGGCTGAGAATTGGAATTCACTCGGGACCGATCGTCGCTGGCGTCATAGGCAAAAGGCGGTTCGCCTATGATCTGTGGGGCGAGACCGTTAATCTCGCCTCACGTATTCAAACGTCCGCGGAGCCCGGTGAAATCCGTATCTCCGATGCAACGCGCCAACTGCTGGGACCAAAATTTGCTTGCGATCCACTCGAGGAAACGGAATTGCGTGGTGCAGGTCGCGTACGAATGTGGCGGCTCCCAGCCTGATTGTCGCTTGCCGACGCTGGAGCGCACTGCATCTCAAGCCGCAAATTATTAACGTGAAGATTTGACCCAACGGGACCTCATTGGGCGACTTGCGACACAGCTGACATCAGTTCCTTCGGGTTGGGCGCCCCAAACATGTATCGCCCCCCCTCCGGAACCTCCGTGAAACTCCAGCGGACAATTCCCTGCCTGTCCAGCAGGAATTGACCGACCAATTGTCCGTGTCCTGTTGCGATCATCTGTTCGTCGGCTTCGGTCACTTCGTAAGGGTGCTTCCTATCGAGGATTTCGCTCGCTGCAAAAGGATCCATGGGACCGGGCAACTCGCCTGGTATGTCGACCCGCATATCCTTTGCTGCTGCCATCGAGACCTTGTACGGCCAGTTCGTCTCGTTTTGGGTGAATTCGAGATTGGGTAGTCCAAAAGCACGATGTGAAGCGCGTTCCGGGTCGGAGGCCGCAAGCAGGTTCGGCATCGGGTGGTAGCGGAAATAGAGACGCGCCCGTTCGATCGGCGTGTTGACCACCGTCAGGCTCTCTACGCCCCTTTCGCGCAGCTCCGGATCAAGCCGCGCCTGGGCGGCGATGTGGCGCCGGCAGAAGGCACAATGCAGACCTCGAAACAGGCCGACCAGCACTGGTTTTTGCCCGCGAAAGTCGTCGAGCGCGATCTTGCCTTCCTGGGTAATGGCGTCAAGCACCAGGTTCGGCGCACGGTCGCCCGGTTGAAGCGGTACCAAGTCACTAGGCGCGGACATTTCCAACCCTAACCCCGGCTAGTCGAGAAAAGGCAGCACCACAAGCGCTTCCGGGTCGAGCCCGTGCTGGGCGCATATACCCTGCGCCAGGGAAAAGTAGCGTTCGGCCTCGGCCAGATTGTCGAGGTCCAGATTAAGCGTTGCGAGACCATCATAACACGGAAAGAGCAGTTGGGGCTCGCCCATTTCGCGGGCGACGTCCAGTGCTTCGTGGAACAGGCCAACCGCCAGTTCCGGACGACCGTTGCACTGGTGGATCTGCCCAAGCACGATCAACGGCACCGGCAGGTGCTCGCGCTGGTCGAGCGCCCGGTCGATCTCGATAGCCTTCTCGGCGGCAGGCACGCCCTCCGTTGGACAGCGATCCGTGAAAGTACAACAAGCGACCGCCAGATTGGCGAGGAGGCGGGCCTGGAAACCCAGATCAACAATATGGCGCGCCACGTCCAGACCGCGCCGACAGACCTCCATCGCCTTTGCCGGATCGATAGTCGTGTAAAGCACGCCGAGATTGGTGTAGCCGCGGCAGGCCGCACCCAGCAGACCGGCGGCTTCGGCCAATTCAATGCTGCGCTCGACCTGGCCAACGGCTTCACGGTTTCGTCCGAGGCGAGCCAGCGCAACAGCCTTGGTATTAAGTGCCTCGGCGGTCACAAGAGTGGCATCGCGTCCTACGTCGGAAACATGCTCCGTCGTCAAAGTGCGTACACAATCCAGCGCCGCGTCCGCCCATTTTGTCGCGAGGGAGTGATCTCCGCTCCGGAACGCCTGTCGGCCACGTTCTTGCCAGAGATGCGCCTGCTCGATCGGGGCATCCGCTCCATCGAGGAGCGCTGCCGCTTCAGCATAGCGGGATTCTGCGTTGTCCCGCTTGCCGACGTCCCAGAGCAGCCGACCGACCTTACGCAAAACTCGCGCCGAAGCGACACGATCCGCCGACTCGCGGTATGCCAGCAACACCGCCTCGTAGTGGTGGTGCGCGACTTGGCGGCGGCCTGCCGGGCCGCTCAGATCGGCAATGCGCTCTGCAATTGCCAGTTTGAGCGGTGTTTGCCCGATCGCACCCACCGCAGTCAGTGCTCGCTCATAGAAACGAAGGGCGTCGTCGTTGGCGTATATCATGCGGGCGCGATCACCCGCCGCCTGCAGGTAATGCGCGCCCCTCTCCCGCTCGGCGCTCTGTGCGAAATGATGACCGAGCACGGCCAAATCCTCGAGCCGTTCCGGCCTGTCGCCGCACAGTTGCTCCAAGGCAGCACCGACCCGCCCGTGAATGTCGGTCCGGCGTTGCACGAGCAGATTCTGGTAGATCACGTCCTGCAGCAATGTTTGAGTAAAGCGGTAGCTTTGCGACGAGCCCGAGCCAGATCCGGCAACTTCCTCGATGATTTCCGCATCGCAAAGCAGTTCGCAGCCGGCTTCTAGCCGGCCGGGGTCGGATGTAACGGTTTTCAGAAGGGGGGCATCGAAGCGCGGGCCGATTACCGCGGCTTCCTGGGCCAACCGGCGCAACTCTTGGGGCAACCGGTCGACCCGAGCAAGCAACATTGCCTGGATCGTGGCGGGAATGCCGGTTGCGACTTCGCCTGCCACAGTCCGCCATCGCTGGCCCTCTCGCATCAATACACCGCGATCGATAAGGCCGCGAACGATCTCCTCTAAAAAAAGCGGGTTGCCGCCCGCGCGCTCGAGGATCTGGCCGAGAAGCCCTCCTGCGGAGCTTACCCAGCTCTCGCCGAAAAGCGCCGCCAGCAGACTGCGTCCGTCATCATTGTTGAGCGGCGAAAGCCTGAGCGCCGTGTGACTGACCCGATTTGAATCGAGTTGGTCGTTGTCCAGCGCTGGACGATGCGTGACCAGCAACATCAACCGTGTGCGTTCCAACCTGTCCATCACGAAACGCAGTGCCTCAATTGACACGGCGTCGGCCCAGTGCAGGTCTTCCACGACAATCAACAGCGGCGACAACGCAAGCCGCCGTTCGATGATTGTGCGGACTGCGTAAAGAATTTGCCGCCGCAGCTGCTCGGGTTCGATATGCTGCAAGGTGGCATCGGGGTCGCCAAGGCCAAGCACATGGTAAAGCAAAGGCATCAGTCGCTTCGCCTCCTCGCCCTGCAGGCCGAGATCGGTAAGCAAGGCTGCGAGCTTCCCCCTTATTTCATCCCCATTGTCGTTCTGCATCATCCCCGCAGCGCTGCGCACAACTGCGTCCAAGGCGCCAAATGATTGTTCGCCCAGCGGTGAGCACGCGGCCTGCCGCACGGCGACGTTGCGAAAACGATCCTCGTCGCCGACGCGGGCGACGAACTCCTTCACGAGCCGCGACTTCCCGATACCGGCCTCTCCGACGAGGCGGACAAGTTGGGCCGAGCCGCCGCACGCTTGGTCAAGGCTCGCCAACATTCTATGAAGCTCCGCACCGCGACCTATCATCGGCGCGCTGAGGCCGAGCGCCTCCAGCCCACGTGCTGCACGCGGGGCCGCAAGCGGTGCATCCAGTCGATGGACGAGCACGCTGCCGGCCTTGCCGCGAAGCACGACATCGCCCAGCGACTCGTAAGAGAAGGCATGCCGGGTCAGCCTGTGAGTGAGTTCGCCTACCAGCACCTCACCCGGTGCGGCCAGAGATTGCAGGCGCTGCGCCGTATTCACGGTGTCGCCGGTCACCGAATAGGATTTGGCGGTGCCGATGCCCAATCCGCCAGTAACAACCGGACCGGTGTTTATGCCGATGTGGAGTAACAGAGGCGAGCCGGAGTGGGGGGTGCTTTCACCGAGCCGCGCCGTCCGGGCAATCATGTCGAGAGCGGCGCGAAGCGCACGTTCCGGATCGTCTTCATACGCCACCGGCGCACCGAACAAAGCGAGCAGCGCATCGCCGATGAATTTGTCTACGAAACCGCCAAAGTTTCGCACGGCCGCCGTCAATTCCTTGAACAGCGCGTTCTGCAGAGCTTGCATCACCTCGGGGTCGAGCTGTTCGCTGAGTGTCGTGAAGCCGCAAAGGTCGGCGAACAGGACCGTTACCGTCCGGCGATCGGCGTCAGAGACGGGATGCAGCCCATAGCTTTCGATGTTCGGAGGCAGCGACGGGATTCGAGAAGGCGGCACGATGGTCGCGCTTGGTTCCGGAACAGGCCGTTCGGCGGCTTTTGCGGACGCACCAAGGCGTGCCCCACATTTCGGACAGAACTCGAAATCAGGTGCGCAGGGGTAGCCGCAGCTGGCGCATGGCACAGGCTGGCGCCTGCCACACTTCGGACAGAAGGCGTAACCGCCCTCAATCTCGAAACCGCAGCCCGAGCAGTCCATGGAAACCTCACCCGAGCATGATGCCGAAAAGTTTGAAGCGATTTTCGGACCACATCATGCTCTGTCTCTTTGACCTAGAGATGGATTCAGATTTCAGGTCGATTCGGCCTGCAATCATCCGGCTCTTGGGGCCATGACTCGTGATCTCGCCACGCCCTTCACGGCCAGGGTATTCACAATGATGAACCGATAGCCGTCAACCGGCAAGCGGCAGCGCAAATGGGCATCCGTGGGTCCGGTGGCGGAGCGTTGCCGATTCGGACGGCTGCTTGGCCGTCGTTGCGAAGTTCTCTCTTCGCCCCTCCGTCTTCCTGCTATGGAGATGAGGAGACGGACCTTAAGCGAGAATCGCAGACTAGTCGCAATCCGAGCTGCAGATGTGGTTGGATACAGCCGGTCGCCAGCGCGGACGAAGATTCGCCTCGCGTCTGGAGGGCGTCGCGGCGCCCGGCGCTATCTGCCTGTCCGAGGACGCCTATCGCTAGGTCAAGGCGAGGCTCGACCTCTCGGTCAGCGATCTCGGCACGCGCGGGCGGCATGGCAGGAACTGCTCGCGTCAATCCTGACTATTCGCTGGAATACCGTCGCAAAGTCTTGCCTTACAAGACACCCTGCCGATTTCGAACTCATGATCGACGGGCTCCGCAAGGCGGAATAGTGCAATGACAAATGAGGGCATGCGGCCGGATCAGATGCTAAAGGCCCGGCCGATCTTTCGCCATCGGGCGTTTTCGCGAACCAGTTTCAGGTCTTCGGTCATCTCGGCAAATGTCCGCAAGCGATATTGCCGAAGCAGGTCCGGGAAGAGCGCCCCTGCCGGCAGGCCGGCAAGCTGCTCGCGGACCGAGCTCTTTTCATCGATGACCTGCATGCCCCAGGCATTTTCCCGGACCTGCAGCTCCGCAGCCAGATCGCGCTCTTCCGGCGCATCTTCATCCAGCGCAGCCAGCAGGATCGAGTGGAAGAGCGCTACATAGCCAATCTGTCTCAGGCCGCCCACAACTCGTACACGCGGCAATATGGCAAGAACGAGGAATGTCAGGAACAAGTTCGGCAGCAGCACGCCGTCCAGCAGCGCCTGCTTGAGATGCGCCCTCTCGAACGGGATGGAAAGACCATTCTGCCTTTCAGGCTCGATCAGGTGCCCGTTATCGAGAACAAGCTTGCGCACGCGCTCCTCGCGAATGCCCCAGAAGTAGGCCGTGGCATTGGGCAGGAATCTGCCAAATGGGCCCGATTCGGTCTCTTGCAGGGTACGTTCGAGACGCTGACGCCTTGCGGGCTCAAGGAGCAGCTTGGAAAGAAGGCTGCCGTCATGGTCCAGATGCCGCGCCACGACGGAAGCCGCGAGCCGGTCATCGATGAACACCGGCCGAGCCATGCCGGAACGATCCCAATCGGCGACCAGATCCTCGTTGAGCGCTGTCAGTGCATCGGCGGCGGTTCCAAACACCTTGTCCTGGCTGGCGAGCAGTGTGCCCAGCCAGCGGCTGGCATCCGTTTCGTCGCCCACCGCTTCGAGCGCACGTTTGTTGAGGGTGACGGGACCGGCCGCGCAGGCGCTTTTGCGGCACAGTTTGTGGCGCCCCATGCCAAACAGGTTGACCTTGTCGTCGCCGACATCGAGCCATCCCGGCCCCTCCCGGCCAACTGTCTCCATGGTCATCGTCGTTCCCATGAAGCCGACGAAGGCCGACAGCCCGTTTTCGACCGCGCCGAGCCAGGCAAACAGGAGGGCATCGAAGGTGATCCGGTCCATCAGAAGCAGGCAGTGCAGGCCGGACTGAATCACGGGTCTGTGGTCGAATTCTTGGAGGGCCTTGCCGACCTCTTCAGGCTGCATGATCAAACCAAGGCGCTGATGCAGGATATCAAGCAGGATCGAGCGGGCAGCGATCGCCGGACCCGATGCAGGCCTTGCTACCGGCCGCCACAGATGGCGGGCGTATTCGGAAACCGGTGCATTCCAGTTCTGCTCGATGTCACGCACGACTTCCGGACAGAGCCGTGACAGCACTGCCAGAAGTTCCACCGGGGGCTTAAGGGTTGGATCAAAGACCGTGGTCATCAAAACCGCAGCCGGGCCATGCTCAGGAGGTCGTGGTACCGCCCTTCGGTAAAGCCGGCCTTCACATGCCGGCCTTCGACCTCGAAGCCGTGGCTTGTGTAGAGGCGGATGGCCGGTTCATTGTCGGCATAGACGGTCAATTCGACTCGCTTTAGGGCGCGCCAGTTGTCGGCCACGTCAAGCAGCGCGCCAAGTATGGCAGAGCCGATACCCTTGCCGACAAAGCCATCGTCAAGGCCGATATTGATCTCGCCGATATGCGAACGGCGCGGCGAACCCTGCACGACCAGGCTGCCATGGCCGACGACCTTGCCGTCCAGCTCGGCAACGATCCAGGTGGTTTCCTGGCCGGACTTGGCGATACGCCGTTCTACCTGCTCCACCATCTCGAATGGCATCCTGAGCGTGCCCCAGCGGAAGCCCGGCATGTTGAAGATGGCGCAAAGCGCCTCCGCATCGCTTGGCCGAATGGCCCGGAGCTGCGGCTGGATTTTCTCTGGGAATGGCGAGGTCGTGCTGGTCATGGCTTTCCCGGCGAAGGCAATCGGCCCGGCACGATGCACCGGACGTCACCTGAAAATCCAGCCATCTCCGCATCCTATGATGCCGATTGCGCGCTGAAGTACCGGGAGACGGCGTAGAGGGCGAGCCAGCACAATGTCCCCGTCGCCGTCCAGTCGATCCGGTGCATCGCGGTGTCGCCATGGCCAGAAGCCGCCGAATGTCAGGGGAAACAGCAGCAGACCGACGCCATAGAGCCCGAGGATCGCCATTTCCATCGACATGTAGCCCCGCCATGCAGAGTTTAAGGTCACGCCCTTTGCGGAAGGACGAGCCCTGGCCCGCCACAAGAACAGCCCGGATACCGCGACCGAAGCAAGATAGACCAAAAACCAGAGCCAGGGCGCTTTCCGCTCGAAGTTGAAGTAGCCGAGATTGATGAACGAAGCCGCCGAAACGATGACGGTGAAGATGAAGGCCATGACAAGCACGAGCCTGCCTGGCGACCAGCGATTCCAGACCAGCAGCGCCGCCATGACGACCATTTCGGCGGTGTAGAAGCCGCCGAGGAAGCGGGCGTTGAACGGCGTGACGGCCCAGGGCCAGCGCGGCTTGACCAGCGCAGGCGCGAAAAAAGGCCGGCGCCGACGATCCGGACGATGATGACCCCCGCAGAGAAAGCCGCAAGGCCGCGGGAAATGGCGGGTTGTCGGGTGTCGGCGCGGGAGAAAGTCCCAAAGATGAATACTCCATGGACCCACCATAGCGCCGCTTGTGATCGGTGAAAATCCCGACGGAATTGACACGTCGGCGGGCTTTTCCATTCGAATGGCTGTACGCTCCGTTTCGAAGTAAGATGGAGCGCTCGGAACGAAGACCGGTTCCGGCCAACCCACCTCGGGGGCGCATTTTCCGGAGCCTGCACGATGACCGAAACTCAGGATCTGTTCTCGCTTTTGGGGCAATCGACCGATGTCGATCCCCAGGCAATCGACGCGATTCGGCGGACCATCGCGGAAGGCAAGGATCATGAACTTTGCCGCATCAATGTGCCGGCTTTCGCCAGCAAGCATGGCCTCGACGAGGAACGCGCCATAAGCGCCTTCCTCCATGCGGCGCGGGTGGCCATCTTCGATATTTCCTGGAATGTTCTGTGCCCCGGCTGTGGCGGCGTGCTCGACACCAACGCTACGCTGAAAACCCTGCAGAGGGACGAATACACCTGCGCGCTATGTTCCGAAGGCTATTCGCCGACCCTCGATGAAATGGTCGAGGTGACATTCACCGTGAGTTCCCGCGTGCGCAGGATTGCCGCCCACAATCCACACGAACTGCCGTTGGTGGAATATTTTCGCCAGATCTACTGGGGATCCGGCGTCGATCTGCCGGAAGAGGATCTGGCGAAAAACATAGAAGCGTTCTCGCTGGCGGATATCGAGCTGGCGCCGGGTGAAAAGGCCGTTCTGCCCATACAGCTTCCGTCCGAATTCATCATCGTCTTCGAGCCGGTTACCCATTCAGCGCAGTTCATCGACGCGAAGGGCGAACCAACAAAAGAGCGGCGAAGCCTGTCGTTGGCTTTCGATCGCGACCATGTCCAGAACCAGACACTGGAAATGCAACCCGGTCCGCTGCGTATTTCGCTGGAAAACAGGACCGACACCCGGGTGCTGCCGGCAGTCTTCATCGCCGGCGAGGCATTGCATAATCTCCTGGGCAAACGCCGGCCTTTTCTGACCGCCAAGCGCCTGCTCACCAACCAGACATTCCGCGACCTCTATCGTACGGATACGCTCGACATCAACCAGCGCCTGAAGATCACCAGCCTCACCTTCCTGTTCACCGACCTGCGCGGATCGACCGCGCTTTACGAGCGGGTGGGCGACCTTTCAGCCTTCGATCTCGTGCGCGTGCATTTCCAAGTTCTGCACGAGATCGTCGCGGCGGAGGCAGGCGCGGTGGTGAAGACCATCGGTGATGCGGTGATGGCGACATTCGCGACGCCTGATCGCGCGATGGCTGCGGCCCTCAGGATGCGTGATGCCATGCGTGCGCTTAATGACAGAAGCGGGCGCGAGGATCTGCTGCTCAAGATCGGTGTGCATGCCGGCCCCTGCATCGCCGTGTCCATGAACGAGCGACAGGACTATTTCGGCCAGACGGTCAACATTGCTTCACGGGTCCAGAACCTGGCCAACGCACAGGCTATCTTCGCCACCCGCGCGGTGGTCGACGACAATCTCACCGCCGATCTGTTGCGCAGGAACGCTCTGACGCCCGTGCCTCACGAGGTCTCGCTGCGCGGCATCGAGCGGGAGATAGCGGTGTATACAATCCCCTGAGCAATTGGGCCGTCCAGAGCAATTCCAGGGAAGTGTAAACGTTTTTTCGGGAAAAGCGCGTAGCACTTTCCCTTGGAATTGCGGTAGAGCAGCGTTTGCGTGAAAAGATGAGGCGCTCTCGGCCGCTCACACGCGCTTGCAGAGGAAATAACGATCGGCGGGCTCTGAAGTCGGCGCCGGGAGGCGTTGCAGCAGCGGGTGATCGAGCGGCGTGCCACTGACCGCAAAGCCGCCGACGCGGAGAAGGCTCGCAATCAGATCGGGAAGCCAGGTAGCAGTCACTGCATCCCGATCGTCATAGCCGGTGCCGATGTCGGCATGAACAAGGGCGGCTTCGATGCCAATGAACTTGCGGGCCGTCTCGCGAATTTCGCCGAGCACGAGGTTTTCGGCTTCGGGAATTGAGCTGGCATGTGCGCCGACTTCGCGGTCGAACACCACGATCCGGCGCCCGGGCAGGCGCTCGCGCAGATGGTGGAACGTCCGACCGTTGCCGAGGCCGAGCTCGAGTACAAGCCCCTCCATCTTCGCCACCTCGACGCAGACTTGGTCGAGAATGTCGCGCTGTGCGGTCATCCTGCTGATGAAATTCTCGAGGCGACTCATATGCTTTTGTGTGTCCTGAACCAGCTCAAGAGATCGTCAATGCCGCCGACAAGAACTGTTCACGGGTGAATCCCGAAGGCGTAGTGCTAAACTCGATCACGTCTCGGCACATATAGAGGTGGGCGATGAACACTGCAACAACCGTACAGGCAGCCGGCAAGGATCATACCGGATGGAATAGGCGGCACGGCGCGCGGCAAAATAACGACCTCACTTGTAGGGATCTGCGGCGTCCCGCAAGCCGTCACCGAGGAAGTTAAACGCCATGATGACGAGAATGACGGGGAGCATCGGCAGGAGAAGCCATGGATAGAACGCGATCACGCTGACGCTGCGCGCCTCGGTGAGCAGGATGCCCCAGCTGGTTATCGGCGCCCTCAGGCCGAGCCCGAGGAAGCTCAGCGCCGTCTCGCCCAGGATCATGCCGGGTATGGAGAGCGTCGCCGTCGCGATCAGATGCGACATGAAGCCGGGAATGAGATGCCGCCTAATGATGCGGCTGCTTCCGGCGCCCATCAACTGCGCGGCGAGAACGTAATCTTCCTCGCGCAAGGCCAGAAGCTTTGAACGCACGGCCCGCGCCAGTCCGGTCCAGTCGAGCACTCCGAGGATGACGGTGATGCCGAAATAGATCAGGATCGGACTCCAGGTTATCGGCATGATCGCCGCCAGGGCCAACCATAGCGGAATGCTGGGAATCGATTGCAGAACTTCGATTATCCGTTGAACGATCAAGTCGAAGATGCCGCCGTGATAACCGGCCAGTCCGCCGATGATGATGCCGAGCAGGAAGCTGAAACTGATTCCGACGAGGCCGATTGTCAGCGAAATGCGTGCGCCATAGATCATGCGCGAGAGCACGTCGCGCCCCAGCCTGTCGGTGCCGGCCAGGAAGAGCTGGCCGTTTTCGGCAGGACAGACAAAATGCCTGTTCCCTTCGAGCAGGCCCCAGAACCGGTACCTATCGCCCTTGCAGAAGAAACGGAGCCGCTGAACATCGTCCTGGTTGTCGATGTAGTTCCGCTTGAGCGTGTCCATGTCCAGCGTCATCTGGCGGCCATAGACGAACGGCCCGACGAACTGGCCGTTGTGGAACAGGTGCACCTGCTGCGGCGGCGAATAGATGTAGTCCATGTTGCGTGTGTGCAGATTGTAGGGCGCCAGGAACTCGCAGATAAGTATCCCGAAATAAAGCACTACCAGGAATATGCCGGATACAAGGGCAAGCCGGTGCATGCGGAATTTCCACCACATCAGCCGCAACTGCGACGCCTGAAAGACCTTCGACTGCTCCACCGTCATCGCCTCAACCGACTGCAGGTCAAAGGGCGCGCTGGAAACATAGTGTTCTAGTGGAGCACCTGGAGCGGGGAGCGGCGAATCCGTCTTCATTTGGTGCTGCCGCCCTGCAAACGAATTCGTGGATCCAGCAGCGCCAGCGCCAGGTCGGAAATCAGGACCCCGATGACTGTCAGGAAGGCGAGGAACATCAGGAACGACCCCGCCAGATACATGTCCTGGCTTTGCAACGCCTTGATCAGCATCGGCCCGGTCGTTTCCAAAGACAGCACGATGGCGGTGATTTCGGCGCCGGAGATGATGGCCGGCAGGATGGAGCCGATGTCGGAAATGAAGAAATTGAGCGCCATGCGCAGCGGATATTTGATCAGCGCCCTGAACGGATGAAGACCTTTGGCGCGCGCGGTCACCACATATTGCTTGTGTAGCTCATCCAGCAGATTGGCGCGCAGCCGCCGGATCATGCTTGCCGTGCCGCCGGTGCCGATGATCAAGACCGGGATCCAGAGATGGGAGAGTATCGACTTCGCCTTGGCCCAGCTCATCGGCTCGCTGAGATATTGCGGGTCCATGAGATGGCCGATGGACGTGCCGAACCAGATGTTGGCGAAATACATCAGGATCAGCGCCAGCATGAAGTTCGGAATGGCAAGGCCCAGGAGGCCAAAAAAGGTCAGGCCGTAATCGCCCCAACTGTATTGATGCGTCGCGGAGTACATGCCGATCGGAAAGGCGATGAGCCAAGTGAAGATGATCGTGACGAAGGAAACCAGCACAGTCAGCCACATTCGGTCCCCGACGACGTCGCGAACCGGCAACTCATACTCGAAGGAATAGCCGAAATCGCCGTGCAGCATCCCGCCGACCCAATAGAAGTAGCGAATGATCGGAGGCTTGTCGAAACCATATTCCTTGCGCATCATCTCGATGCGATCGGAATCCACCCCTTCGCCCTGTGCCCGAAGCTCGGCGACATAGCTGTCGAAATAGTCGCCGGGGGGAAGTTCGATGATCGTGAACACCAGCGCTGATATCACCAGCAGCGTTGGAACCATCACAGTAATGCGCCAGACAATATATCGAAGCACGCTCAGGACTCTCCAAGCCAGAATGTATCCGGCATGTAGACACCGAAATAGGCGGTCGGATCGTAGCCGAAGAGCGCCTTGTCAGGCAGATTGCGCAGCCGTGAGGACACCAGAATCGGCTGATGCGTTCCGTTCACGGTCCCGATCGAAAACACCTGATCGGTGTAGATCGACAGCATCGAATTCCAGATTTCGGCGCGCTCTGTCGCTTCGGTCGATGCGTTCCAGCGCTTGAGCAAAACCATTAACTCGATCACTGCAGGAAGATCGGGCGCCTCGCCCATCTTGCCATGAGACAAGTAGTGAGCACCCCAGAGCGGCCATTGCAGCTGATCGTCGATGGTGGGGGCCAACTGACTCGGGTTCATGTCGGCGGTCGGCACGCCATTGTCGATGCCCGACCACATCGACATCATGATCTGGCCGCCAAGCGCGCGGCTGCGGAAGATGTCGCGCTGCGAAGTCCGGATGAACAGGGCGATGCCGATCTTTCGCCAGTGATCGGTGATGAGTTCGAGCGCGTCGGTTTCCAGCGTGCTTTCGCCGGCGGTTTCCACGATGATCTGGGCAGAGCGTCCATCGGGAAGTATCCGCAGACCGTCATCGTCACGTGCCAGAAGCCCGACCTCGTCGAGCAGCGCGTTGGCCTGGTCGGGATCATGGGCAACCCAAGCTTTAGCGAATTCCGGCCGGTAGAGCGGGCTCTCGGACAAGACCGTATCGGCGCTTTCCTGCGCCAATCCGTAGAACACGGCCATATTGATCTCGCGCCTGTCCACGGCGAGCGAAAGTGCGCGGCGCACGCGCACGTCACGCAGAAGGCCACGCCACACCTGGTCGGCGCAATTCAGATTCGGCAGCAGCGCCAGCCGAGAACCCTGTGTGCGTTTCCACAGGTGCATCTTCACCGGATAGCGCTTTTCCGCGTCCTTCAGGAAGGAGTAATCGCTGAAGTCAATTCCCATGCATTGAAGATCGCTCTCGCCCGCCCCGGTCTTGGCGGAGATGATCGCCGATGAGCTGACATTCATGATGATCCGGTCAACATAGGGCAGTTGCCGGCCGTTCTCGTCTACTCGATGAAAGAACGGGTTGCGCTCGAAGATGAATTGCTCGGCCGGCGGCTTGGTCCGGTTCTGCCAGGGGTCGAGCGTCGGCAGTTCCGGGTTCTCCGGGCGATACTGCCGCGACATACGGATATGCAGGAGCGTCCATTTCTGGGTCCGGTTCTCCTTCATCAGGCCGGCGAGCCGGAATGGATCCTGATATTTCTTGTGGAATTGCTTGAGATAGGCGGCCGGCAGGACAAGCGATAGCGGCGAAGCGGCAGCGAGCTTGGGCAGGAAGTCTGGATTAGGCGCATCCCAACTATAGCGCACCGTCAACGGATCGACGATCTCGAAGCGTGGCGGCTTGCCGTCCGCCAGCAGGGTCGGGGCGAGCCCGCCTTGCGAAAGCTCGTCGTTCAGCCAGACATCTTCCCAACAATAGCGAAAATCCTCCGGCGTCAGCAGGCTGCCGTCAGACCATTTGTGCCCTTCCCGTATCTTGAAGGTGAAGACGCGATCATCCGCTACGTCGAAACGTTCGAGAATGTCGGGTTGCATGTTGAGCTTTTCGTCATAACCGACCAGGCGAGAATACCCGTAGATCGTCATCATCCGGATATCTTTTTGGCTGCCGATGATCGTACGCAGCGTGCCGCCATATTGGCCCGGCTGCCGGCCCATCGTGGCGAGATTCAAGGCGCGCGGGCTCTTGGGCAGGCGCTCGGTGAGTGCCGGCAGCGCCCTGGCTGTCAGCTGCGGCCGAAGAAATTCCGGCTCCAGGTCGCCAGCGCGCGACGTGCCCGGCAGGAGTGCCGAAGCCATCAGGCCAAGGACGGTGCGACGGCTGATCAATGGCGTAACTCGCTGACATCGGCCGAACGTCGGGCCAGCACGAGGTGGCCGCCGCCAAGATCGAGCGGCGCCAGGACATCCTCGTCGCCTTCTTCGCGGAATTGCGGTCCCCATGCGCTGGTGTCGGAAGCGCCGCCGAGCTTCAGCGTCTTGAAATCCATCGGCCGGTCGAGATCGGGGAAGGGTACCGCGGCAAGCAGTGAGCGCGTGTAGGGGTGGATCGGTTTCCTGAGCAGAATTTCGCGCGGCGCAAGCTCGACGATACGCCCGCCGCACATCACCGCGATGCGGTCCGCCATGTAGTCCACCACCGCCAAATTGTGGGATATGAACAGGTAGGTCAGGCCCAGTTCCTTCTGCAGGTCCTTCAGAAGGTTCAGGATCTGCGCCTGGACAGAGACGTCAAGCGCCGAAACCGGCTCGTCGCAGATCAGGAGTTCAGGCCCCAGCGCCAATGCGCGCGCGATGCCGATGCGCTGACGCTGCCCGCCGGAGAAACTGTGCGGATAACGCTTGATGAAGCGCGGATCGAGCCCGATTGCCTGCATCAGGCTCTTGACCGTGGCGAGCCGGGACGCGGTATTGCCACGCTCATGGATTTCCAGCGGCTCGCTCAAGATGTTCTCCACCGTCATGCGAGGTGAAAGCGACGAAACTGGGTCCTGGAAGACCATCTGGATTTTCGCGCGCAACATGCGCAGGGCATCTCCCTCTGCGCCCAGGACGTCGGTCGGTCCATCGCGGCCGTTGAAGATCACAGAACCGCCGCTGGGGGTGATGGCCCGCATGAGGATCTTGCTGACGGTTGTTTTGCCACAGCCGCTTTCGCCGACCAAACCCAGACACTCACCCCGCCTGATGTCGAAGCTCACGCCGTCCACCGCGTGAACAGAGGATTGATGACCCCCGCTGAACCATCCGGACTTGCGGGTGGTAAAGGTCTTTGTCAGATTCCTCACCGACAGGAGGATGTCGTCTGGCCCCCTCGATCCCGGGGCAGTCTGCTTGCCGAGCAGGTTCCCGACATTTACCGGTACCTCGCGGAGCGCCTTTAGCCTTTCACCGGGCTTCAGCTCGAAATGCGGAACGGCTGCCATCAGGCCCTTCAGGTAAGGGTGGCCCGGCCGGCGGAATATCGCCTCGACAGGCCCCATTTCCATGATCTCGCCATGGTACATGACCACCACCTCGTCGGCGACATTGGCGACAACGCCGAGGTCGTGCGTGATCAGCAGCATCGCCATGTTCAGCTTGGTCTGAAGCCCGCGCAGCAAATGCAGGATTTGCGCCTGGATGGTGACGTCCAACGCCGTCGTCGGCTCGTCGGCGATCAACAAAGCAGGCCGGCAGATAAGCGCCATGGCAATCATGGCGCGTTGCCGCAATCCTCCCGAAAGTTCAAATGGATACATGTCGTAGGCGCGCTTGGGATTGGGGAAGCCGACAAGGCCGAGCATTTCCTCGGTCCGCGCCTTGCGCTCCGCCCGAGCCATAGGCGTATGAATCTGCAAGGATTCGCTGACCTGGTTGCCGATCGTGTGCAGCGGCGACAGCGATGTCATTGGCTCCTGAAAGATTTTGCCGACGCGGCTGCCTCTCAACGCCCGGATTTCGGTTCCGTCACGCTGCATCTGCAGGATATCCTGCGTCGTTCCGGGCTTTTCAGGATCGGAAAACAGGATACGGCCGCGAACATGTGCTGTGTTCGGCAAAATGCCCATCACTGCCTGGCTGAGAACCGATTTTCCGGAACCGGACTCGCCCACAAGCGCGGTAACCTTGCCGGGCAGGACGCGAAGATTTGCACGCCTGACAGCATGCAACGGTCCCCCGATCATGGCAAAAGAGATGCCAAGATCCTCGATCCGCAGCAGATCAACGCCCGAATTCATTCTCACACCAGCCCCACTCTGGCAGTCTGCCGGGCGGCAGACCCAAAAGCGAGACTAGCGCATTGCCAGCCTAGAGCAACTTGGATTCGAAACGGATTCGGCGACAGAACCGGCGACCGGACTGCACACCAAGGCGCTCGGACCAGATCGTGTCGGTTACTGGAGCTTCCTCCGCTCACTCGCCGACAGCCGCGCGGCATCGCGATGAAGCAGCATGACCTGCTCGGCGTCCGATATCCGGTCGTGAATCGGCGCAGCGTCTTCATCGAGTGCGAGAGCACCCGACAGATCGGGTGAAAGCACCGTCAGCTTCTGCTTGCTGCCCGCCAGTTCCTCCGTGCCGAGCGTCAGCCAACTGTTGGCGCCGCAATAGCTGGCGAAGTCCTTGCTGGCGAGAACGCTGTGCGGATATTTCTTGGTCAGGGTCTGGAGACGCTGGACCTCGTTTACAGCCGAGCCGAAGACAGAGAATGTCAGCCGGTCGGTAAGCCCGACATTGCCGAACATCACATTGCCGACATGCAGGCCGATACCAAACTTTATGTCGCCCAGTCCCTGCTCCTTTCTGCGCCGATTGAGTTCCATCATGCGCGCGCTGGCCTTGTGCGCTGCCGCAAGAGCAGCCTGGCAGGCGATCTCGGACTGCGAACGATGCCTTTCGCAGGGGTAGACGGCGATGAAGCCATCACCCAGGAAACTCATGATCTGCCCGCCTTTGCGATTGAAAGGCGCAGCGATGGCATCGAAAAACTGGTTCAGCGTATCGATGTAGATTTCGCGACCGGAGGTTTCTGCAAGCCTTGTCGACCCGCGCATATCGCCCATGACCAATGCGGCCCGGATTGTGTCACCCTCGCCGCGCTTGATCTGGCCGTCCAGCACACGCCTGCCGGCGTCGCCGCCAAGATAAGTGGTCATCATGTTGTCGGCGAGCTTGGTGAGCACCGCCATCTTGGTGGCGATAGCGAGATAGTTCTGGATCCGCAACAGCGCCGAAATCATGCCGTCGCTGAAGCCAGACGCACTGTCGGTCGACCACGACCCCATCATGCCCTGGCTGGTATCGCCGTTGAAGGGATGCACGAAAGCCATGTAATCGGTGACGCCCATACGCCTGAGGTCGTCGAAAACAGGAAACTCCGACCGCACCGACGGGTCAAGCCGGCGCCGCAGGTGGTCGAGCTTGTTGCTGAGCAGATGGTAGTATGGGCTGGTCAGGAATCTGTCGGAATGAACGCCGTTCTCACTGCGGAAGCCTTCCACTTCCAGGCCCTGGCCGCGAAGCCAGGTAAAGCCAAGCGCGTCATAAAGCGGATGAAGCATCGAAAAGCTCAAATGCACCCGCTTCAGCGGCAGGCCGGCAGCAGCCAGCCGTTCACAAAAGCCCTTTACCAATGTTTCCAGGTCGTTGCCCGCCAGCGCCGATTGGCTCAGCCAGTCGGCAACTTTATCCATGAGAATGGTGGAAATCTCTGCTTGCGCTGTGCTCATGCTATCTCAAACCCGTCGAAGACGAGCCATCTCCTTTGATCCGCCACACAATCGAAGTTACTGAAGCCGGCTTCGACGAAAGCCGGCGAAGAATTTCCTAAATAACTCCTTGCAGGAAGGAAGCAGGCGTAAACAGCATCTATCACCTGGAACCCTATGTGGCGAGGCTTCCGGCGGAGTGCAATCTCGATCCTGACATCGGGCAAAGAATTCGCCGTCTCAGACGTCGTCGGGCCTTCACCACCACTGTCTCTTGGACCAGCCCGAGGCGGCCAAATCATTGCGTGTGTCGACGATCAGAGGAGCGTGATCACCGATCGCCTGATAGTCGATCGTCGTGGTCGGTTGCCACGACGACAGCATCGAATCCGTCGGGGATCCTCTCCGGCTCCCGGTGTGTCGTGTGTCGGAACGCAGATTATGATGGCATCGCAGACGGCTAGTTCGACAAATCCGCAGTGGCGCGGAAGCGCCCGGCCGGCAAGGGCTGTCGACGTCACTGCCTCAAGTAAGATTGGCCGTTGTTCAGGCTCTCGACCTTCCGGGTTTCGATTCCGAAGCCGGAAACCGGGGACCCGGCGCGTGCGATCGCAACCGACAGCGGCAACCCGACATAGCCAGCGCGATCACGCCGAGATGCGCGGCGCGCCTCGAAATCCGGTTCAGAAGACGGTCATATGTCGATCGTGAGGCGTCCAAAAATCTGCTTTGCCGTCAATTCGGACAGACTACCCCTCCCATGGCGCGGCTCACCGGTGCCAAGAACCATGAGTGAGGGCATATTGCGGAAATCGATTTCCGCAAGCAGTCAGCAGACCGGCGCCTTCGCCTTCAGGCTTGCGGCAGCCATCGCGTAGCCGCCGGCGGCGCCATCGATGAAATGAACGTGATCGCGCTGCAGCGGCGAGATGACGAGGCAGGTCATCAAGGCCGACTTCTGGCGGTGCAGGCCATAATTGCAGATGCCCGCCTGTTCCGCCTGCTTCAGCCGGTCTTGGATCCGATGCAGCACATCCGCGTCAACGTCGATGGTGATTTTCAAGCCGTCGTCGAACTTTCGGAAATCCGAATTGCTGGCCACCTCGCGTTTGTAGACCTTCGGATCGAAACGGCCAATCGTCCAGCCAAATCGATCGGTTACAGCCGTGAGCGTCATCAGGAACACGATCCACAGCTTCGACCGCCACCGCCATCCTGCCGGGGCCATCGCCCGCGCCTCGACATCCAGGCCGGCGGGCAGCAGACTGTAGCCCGGGCCGTCCACCGGCACCGGGTGGCCATCGCGCTCCTGCCTGCCGGCGAGGGCGATGATGTCGGAAGCCAGAAACTGAAACCCGCGCAAGTCGCGCGACGCCCCCGGTGTGGCTATGATCGAGACGATTTCGCCATGCCGTGCTTCGATCGGGTTCCAACGGCAGGAAAGGCCGGTCAGATCCGGCCGCGCGCCGACAGGCGCGGGATCGATGCGGTAGCGCCCCGCCTTCATCTCGGCTTCCGCCCAACTGCCGCCACCGCCGGCGAACATGGCATAGAAGGCCGCTTCGGAGGCCTGGAACCTCGCCACGCGAACGTCGAGGCCATGCGCCCTTATGTCCCCTATCGGCACGATCGCGGCGCGCAAGGTCAGGCCCAGTTCGTCCGCCACCCATCTTTGGACGGTCGCCAGCGCGTTGCGGGCGACCTCCAGCGCCGAGCCGGGAAACGCCACGAGTGCGCCGTCGCCGCCGAAGACAAAGGGGAGATCTTGCCGACCCAGCGCATTGAGCAGCGCCGAAATGACGCTTGCGCCGGCCATATTGACGGTTTTATAGCGCCCCGCCTCGACCGCCTTGGTCGAGCCGACAATGTCGGCAGTGGCCAGCGCCCAGCCATCGGGGAGGGGCCGATAGTTATCGATATCGGCAACGCTTTCGAACTTTGCGAAGACCGGCAAAGAAGCGACAAACGGGTCGGACGCGACAGCTGTTTCCATGGCCATCAGATAGCACATTCCACGGCTTGAAGGTGAAGTCGATTACGCTTCGAAATTGACTTGCGCAGGCTTTCCGATGATAGGTCGCGCGATGCGAATTGCCTTCTACGCGCCGCTGAAGTCACCCAATCATCCCGTTGTCTCCGGCGACCGCCAGATGGCACGGATGCTCGTCAAAGCGCTGGAGCACGGAGGGCATCGCGTCGAACTGGCATCTGAGTTGCGCTTCTATCTACGCCAGCCGGAGTCGAAAAGTTTCGCGGCACTAAAGATCGAGGCCGCAGAGGAAGCCGCGCGGCTGACCAAGCTTTGGGATCGTGACGGCAAGCCCGATCTCTGGTTCACCTACCATCCCTATTACAAGGCGCCCGACTTGATCGGGCCGGAGCTGGCGTCGGCCTTTGCTGTCCCCTATGTGACAGCGGAAGCCTCCTATTCCAGGCGACGCAATGCCGGCTTGTGGGCCGATAGCCAAGCATTGGTGGCGCGAGCCATCGAACAGGCGGCTCTGAACATCTGCTTCACCCAAAGGGATCGTCAGGGACTGGCGGATGCTATTCCCAAGGCCACTTTCGGTATGCTTTCGCCCTTCATCGACATATCGGCATTCCGGGAAATCCCGGCACGGGGTTGTCCGACCCGCCTCGTTACCGTCGCCATGATGCGCCCGGGCGACAAACTGGGCAGCTATCGCATGCTGGCGCAAGCGCTCGGATTGATCAGCCATCTGCCCTGGACCATGTCGGTCGTCGGAGACGGGCCAGCTCGCGACGAGGTCGAAGCGCAATTCGCCGGCTTGCCCGGCGATCGTATCGAATGGATCGGCTCGATCGAGCCTGCCGCCGTGCCGGATGTCCTTTATACCGGGGGAATCTATGTCTGGCCGGGTTATGGCGAGGCCTACGGCGTTGCCTATCTTGAAGCACAGGCCGCCGGCCTTCCGGTGGTGGCTCAGGACATCGCCGGCGTGCCGGAAGTCGTGCGCGATGGCCAGACCGGGTTTCTCACCACGCCGGGCGATGTCACGGAGTTTGCTTCCGCCATTGAAAGGCTTCTCGCCCGTAACGATGAAAGAACCATCATGGCCGCGGAAGCCAGGCGTTTCGTTCTCGAAGAACGTTCCCTCGGTGGCGCAGCTGCGCGTCTGGCCGAACTTTTTGCGAAGGTCCCGGTCTCATGACGTCCGATCCGATCTGGCAGCTCTTGGCGGACGAGCTGGCGCGCCTGCAACGGGCGGGCCGCAAGGCGAAGTTCTGGCTGCGCGACGACGACGCCGTGGATCCGACGCCTGCGCTTGATCGGCTGCTCGACCTCACCGGTGAATTCGCGGTTCCGGTCACTCTGGCCGTCATTCCGGCCCTGACCGACGCGAAGCTTGTCGCCCGGCTTGACGAGGCCCCGCATGCCACGGTCGCGATCCATGGCTGGGCGCACCGAAATCATGCGCCCGAGGGCCAGAAAAAGCAGGAGCTCGGCGCGCATCGGCCACGCGAGGCGGTGCTCGATGATCTGGCTCGCGGACTGTCGCGCGTAACCGGCCTGCATGGCGCACGTGCCGTTCCGATGCTGGTGCCGCCCTGGAACAGGATCGACGCCGGCGTGATAGCCGACCTTGGGTCGATAGGATTCGCGGCATTGTCGGTCTTCGGGCCGCCGAAGCCGGCTTCACTGGCTGTCATCAACAGCAATGTCGACATCATGGATTGGCATGGCACGCGCGGCTGCCGCGATCATGGTCTATTGGTCCAGGCTATCATCGCACACTTGCAGCATGCATCCGACGGCGAGCCGATCGGCCTGCTCACCCACCATCTTGTACATGATGAATCGGCCTGGCTTTTCCTCGAACGATTGTTGACAGTCACCGCACAGGCTGAACCCTGTGCATGGCTTCCGATCAGGACATTGATCGGGCGCCGCGCGGGTAAAGGAAAATAGCTCAGCGCTTTCTGTGCGATGAGACCGGGAATTTGAGCGTCTGGCCATCCCGCGCGGCAAAAGCGCCGGCAAACCTGTGCTTGGCCAGCTTCTCCATCTCGTCCAGTTGCTCGTCGGTGCGTGTCGGATCGTGGTGAAACAGCGCAAGCGCACGTGCACCAGCCGCCTCACAGAGCTTGACGCCCTGTTGCCATGTCGAGTGCCCGTTACCGCGGCGGCGTTCCATTTCCTTCTCGGTGTAGGTGCAATCGTAAATGACGAGGTCGGCATCTTCGATCAGGTCGAGCACCGACTGATCGAGTTTGTCCGGCTCGTGCTCGGTGTCGGTGATCACCGCCACGACGCGGCCGCCCCATTCGATCCGGTAGCCTATGCAGCCTCCCGGATGGGTGAGACTGCCGGTCCGAACCACCACCCCTTCGCGCGGCCGAAGCACGTCTCCGGATACGAAATCGCGGCAGTCGAGATTTGCCTTGCAGACGTTCATTTTCACCGGAAACCACGGCGGCCGTATGAACTCATCGATAATCTGCCGGGTCGTCATGCGTCCTGCAAGATGCCCGGACCAAAGCGTAAGCTTGACGCTCGGGTCGAAGATAGGCGCAAAAGCCGGCAGCCCGATGATGTGATCGTAATGGCAATGGGTGAAAAGCAGGTCGAAATCGGTCACATCCGACGCCTGAAGCGCCCTGCCGGCAGGCCGCAGGCCAGAGCCTGCGTCGAACAGAAGCGTATGCTTGCCGCATCGCATCTCAATGCAGATTGTGTTGCCGCCATAGCGAGCGAATTCTGGCCCGGATACAGCAATGCTGCCGCGCACGCCCCAAAATCTGACCAGGAAAAAATCGTCGTCCATGCTACCTTTCGCCCATCATAGCTCTAGGCGCTTCGTGCGTTGATCAGATCCGCGGTCGTATGGCTTAGCCGATCGGCAAGAACCCGCAATATCTCGATGGTCATTTCCGGGAACTCCTTCATAAGCCTCAGGAAATGATCCTTGCGGATTCTCAAGGCCTCCAGATCACTTGCCGCGCTGACGGTGGCAGTGCGGGAGCTGTTGCACAATATGGCGATCTCGCCGACAATCGAATTTGGCAGCAGTTCGGCAACTTTTATCGGCCCGCTGTCGGAATCGACCAGAATATCCGCCCTGCCTGAAAGGATGACATAGGCAGCGTCTGCCTCGTCGCCCTGCCGGAAAAGAATCTGGCCGGCGCTGTAATTCACGCGATCGGATGTGAACGCGAGCAGCTTGAGCTTTGCCGGCTCAATGCCAGAGAACAAGGGAACGCGTTGCAGCATTCCAACTTCATCCTTGAGCAGCATTGTCGCAAACCTTCCTAAATTCGCGTCTGCCAGTCTATGACAGAAGTTCCTTGAAGATACCGTTCTCTGCCAAAAGTGTCTCGTGTGTACCGTCTTCCACCAATTGACCCGAGTCAAAGACGATAACGCGATCGAACATCATCGCCATTGCCGGACTCGTCACGACCCACACAATTGCCGGCGAATGGCCGTCGCGTCTGGCTTCCTCGAGCACGTTTCGCAGCACCTTGTCCTGAATGCGCTGGTCGAGCGCCGACAGCGGCCGGTTGAGAATGAGAAAATCGGGACGCTTGAGCAGAGCCCGGGCAACATCGAGCTTCTGTCGCTGTCCGCCAGTCAGCCGCCTTCCACCGGCGCCGACGTTGAAGTCCAGGCCGACATCCAGAAGCTCGGCATAGAGCCCCAGCTCGTCAAGAATGTCATAGACGATGGAGCGTATGCGGTCCGGGGCGTCGGGATGGTTGTTTCCCACACGGCCGAATAGGACATTGTCCATGACGGTGGCCGCGGCAATGTATCTGGCAGGATCATACCGTTCGATCGCGTTGTGCAGCTCGGGCGGCAGGTTTTCATAGAACTGGTTGCGTGCGGCGACGATCTTGCTCATCAACTCGTCGGTCAGCAGGCCGAAGCGGTGCCGGGGCTCGATATAGGCAAAGCTCAAGGTGATGATCATGGCGCGGTCGGCCTCCGAAACCGCCTCGTAGGGGCGGTTCTTGAGCCGCTGCAGCAAGGTCTCGTAGGCGGGGATCTCCTCGGCGCTCATGAAGGCGAGTTGCTGGAAGAACTGGTGATCTGGCGGCAGGTCGGCAAACAGCTCGATCGCCTGTTCGGCGATCTCCATGCCCATCTCGTAGAGCGTGCTGTCGAGGCCGGCCTGCTTCAGCACGGAAGCAAAGTAGGGATTGGCCGCCAGAGCCTTGTCGGCCAGTTCGGGGCCGGCGGCGGCGCCGAAAAGCAAGTTCTGGCCGATCGTCGCTTCCGTGTTGTAAGCGCCCGGCTCGAAAGGAACCACCAGTTCGCGCAGCCCTTCCTGTTCCAGCCGGGTTCGCAGCGCTGCACGCAGTTCGACGATCCGCCCGGCGAGCTTCGTGTGACGCGTGAGGTCGGCCGAAGAGCGCAAGCCAAGATCCAGAATGTCGCGCGACAGAAGAACCGCGTCGAGCACCCGGCGCACCGCTTCAAAGAGGTCGTGCGGGCCGGTAGCACCGGCGGAAGCATAGTCGATCCAGTCGCTGTGGACGTCGAAATCCGGATTGCCCGACCGGCGCGCCTCGTCCATGTTCCAGCGCTGCTGGTCTGCCGCGGCGCCGTCATAAGTCACCGATGTCAGCGGTGCATGCTTCAACCCGTAGAGCAGGTTATCGCGCAGGCTTGCTTGGAATAGGAAAACATCCGACGAGGCGTAGGACATGCGCCGGCCGGTCACGGCTTCGGGGAGTTCAAGCAGATCATCGGCGCCTGAAGCGACCTTTCCACTCTCTGGCCAGTTCAGACGCGCGAAGGCTTCTGCTAGCGCCTCCGCTCCGCCTGTCGGGGTGCTGACCAGCGCCACCCTCTCAGCCGGCTTGACCTGCATGGAGACACGGTTGAGGAGCATTGCACCGCCATCGTCTGCCATGGACAGACCGACCGCCGATAGCGGGTTTGTCATCGGACCGGGATCGTCGATCGTCAGTGCCGCGATTCCCGGCGCAATGATGTCCTCGACGGTGAACTGTTCGACGACCTGCTGATATTTGACCTGGACATCCTGCCGATCCTGATCCCAGTCGATCAGTTCCTTCATCGGTCCGGGCAGGTCCTTGTAGGCTCCGATCACCGCCACGAGCTGGCCGACGTCCAGCCGGCCCCCGATGACCAGATACCCGCCGATCATGTAGAACAGAAAGGGCGTGAGCTGTGCGAGAAAATTGTTGAGGAACTTTACCATGAATTTCCATTGGTAAAGATCGAAGCGGATCTTGAAGATGAGCCCTAGCCTAGCAGCTATGTCGGCGCGCTCGTAGTTCGACGTGTCGTGGACGTGAACCGTGCCGATACCGTCGACGATTTCGCCAACCCGGCCCGAAAGCGCGCGCGCCGTCAACTGCCGTTGGCGCCCAAGCACGAGCAGCCGCCGCCGCATCCGCGGAATGAGTACGATCTGGATGATCACGATCACCACCGCTATCATTCCGAGCCAGACGTTCTGGACCATGATGAACAGCATGGCCGTCAGCGCCTGGCCGCCGAGCAGCACCGGCTGCAGGAAGGCATCGCCGATAAAGCCGCCAAGCGGCTCCACCTCATCCTTCACCATGGTCGCCACTTCGGCGGATTTCACACGCTTGAAGTAAATCGGCGGAAACCGCAGCACACGATCGATCAGATCGAAGCGGATACGCCGCAGCATGCGTTCGCCGAGGCGGCCCTTGTAAGTGTTGATGTAGAGTTTGAACAGGCCGTTGATGACGACCAGCAAGAGGAACACAAGGCTCAGGGCGAGCAGCGTCTCCTTGCGGTCAAGTTGAAAACCGGAGAAGAACTGGACCTCGCCAATGAACGGCAGGTTATAGTGCAATCTCATGAAGGGCAGGGTCGCGCCGGGTTGCTCGAACCCCTTGCCCTGGATCGGGCCGTTGACGATCAGCTTCGGCAGGTCGAAGGACATGAAATATGGGATCATCGAAAGCAGGACGATCATCAATATCCAGATCTGCTGCTTCCGGGTGTGCGTCCAGATATAGCGGGCTAGGCTGGGTTCCATATGCGACTGTCAGTTTGGAGGATGCAGGCGGTGAAAGCACCTGCTGGCAAACGATGTATCGGCAATATCTTCGCGGATGGACGCCGCTGGTCGGGACAGACGCAATCGGCCCCCTTCACCACCGCGCAACGGCGAAACGGCTGGCGGCATCCTCTCATCCGCAAGTCGAACAGGCTCGCGTGAGGCAATATTGCGTTGTGTCGCCCGAAATCCCAACATAGAAGACGAATATGATGGATGTCACACAAGCACGCAATGCCGGCGGGCACGAACAAGCCTTGGACCTCGCCCGGGGAATTGCCGCCTATGTCGATCACCCTCTCGTCGCCGGGCTGGCGCGCGTCATCGCCAAGCATCCGACGGCCGATATCGCCAACGCCTTCAACCACAAGCAGGTCGCTTGCAAGATGTGGGCGCTCGACGAGCTGTTTGGAAGCTGCGGTGGCCGGTTCGGGCGTATATGGGTGCTGGGTGGATGGTACGGCGTATTGCCGGCAATGCTTTTCAACGACGCCCGTTTCGACATTGCGGCGATCGACAGCATCGACATCGATCCGGAAGTCGGGCCGGTCGCCCGGACCCTCAACCGGGAAGCCGGCGACCGTTTCCAGGCGCTGACGGAAGATATGTACGCACTCGACTATGCGGCCGGGCGGCCCGACCTGGTGATCAATACGAGCTGCGAACACATAGCCGATCTGCGCGCCTGGCTTGCTCTGGTTCCACGGGGCGCGAATGTTCTGCTGCAATCGAACGATTATTTCAGCGAGCCGACGCACATCAATTGCGTGGTTTCACTGGCAGCCTTCGAAGCAATGGCGGCGCTACGGGAGATCAGGTTCTCCGGCGAACTGCGGACAAAAAAATATACGCGCTTCATGCTGATTGGAACTGTTTGAAGCGCGTTGCGCCAATCCAACCGAGATGCGACCTGCGCTAGGATTTCGAGGACCAGGTTCGATATCGCTCGCGCAGGACTTGCGCCGAGCGACGCGCGCCATCCAGATCGAGACGATGCGCAGCTGGCGTCGGTCCCGCAAGCGCCTGTTCGATCGCTTGTGCTAGACCTCCAGGCGTCAGGTCGTTTTCCCTCAGAACCGTCGCCAAACCCAGTTCCTCGAGCATCAGGGCGCGAACCGTTTGTTCTGTTTCGCCGCCGGCTGCAAATGGGACGAGCAGGGAGCGGCAACCCGCGCGCAGGACATCGCAGACCGTGTTGTAACCCGCCTGCGAGACCGACAGGCGGGCTCCGGTAAGCAAGCTGGCGAAATCCTCGCGAAACCGGAAGATGGACAGGCCCGGCGTGGCATCGCGTGAAATCGCGTCAAACTCGTCCTTCGGCAAGTTTGGGCCGGTGATCAGACACCATTTCCAGGCGTTGTCGGCATTCCACGCTGATGCGATGGTGGACCGGACAAGGCTCTTTCCGGCGGCCCCGCCGCCAACCGACACCACAACGTCGAAACGCTCGGAGGCCGCGGGCGCTGGTGACGCGGCAACGAGTCCCGTGTACGCAACCTCGGCCCTGATCGCCCCCGCCAGTGGAAATGTCTTGTCGATGGTTGCGAAAGCTGGATCGCCGTGGACCATGACAAGGTCAAAATGCCTGTTAACGAGATCGACCGTTTCCTCGTTTCGGCCCGGCTTGACGCGCTCCTGAAGGATATCACGGACGGACGTCACCAGCAGCGGTCTGGGCGACGCCGCGTCGACGGCCTCGATCAGCGGCAAGAGTTCGAAACGCATCTGCCGGCGTCCAAATGGAAACGCCTCGACAATGACGATATCAGGCCTGCAATCCCGGAATGCCTGCAGCAGCATCTCTGAACGTCGTCTCTTGAAATCATCGTCGATGGGCTTGCCCTGCAGGTCGACAAGTCCGGAGAATCCTTCATCACCGGAGGTGACAGGTGGCAGGGTTACAGATATTGCCCCCAATCCCGGAAATCCCGCGACCGGCGCTCCGCCAGTGACGACGGTTACGTCAAACCCGTCATCGACCAGAGCCGCCGCGACGCGGCTGGAGCGCGCGAGATGGCCGATGCCGAGCAGGTGCTGGACATAGAAGAAAGCGCGCAGCCGCTTCATTCGACGGCCCGCCACTCCCGTTCGAACAGCTCCTTGAGATGTCCAATGCTTGCCAAATGATCGAAATTGCCGCGCACGCGCGCCTCTGCGGTGTCGCCGAGGCGGGCACGCAGCACGGGATCACGGATCAGGCGCTCCAGCGCCTGTGCCAGGGCAATTGGGTTTTCCGTCGGAACCAGCAGCCCGGTTTCATCCGGCGATAAAAGCTCCGGCACGCCGGAAATATCGGTCGACACGCAGGCAAGCCGCTGGCTGGCCGCCTCCACCAGAACATTCGGAAGACCGTCCCGGTCGCCATTTGCAGTGATCCTGCAGGCCAGGGCGAAGATATCGGCACGGCGGTAGTGCTCAAGCACCTCCTCCTGTGCTAGCGCGCCTTTCCAAGAGATGCGACCATCCAGTCCGAGCTTTTGCGCCAGCGCCTTCAGCGGTTCCAGTTCCTCGCCGCTGCCGATATGCTCGAAACGCCACGCCAAGTCGCCAGGCAGGATGGCAAGGGCTTTCAGCAAGATATCGTAGCCTTTCTTTTCGACGGCGCGCCCGACACTCAGAACGATGACCGGTCCGCTCGGCTCCGAGCCGTCATGCTGTTTTCGCGCCTCGCCGAAAATGCCGAACCGATCAAGATCGAGCCCATGATAGCTCAAATGCACGGACGAGTTGTCGTCGGCGAGTTTTTTCAGACGGTCGAAGCCGGTTTTCGTGCAAGTTACCGTCCAGCGCGCCGAGGAAAGCTTGCTGGCCAGATCCCAGTCCGCCGAAGTCCAGATGTCTTTGGCATGGGCCGAGCAGCTCCAGGGTAGACCAAGAAGCTGGCTGGCATAGCGCGTCACCGATGCCGGCGTGTGCGCGAAATGCGCATGCAACCATACCGCGTCTTCGGGCCATTCGGCCGCTAGCACGAGCGCTTGCCCGAAACGGCGCGCGCGACTGCGCGTAAAGTCGCGCGGGATATCGACGGCCAGCGATCCCAGTGCACGCCAGAAGCCCGGCCGCAGCAAACAAGCAAAAAGCGAGCGAACTACGCGCAGCGGCTCTTCATGCAGATATTCCGGCAGATAATGGACGGGCGCCTTGATCTCGTCATGCACGGGGTGGCGTTTTGCGTCGGTCGGCCGCCTGAGCGCGACGAGTATCAGATCGAACCCCGCACGCTCCAGTCCGAGCAGTTCCTGCGCGATGAAGGTTTCCGACAGCCGCGGATAACCCTTCAGAACCACGACGATCTTGCGATGTTGCAACTCAGTTCATGCCTTCAATAACCGAAAGGTGAGGACCGGCCTGCCGGTCGAGCAGTTCCGCGACGATTTCGGAAATGTGAGGGAGCCCTTCCAGGGTCAGATGCGGATTACTCTGGGATGGACGAGGCCGGTTCGGCAGCGCCACCAGTGCATCGGCAAACCGCTGGGAGTCCTTGGCTTCCTCCGGCAGAAGCATTTCGACGAGGCCCAGTTCGGCCGCGCGCCGAGCGCGGATCAGTTGTTCCTGGCGGGGTTCGATGCGCGGCACGATGAGCGCCGGCTTGTCGAAAGATAGTATCTCGCAATAAGTATTGTAACCGCCCATCGCCACTACCGCCTTGGCGCCGGCAATCAGGTCTTCCATGCGGTTGTCGAACTCGATAATTTTGATGTAGGGGATCGTGGCCCCCTTCTTCAGCAACTTGTTGCGCTTGCGCGCCGGCATGTAAGGCCCAAGCACGATCAGCGCCCTGTGCTGCAATTTCGGATCCTGCTGATAAGCATCGATGACGTCGTGAATCAATTCGGCGCCGTCGCCGCCGCCACCGGTGGTAACCAGGATATAGTCGCCCTCTGGCCGGTGGCCGGGCAACTCGTTCCGCTGCAGGCTCCGCTGCAGGAAACCGACGAATCTCATTTTTGCTCTGACAGCCGGCGGCACATCCAAGCCGGTCAACGGATCGTAGAAATCCGGCGGGCCATAGGCCCAGACCTTGTCGTAGAACAGGCCTATCTTGCGCATCACATCCCTGCGCGCCCACTCTGCTTCGAGCAGATGCGGTGCATCCATCACCTCGCGCAGGCCAAGCACCAGCGTGGTGCCCCGCGTCTTGAGGTAGGACAGCGTGTCCTCAATCTCACCGCGCAGGCCGAGCGGTTCCTTGTCGACGATGAAGATATCCGGCCGGAAGGTCTCGGCTGTGTGGCGGATGATAGACTGACGCATCCTTAGCGTCTCATGCAGATCGATGTCCTTTTCCAACGAGGTGTATTCGCCGTTGCGCAACTTGATGACGCTGGGGATCTTCACGAAGTCGACACGGGCGCGGTAGTCGAAGGCGCCAGCGATAGTCGCACCCGAAATGATAAGCACCTGAAGCCCACGGAAATCCTCGACTAGCGAATGCGCGATAGTCCGGCAGCGCTGCAAGTGGCCGAGCCCGAACGTGTCGTGGCTGTACATGAGAATCCGAGCGTTTTCTGCGTGCTGGGTCATTCTTGAACGTCTCTTAAAATTCTCGCCTTGAGACCGTGAGTGGCCCGCCGGCTTCGAAACCATCCTGGGTTTGGCCGCAATTTTCAATCTATATTGCTTCTATGGAATGCCGTTCAGATATGCTTTCTGATCGCGAGTCCGGAACTGGATGGGTTGGCGAATATCGCCGCGCGGGTGTGAGCAGAGACTTCCTGTTGTATTGTGGGATGGATCGAGGAGGAAAGCGATGTCAAAAAAATCGGCAGAAATCATCCCTCTTGATTCCAATCCGGACTGGTAAAGGTGAAATTCCCCTTGCCCATATAGCCAATTGCTTGATCGGTATACGAAAGGACAAGGTCGCTGGCGCCGCACGGCGCATCGTTGTAGAACTCATTCGTGCGCCATTGCACTCGCCTCGGGACCAAAGGTGCCGCCCATTATTCTCTTGACGGGCGGTCTCATTGTGGCTCACCGACCAGAAATTGAGCCATCTGTCGCCAAGCTAGCCGGAATTTCAGCAAGAATCGAGTGGATGCCAGCGCGGTCGCGACACACCACCCGCTACAGGGTGTGTGCGACACCGGTCGCTTGTCGATCGTTAGGACGTTGGCGGCAATCGAGATCGGTTCGGCCAGCGCCGCCAGACTGAACGGCATGTCGGCCGGAATTGGAATGGCATTATGCGCCGGGACGGCGACGAAGTTACGGAAACCGCCGTCGCGATGGACGCCGATCACTTCGAGGTTGGCGGAGACATTGGAACGGCCGATCCGGCAGGGATAGCAGTGGCCGCACGACACCACGGGGTCGACCACCACGCGGTCTCCCACGGCAACGCCGGTCACATGGCGTCCGAGCGCGGTGACGGTGCCCGCGAACTCATGGTCGATGACGCGCGGATAGACGGCGAACGGATTGGAGCCATGCAGGATGTGAATGTCGGAGCCACGATGCCGACACGGCTGACGTGAACGACCACCTCGCTGGCGCCGGGCTGTGGCATGCCCGGCCGGATTTCCAGCGACTGCGGCGCGCTGACAAGAACCTCAAGCATGAACACTCCAGCTAAGTCTACTAGAGCGGGATGAATTTAGGTTGGGCATAGCCTGCCTCTGTGAAGTAATTTCGGCATTCGGTTGACGTGACGGTGCCGAGGAT
>NZ_JAMYMR010000045.1:0-41003 GCF_040318635.1 Mesorhizobium sp. M1066
TCAACAACAGTGCGCTTCAAACTCTCGCTGTGTTTGGACATGAAAACCCCCGAAGGTTGATGTCCAACTTTCGGGGGTCAGTTCACCCCGGCGGGTGTTGTTGTTTTCAGGGGCGCTCCGATCAGCAGCTGTTTGCTCCGCACCGCGCACGGCAATTGCAATCGCCGCACCAAGCGATTATTCCGGCGTTCATGAGCAAAAACCCAATCCACATCATCGGCGGCGGCCTCGCCGGTTCCGAAGCCGCATGGCAGGCAGCCGAGGCCGGCGTGCTCGTCATCCTGCATGAAATGCGGCCCGTTCGCGGCACCGATGCGCACAAGACCGACAGCCTGGCCGAGTTGGTCTGTTCGAACTCCTTCCGCTCCGACGACGCCGACAACAATGCCGTCGGCCTGTTGCATGCCGAAATGCGGCTGGCCGGCTCGCTGATCATGAGCGCCGGCGACGCCAACCAGGTGCCTGCTGGCGGCGCGCTCGCCGTCGACCGCGACGGATTTGCCGACGCGGTGACGAAAAGGCTTGAAGCGCACCCGCTGATATCAATCCAGCGCGAGGAAGTGCCGGGCCTGCCGCCGGCGGATTGGGACCAGGCGATCATCGCCACGGGTCCATTGACCGCGCCCTCACTTGCCCAGTCGATCGCGGAAGCGACCGGCGCCGATGCGCTAGCCTTCTTCGACGCCATCGCGCCGATCGTCCACTTCGACACGATCGACATGGACATTTGCTGGTTCCAGTCGCGCTACGACAAGGTCGGGCCCGGCGGCACCGGTAAGGACTACATCAACTGCCCGATGGACAAGGACCAGTACCTTGCCTTCGTTCAGGCGCTGGTCGACGGCCAGAAAACCGAATTCAAGCAATGGGAAGGCACGCCCTATTTCGACGGCTGCCTGCCGATTGAGATCATGGCCGAACGCGGCGTCGAGACGCTCCGTTACGGCCCCATGAAGCCGATGGGGCTGACCAATGCACACAATCCGACGGTGAAGGCCTATGCCGTCGTCCAGCTGCGGCAGGACAATGCGCTGGGCACGCTCTATAACATGGTCGGCTTCCAGACCAAGCTGAAGCACGCCGAGCAGGTGCGCGTGTTCCGCACCATACCGGGTCTCGAAAACGCCGATTTCGCCCGCCTCGGCGGCCTGCACCGCAACACCTACATCAACTCGCCGACCTTGCTCGACGCTTCGCTGCAGCTGAAGTCGCGCCCCGGCCTGCGTTTTGCCGGCCAGATCACCGGCTGCGAGGGCTATGTCGAGAGTGCCGCGATCGGCCTGCTCGCCGGCCGTTTCGCCGCCGCGGAAAGGCTCGGCCATGCGCCGTCGCTGCCGCCGCTGACCACGGCCTTCGGCGCGCTGCTCAACCACATCACAGGCGGCCACATCGTTTCGGATGACGAGCCGGGAAAGCGCTCTTTCCAGCCGATGAACGTCAATTTCGGCCTGTTCCCGCCTGTGGAAGCGCCGAAGACCGAGGGCAAGCGCATGCGCGGCAAGGACAAGACCGTCGCCAAGCGCCACGCCATCACCTCGCGCGCACGCGCCGATTGCCGGCAATGGCTGGGACTGCCGGTGCAAACGGAAACGGCCGAAGCTGCAGAGTAGTCAGCTTCCCCTCCTGCTTAAGAGAGGCATCCATGGAATCCTCCGAGAAACTGTCCGTCACCGTCACTTCAGCCATGGCGCGCATGATCCGCGAAAAGGTCAAAGACGGCTCCTTCGGTTCGGCGAGCGAGGTCATCCGTGCAGCCCTTCGCGCCTTCCAGCGTGAAGAAGATGCCGAGCGCATGGCGTCGATCAGGGCGCGGGTGAAGGCGTCGGTCGAGGATACAAGGCCAAGCCATTCGGGAGAAGACGTTCGCGCCCACCTCCGGGGACTCTTCGCCCAGTATTCGAGCCGTGCCGATGATTCAGCGGCTTGAGGTCGGGTATCGCGAAGACGCCAGGAATGATCTGGCCAACATTTTCAGACATATAGTCGAAGCCAGCGGAAGTCCTGACGTCGCGCTGAAATTCGTTCTGCGCATCGCATCTCCTCCGGGCCGGCCTGTTGTCTTCGGCAACAGTTTGGCGCGGGGACGTCTTACATGATTGACGTTTACGTCAAAGCGCAGGCCAGCCCTTGCTCGCGCGACGCAGCAGCAGCCAATGCCGGCGCAAGGCCGACAGCCGCGCCACGCCTTCGAGCGGCGAACCATTCTCCATCTTGCCGAGATAGGCACGTGACAGGGCGAGCGGCAGGAATGCCGGACGCAGCGAGACAGGCAGAGCCGGTGCGCCTCGCTCAAAGGCGGAAAGATGTTCCCGTGCCAGCGCCATCATCGCCGCCACCGCGCGTTTGGCGCCGGGTCCGCCATCACCGGCAACGAACTCCTGCGGCGAAGAGCCGGCCGCTGCAAGGATATCGGCCGGGACAAAACACTGTCCGCGCCGGCGATGCAGCGGCAACAGCAGCAGCAGGCCGGTCATCGCCTGCGCACAGCCTGCCCTGCCCGCCAGATCGGCAAAGCGCGGCGCCTCGACGGGATCGAGCACCATCGACGCAAGCTGGATGAGTGCTGCGGCCGTCTCGCCGCAATAGCCTTCCAGATCGGTGCGCGACGGCATCGGGTCGTCGTAGAGGTCGAAGATGCGCGCATCGAGCATGTTCTCGAAGGCCGGCTCCGGGAGGCCGAACGTCGCTATCGTGGCGTTCAAGGCTTCGGCAACGGGATGGCCGGCGCCGGCCTCGCCGCCGGCGGCAATGACATCGCGCCACCATTGCAGCCTCACCTCGCCCGGCAACGCTTCATGGATGCGATCGCGGATGCCTGCGATCTCGGCATTGAAGGCGTAGAGCGAAAACAGCGCGTCGCGCTTGTCGTCGGGCGCGTAGAGCGCGGTCAGATAGCGATCATGATCGGTGGCGCGCACCGCGTCCATGACGATTTCAGCGCTTCGAGACATGTCAATCGACGGCAATGAGCGCCGCGGCCACGGCGCGCTCTTCCGCCAGAAGGACATTGTAGGTCCGCACCGCGGCCCCCGTCGACATCGGGTCGGACGCAATGCCGGCGCCCTTCAGCGCGGCCCGCAATGCGGCGGGCAATGGCCTGAGATCCCTGCCCATGCCGACGAGCAGGATTTCGACCTTGTCGGCCTCAGCCAGCAGCCTGTCGAAATCCGCCACCGTCAGCGCCAGGGGATCAGCCGGTTCCCAACCATGGATGCCGGACGGCAGACACATGAGCGAACCGCGGTGCGATATGTCGGCAAAGCGGAACCCGCCATTGCCATAGGCTTCGATCGGCGCGCGGCCCGGAAAATGCGCCTCGCGGATGACGATGCCTTTGCTGGTCATCGTTCTGTCATCCCTTCGGGGCGGCGCGTCAGGTCGCGACCGCCTTGCCGCCATTGACCGGCTTCTCCTCGTCGGCAGTTGCCTGCGGCCGCAACTTGAACAGGATCAGCAGCGGTGCGGCGATGAAGATCGACGAATAGGTGCCGAAGACGACGCCGAACAGCATAGCCATGGTGAACGAGCGGATCACCTCGCCGCCGAACAGCACCAGCGCCAGCAGCGCCAGGATCGTCGTCACCGATGTCAGTGTCGTCCTCGACAGAGTCTCGTTGATGGCGTTGTTCAACAGTTGCGGCAGCGGCATCCGCTTGTATTTTCGCAAATCCTCTCGAACACGGTCATAGACAACGATCGTGTCGTTCAGCGAATAGCCGATGATGGTCAGGATCGCCGCCAGCGATGACTGGTTGAACTCCAGCCCGGTGATGACGAAGAAGCCGAGCGTCATGACCACGTCGTGCACCGTCGCCACGATGGCGCCGACCGCGAACTGCCATTCGAAGCGGAACCAGACATAGACCAGGATGCCGAGCAGCGCGATCAGCATGGCGATAGTGCCTTGCTTGGCGAGTTCTCCGGAGACCGTCGGTCCGACCACTTCGACGCGGCGGAAATCGTAATTGTCCTGCAGCTCGCCACGCACCTTGTCGATGACGGTCTGCTCGGCATTCTCGCCGCCATCCTGCGTGCCGACGCGGATCAACACGTCGTTGGGCGTACCGAACTGCTGCACCTGGACTTCGCCGATGTTGAGTTCAGTCAGGCGCGAGCGGAGGTCGGCGAGGTCGGCATTGCCGCTCTTGGCCTGCACCTCGATCAGCGAACCGCCCTTGAAATCGATGCCGTAATTGATGCCGACGGTCATGAACATCACCACCGAGAGGATCGACAGTGCGCTTGACAGCGTGAACGTCCAGCGACGGATGCCCATGAACGGAATTTTCGTGCCGGGCGGAACGAAGGTCACCGGCGCGCGCGGCAGTTCCTTCGGGCGAGCCCGGCGCAACCAGATCGAGACCAGCAGCCGGGTGAAGGTGAAAGCGGTGAACACGGTCGTCAGGATGCCGATGGCGTAGGTGATGGCAAAGCCCTTCACCGGCCCGGTACCGAGATAGAACAGCACCACGGTGGCGATCAGCGAAGTGATGTTGGAATCGACGATGGTCGCCAGCGCCTTGGTGAAACCGGTATCGATCGCCTGGATCACGGAGCGGCCGGCGCGTCGCTCCTCGCGGATGCGTTCGTAGATCAGCACGTTGGAATCGACCGCCATGCCGATGGTCAGCACGATACCGGCGATACCAGGCAAGGTCAGCGTCGCGCCAAGCAACGAGAGCACGCCGACGATCATCGCCACGTGCACCGCCAGCGCGATGTTGGCCAGGAAGCCAAGGAAGCCGTAGGCGACGAACATGAAGGCGACGACGAGGATAGAACCGATGATGCCGGCGACCTTGCCAGCATGGATCGAATCCTGGCCAAGGCCCGGACCCACCGTGCGTTCTTCGATGACCGTAAGCGTTGCGGGCAACGCACCGGCGCGCAGCAGCACCGCAAGGTCATTGGCGCTCTGGGCGGTGAAATTGCCGGAGATCTGACCGGTGCCGCCGAGGATCGGCTCGCGGATCTGCGGCGCCGAAATCACCTGGTTGTCGAGGATGATGGCGAACAGCTTGCCGACATTCTGCGCAGTGGCCTGGCCGAAGCGCGCCGCCCCTTTCGAATCAAAGCGGAACGACACCACCGGCTCGTTGTTCTGCGAATTGTATGTCGCCTGTGCGTCAACGAGGTTTTCGCCCGAGACGATGACGCGGTTTTCGATCAGATAGGGGACCGGCGGATCATCCTGCGAATAGAGGACCGACGAGCCTGCGGGCGGGCGGCCATTGAGCGCGTCCTGCACCGGCATCGACTGGTCGACCATCTGGAAAGTCAGCTTGGCGGTCTGGCCAAGGATTTCCTTCAGCCTTTGCGGATCCTGAAGACCCGGCACCTGCACAAGGATACGGTCGTCGCCCTGTCGCTGCACGATAGGTTCGGTCGTGCCGAGTTCGTTGACGCGGCGCTCGACCACCTCGATCGACTGCGTCAGCGCCGTCGATGTGCGGTATTTGATGCCGGCGTCGGTGACGTTGAACTTGAGCAGGCCGGGCTCGGAATCATCGAGCGTCATTTCCTGGATGGAGCCACCGGTGAACAGGCCGGCGGCGACCGGATCGGTCAGCGTCTTCAGCGCTGTCTTGGCGGCATCGATCTGAGCGGGATCGGTGATGCGGACCTGCAAGGTCCGCCCCGTGCCGGCAAGTCCGGTATAGCCGATCTTGGCGTCACGCAGCAGCGTGCGGATTTCGTCGCGCGTCGTCTCTAACCGGTCCTTGATCAGATCGTTCTGATTCATCTCCAGCAGGATGTGCGAGCCGCCCTGCAGATCGAGGCCGAGCGTCATCTGACGCTTCGGCACCCAGCTGGGCAGTTGGGCCAAGGTGCTTGCGGGGATGAGATTGGGCGCGGCGAGGATCACCGTGATGGCCACGGCCACCCAGATCAGGATCATCTTGAAGCGCGAGAAATACAACATATGGCGTCGTCCGTCAGAGCGTGTCCGCGGATCGCTCCGCCTAAAATTCGGTTATTTCTTGGCGTTCTGGTTGGCCACCGGCTCGCCCTTGACGCGCACATCGGCGATCGTAGAACGCAGCGCCGTCACCTTCATGCCACCGCCGAGGTCGATCTCGAGCTCGTTGTCGTCGATCACCTTGGTCACCTTGCCGACGAAGCCGCCGCCGGTGACGACCGTGTCGCCGCGACGAACCGCGGCCAGCATCTCGCCGCGCTTCTTCAGTTGCGTGCGCTGCGGCCGGATGATCAGAAAATACATGATCACGAAAATCAGGACAAACGGCAAAATGCTGATGAACATGTCTGGAGAAGCGCCGACGCCTTGGGCGTATGCCGGTGTCACGAACATCGAGGTACTCCTGAATTTTGAAAACAGCCGCCAATCTGGCGGCCCCTTGAAATTTGGCCGGAATATAGTCGGTAAAGTTGTCAATGCAACTGCGCGGCCGGCCAAATCGGCTGCTTTTCCGGCCTGTTGAGCCGTGTTAGAGCAGGATCGCGGAAAGCGCGAGCCGGTTTTTGGAAAAGATCACGCTCGAACAAAAGGTTGCAACCGGTTTTGTATCAGACGGAATCGGCCAGCTTCACGCCCCCACACGTCAAAAACGCGAAAACAAAAAACAACCATGACCGACAGCAGCATTGAAGCCCTGAACCAGAAACTCGACCTGCTGATCGAGGCGGTGAGCCGCCTTGCCCCGCCGTCGGTGCCCCAAACCGACCTCGGCGAGGCCGATTGTTTCGTCTGGCAGGCCGATCCGGGCTATCTGGAGCCGGTGCGCAAGGTTAACCGCGTCGGCATCGGCCTGATCCGTGGCGTCGACCGCGTCCGCGACATCCTTGTCGACAACACCGAACGCTTCGCTGGCGGCTATCCGGCAAACAACGTATTGTTGTGGGGCGCGCGCGGCATGGGCAAATCGTCGCTGGTCAAGGCCGTGCATGCCCAGATCAACGCCAGGACCAAGTCCGACCTGCCGTTGAAGCTGATCGAAATCCACCGCGAGGACATCGACACGCTGCCGAAGCTGATGGGATTGCTCAAGGCGGCGCCCTTCCGCTTCATCCTGTTTTGCGACGACCTCTCCTTCGACCATGACGACACCTCCTACAAATCGCTTAAGGCAGCGCTCGAAGGCGGCGTCGAGGGCCGCCCCGCCAATGTCATCTTCTATGCCACCTCGAACCGCCGGCATCTTTTGCCCCGCGACATGATCGACAACGAGCGCTCGACCGCCATCAACCCGTCCGAGGCGGTCGAGGAAAAAGTGTCGCTGTCCGACCGGTTCGGGCTGTGGCTCGGCTTCCACAAATGTTCGCAGGACGAGTATCTCGACATGATCGACGGCTATGTCAGCCATCATGGCCTGATCATCGATCCCGAGCAGTTGCGTGCCGAGGCGCTGGAATGGGCGACCACCCGCGGCAGCCGCTCAGGTCGCGTCGCCTGGCAGTTCACCCAGGACCTGGCTGGCCGGCTCGGCAAGCCACTGAGGGACTGATACGTTGGGTGGCGTCGCCAACGCCATCGAATGACAAGATCATTTGGGCTGCGACCGCCGCAAGTCACGCGGCGTTTGGCCGATCTCACGACGCATCCAATGCGCTAGGTGTGACTGGTGCGCAAAGCCCGTCAATTCCGCAACCTCGCTTGTGCTTAGATCCCCGCGCCGGAGCAGGACGCGTGCGCGTTCGACCCGGCGTCGCAACACGTAGCGGTGCAGGGTGAAGCCTGTCGCCGCCTTGAACCAAGCCCGCAAGTGCGAGCTGCTCGCCCCGGCAACTCGGCTTAGTCGGAGGATCGAAAGGGGCTCGTGCAGGCCAGCCTCAATATGCTCCAACACACGCTTGAGCTGGGCATCTGACAACCGGTTTCTTCGGTCGACATCGAGATTGTCAAGACCGAGCAGCCTCACCGCAAGAGCTGCGCCAATGCTGTCGGCAAACAAAGGTCCACTCGGTGAGTTTGCGTTGACATCGCTCTCGAGTGCTCGGGCGAGATGTTGGATGCGCTGATCACGAAGCAGGTGACGTGTGTCGAGCGGCAATGCGCGCGCCTTGCCGCCAAGCTCAGCCGCCACCCTTTCCATCAGGGCTGGTTGTAACGCGATCTCGATCGTGTCGAACGGGGTTTCAGTCTCGAAACCGCCCTCTTGGCCAGCGGGCACCAGGTCAATATCGCCGGCGCGCCTCACGAAATATCGACAAACCTCATTGCAGTAGGAACGCGTCGCCGCGCTTGCATGCACCATGATGCGATGATGGGCCGCTTTGGAGAGACGATGGACGCCCGCTTCGATATGCCAGAAGGCCATTGTGACGTCGGGCGGAAATCGGGCCGGAACAGACTGCGAATGCATGCTCTCTCACTTCATGGCAAAACCTGTCCAAAAATTGGCAATTTCCGCGCGATTTTCAATGCCGGGGACATGTACCTACGCCTCTCCATCGAGTTTGGACGAGAGGTTGCCATGGGTTTTTATGTAGTTGTCGGAGCAGGCCCGGTCGGGCACGAGACCGCGCGCCTTCTGGGCGAAGAAGGACATGATGTCGTTCTCACGAGCCGGAGTGTCGGCTCAAACGCGTTGCGGAACGTCCGGGCGGTGCAGGCCGATGCCACCGATGCCGTTGAACTGGCACGTATCTGCCGAAACGCCGACGCCGTTTTCATGTGTGCCATGGCCGCCTATCACCGGTGGCCGACCGATTTTTTCCCAATCATCGACGGCACCGTGCGGGCCGCGGAAGCGGTCGGCGCGAAGCTTGTGATACTCGGAAACCTCTATGGCTATGGCGAACATGCCGATAGTCCGCTTCACTCCGACCTGTCTCTGGATCCGACTTCGAAGAAAGGAACCGCCCGGACGATCATGTGGCAGCGGGCGGTCCGTGCGGACGTGCCGGCAGTCGAAGTGCGGTCCAGCGATTATCTTGGACATGGCGCGATCAGCTCTTTCTCACTGGTCGCGCTGCCCTCCATAATCGAGGGGAGGCCGACTGCTTTCATTGGAAACCTCGACGCGACTCATGCCTGGTCCTTCACGAAGGACGTGGCCAGGACACTGGTCGCCGCTTCCCGCTACACGGGCGAATGGGGACGAGCATTCCATGTTCCATCGCAACACGCCTCACCCCGGGAACTCATCCTAACGACGGCGGCAATGCTTCACCGTGAAATTCCAGAGACACGTTCCTATTCCATCCCCGAAATGGAGGCATCGGGCATGCATGAGCTCATCGAGATGAGCTACCTCTTCGACAATCCCTTGCTGGTCGATTCCTCCGACGCGGAGACGCTTCTCGGCATCAAGGCCAGCAGCCTTGGCGTCATGATCGCCGACACCCTGCGTGATCATCTTTGAAGCTTGAAGACTGGCGCGTCGCGTTGAAGCTGAAAAAGCCCGCTCCTTGCGGAACGGGCTGAGCCGGCGGGCCGGACTGGAGGTCAGACGGCCCGCAAATTGCTTTTTTTCTTCTATTCGAGATAACTCCCGACTATTCGAGATAGCCGGAGGGATCGACTGGCGCCGAGTTCTTGCGCACTTCGAAGTGCAGCTTCGGCGAGTCCGTTGTGCCGCTCATGCCCGACAGCGCGATTTCCTGGCCGCGCTTGACCTTCTGGCCGCGCTGGACCTCGATCGAGCTGGCGTGGCCATAGACGGTGACCAGGCCATTCTCGTGGCGCACCAGCACCGTGTTGCCGAATTCCTTGAGGCCGTCGCCGGCATAGATGACGACGCCGTTCTCGGCCGCCTTGACCGGTGTGCCCGTCGGCACGGCGATATCGACGCCGTCCTTGCCCGAGCCGAAACCGGAAATCACGCGGCCGCGCACCGGCCAACGCATCTTGCCGATGCCGGTGGCGTCCGGCGCGACGGCATCGTCGGCCTCGGCCTGCTGGATGACCTTGGAATCCTTCTTCGGCGGCGTGTAGGACGCCAGCGTTTCCGACGGCGTGGTCTTTGCCGCGGGCTGCGTGGTTGCCGTGGTCACCGGATCGATCTTGGCCGGCTTGGCACTGGCGACGGTCGCGGTCCCACCGGCCGGCACCTTCAGCGTCTGGCCGATCTTGAGCAAGCCATCCTTCATGCCGTTGGCCTGCTTCAGCGCAGTGGCGCCGACGCCGGTCTTCCTGGCAATCGAGGAAAGCGTGTCGCCCGACTGCACCGTGTAGGTGCCAGCAGCGCCAGTCGCCTTGGCCACCTGCGGCTTGGGTTCCTTGGGCTGGCTTGCTGCGGCCGACGTGTCGACCTGAGCGGCGGATTTGCCTTCCTTGAGTTTCGGCTGCTGCGGCAGGACGGCGACCTTCTCCGGCGCGGTGGCCGGCAGGTTGTGCTTGGTGTCTTTCGCCGGTTTGGCATCCGCGAGCTTCGGCTCGCTCTTGCTCGAATAGGCGTAGGCCGGGATGACCAGCTTCTGGCCTGTCTTCAGCCCCTTGGTCGCGCTCAGCCCGTTGACCTTCATGATCACGTCGGACGGCACCTTGTAGCGCTGCGCCAGGCCGCCGATCGTTTCGCCGTCCCTGACGACGATCTCGGTTGCATGCGGAGTGCCGGAAGCAGCCACGCGGGGTTCGTCAGGTTGCGAAACCTTGAAAGGCGACGCCACTGGGGCGACGGTGCCGGTCGTGGTCCTGTCGACATGCGGTGCCGGGGCCAATGCGGTGCGCACCGGCTTCGATGCCGGCGCCGGAGCCTGCTGCGCCTGGGCAACGGGCGGCGGCAGCGGCCGCGTCGAGACCGGCTCGAGGCTGGAGCGGCTGACCGACTGTGTATGGCTGCCATCGATCGGAGCGGCCGCGACATCGCCCGGATAGGGCTGCTGTACGGCATCCTGCTTGTTGATGATGGCGCGCTGATTGTTGGTCGAGGATGTAAAGACATCGTCGACGCCATTGAACCGCGAAACCTGGGAACTGCACCCCGCAGCAGCACCCGCGACCATCAGTATGGCGCAGCCTCGCGCCAGATTGCGACCGTTTGTCTTCAAAACACTGAGTTGCATCGCACTAACCCGCACATACCCGGTACAAACTAGGCATGATTAAAGCGCGTTAATGTTACTCGACGGTTAACCCCATGGAATCCGACGCAATTTTTCTTAAAATATTAGAGAGCGAGCCCAGGGGAGATTTTCAGGTCATGCCGGCCGGGGTCGAAGACGGCGCGCGCACCCGACGCGGCGCGGCCTGAACATCGACATACGCGCTAGATGATAGCGGCGACACCGCGCAGGATCGGCTGCAGGCGAACGAGGCCGATGTCTTCACGCTCGAAGCGGCTGCCGACCTTGGTCAGCTTGGCCAGCACCTGTTCGCCCTCTTCGGGGCCGATCGGAGCGATGACGATACCGCCGCTCGACAACTGGTCGAGCAGGAAGCGCGGCAGGCTGTCGAAGGCAGCCCAGGCGACGATACGGTCAAATGGCCCTTCATTCGGCAGCCCGCCGGAACCATCGGCGTGGCGCACGATCACATTGCCGATACCGAGCGCCTCGAAGCGCTGCCGAGCCTGCTCGGCGAGCGTCTTGTAGCGATCGGTGGTGATGACCCGCGCCGCCAGCCGCGACATCACCGCCGAAGTGTAGCCCGAGCCGGTACCGATCTCGAGCACGCGGTTGCCCTGCTCGATAGCGAGCGCCGCGATCACCGCCGCCTGCATGTCGGCACCTTCGATCGCCTCGCCGCATTCGATCGGCAGCATACGGTCCGACCAGGCGATCTGATGGAACTGGGCCGCCAGGAAGCCGCGCCGCGGCGTCGCCTCGAAGGCCGCGATCAGCGCCTTCGGCACAGTCCCCCGACCGCGCAGACGCAGCAGAAAGGCAGCAAAACCTTCGCGGTCATCGATCGGGAGGCCCTGGTTCATGCAAGCGCCTTGCTCAATTGGTCACGGATTTCATGCGCGGTCAGATCGAGCTGCAGCGGCGTCACCGACACCAGCCTGTTGCGCAGGGCGTAGAGGTCGGTACCTTGCTTGCCTTCGACCGGCTCGCGGCCAAAACGCAGCCAGTAATAAGGCAGGCCGCGCCCGTCGCGGCGCTCGTCGACCCACAGGCTGTGCACGAGCTTGCCTTGCGAGGTGACCACTGTGCCGGCGACCTCTTCGGGAAGGCAGTTCGGAAAATTGACGTTGAGCAGCACACCGTCCGGCAACGGCGTCGCCACCAGTTTCTTCAGCAATGCCGGCGCCAGCGCCTCGGTCGTCTCGTAAGGGACGACGCGATCCTCGCCGACATAGCTATAGCCCTGGCTGAGCGCGATCGAGCGGATGCCGAGCAGCGCGCCTTCCATGGCGCCGGCGACGGTGCCGGAATAGGTGACGTCGTCGGCGATGTTGGCGCCGGAATTGATGCCGGACAGGATCAGGTCGGGTGCGCCGGGCAGGATCTTCTTGACGCCCATGATGACGCAATCGGTCGGCGTGCCGCGCACGGCAAAGTGCTTCTCGCCGATCTTGCGCAGCCGCAGTGGCTCCGAGATCGACAGCGAATGCGCATAGCCGGACTGGTCCTGCTCGGGCGCCACCACCCAGACATCGTCGGACAGCGTACGTGCGACGCGTTCGAGCGACGCCAGTCCCTCGGCATGAATGCCGTCGTCATTGGTCAGGAGAATGCGCATTATTTCGCTTCGATCTTTTCCAGACCGCCCATGTAAGGCCGCAGCACTTCAGGAATGGTTACGCTGCCATCTTCATTCTGGTAGTTTTCGATGACGGCGATGAGCGCGCGGCCAACGGCTGTGCCCGAGCCGTTGAGCGTGTGCACGAAGCGGTTGCCCTTGCCGTCCCTGTCCTTGTAGCGCGCGTCCATGCGGCGCGCCTGGAAATCGCCGCACACCGAGCAGGACGAGATCTCGCGATAGGCGTTCTGGCCGGGCAGCCAGACCTCGATGTCGTAGGTCTTGCGCGCACCAAACCCCATGTCACCGGTGCACAGCGTCATGGTGCGGAACGGCAGGCCGAGCCGCTTCAGCACTTCCTCGGCGCATTGCGTCATCCGCTCGTGCTCGGCAAGCGACGATTCCTGATCGGTGATCGACACCAGCTCGACCTTGTAGAACTGATGCTGGCGCAGCATGCCGCGCGTGTCGCGCCCGGCCGAGCCCGCTTCCGAACGGAAGCACGGCGTCAGCGCGGTGTAGCGCAGCGGCAGTTTTTCATGCGCGGTGATTTCTTCCCGCACAAGGTTGGTGAGTGGGACCTCGGCGGTCGGGATCAGGCCAAGCCTGCCCTCCCCGTGCGGCGTGAAGAACAGATCTTCCTCGAACTTAGGCAATTGGTTGGTGCCGAACAGAACATCGTCCTTGACCATCAACGGCGGGATGACTTCTTCGTAACCGTGTTCGGTCGTATGCAGGTCCAGCATGAACTGGCCGAGCGCACGCTCCATCCTCGCCAGCCCGCTCTTCAGCACGGTGAAGCGCGAGCCCGACAGCTTCGCCGCGCGCTCGAAATCCATCATGCCGAGCGCTTCGCCGATCTCAAAGTGCTCCTTCACCCAGTTCGGCCGCGTCGGCACTTTGCCGACGAGGTGCTTGACGACATTGTCGTGCTCGTCCTTGCCGACAGGCACGTCGTCGAACGGCACATTGGGCAGCACCGCCAGCGCATCGGTCAGCGCCTTGTCGAGTTCGCGTTCGCGCGCCTCGCCGTTCTGGATGAAGACCTTGATCTCGCCGACTTCGGCTTTCAGCTTTTCGGCCAAGGCGGCGTCGCCCGAACGCATGGCGTTACCGATCTCCTTCGACGCGGCATTGCGGCGCTCCTGCTTGGTCTGCAGTTCGGTAACGTGCTCGCGCCGCGCCTCGTCCGAGGCGATCAGTCCGTCGACCATGGACTGCGCCTCACCGGCCGACCACGAGCGCTTGACCAGCGCCTCGACAAGGGCCTTCGGGTTGTCGCGAATCCATTTGATGTCAAGCATGGTTTATCCGTCCTCAAGCTAGGCCAGAGGGCGTAAACCGCATCCACGAACGATGCAAGATGGACCGGGCGGCGACTGTCTTTTTCCGCCGCTGCTGGACATGGAGGCTGGCGTCGGCGTTCCTTGGCGCACCTACGTGGAGGATGCGTCCGCCGGCTTCTTCTCGACCACCTATTCCGCCGCGTCCTGCTTCTCGCGCGCCACACGCTGCTTTTCCTGATCGCGCTCGATCAGCCGGGCAGCCCAGATGGACACCTCGTAGAGAAGGATGGTCGGAATGGCCAGGCCAATCTGGCTCATCGGATCGGGCGGCGTCAGCACGGCAGCAACGACGAAAGCAATGACGATCGCCCATTTGCGCTTCTCGGCCAGCCCCTTGGACGACAGCATGCCGACCCGCGTCATCAGGCTGGTCACCACCGGCAACTGGAACACCAGGCCGAAGGAGAAGATCAGCGTCATGATTAGGCTGAGATATTCCGACACCTTCGGCAGCAGCGAGATCTGCACCTGATCGTCGGTGCCTGCCTGCTGCATGGCGAGGAAGAACCACATCACCATCGGCGTGAAGAAGAAATAGACCAGCGACGCGCCCATCAGGAACAGGATCGGCGACGCGATCAGGAACGGCAGGAAGGCATTGCGCTCGTTCTTGTAGAGGCCGGGCGCGATGAACTTGTAGATCTGCGTGGCGATCAGCGGAAACGCGATCACCATGCCGCCGAACATGGCGAGCTTGACCTGGGTGAAGAAGAACTCCTGCGGCGCCGTGTAGATCAGCTCGACCTTGTGCGGATCGAGCCCTGCCCACTGCGTCGCCCATTTGAACGGGACGACCAGAAGGTTGAACAGCTTCTTGGCGAAGAAGAAACAGACCAGGAAGGCAACGAAGAAGCCGCCCAGCGACCAGATCAGCCGCCGGCGCAGCTCGATCAGATGCTCCATCAGCGGCGCCGACGATTTCTCGATCTCGTCCTTTTCGGTGTCCGAAACGCTCACTTGGCGGCTCCAGCCGTCTTCTTGGCCACCGGCTTCTTCACCGCTGCAAGCTTCGGTTCGGCTTTCGCCCCCGTCTTGGTCGCTACAGTCTTGGCCGCGATAGCCTTGGCCGCAGCGGGCGTCTTGGCCCTGAGCGTTTCAGGCTGTGCCGTCGTCACGGCCTTCGGCGGCGTCTTGGACGCAGACGCTGCCTTCGCGGCAACCTTTGCACCATTTGCCGAAGCTTTTGCAGCCGGCGTCGCTTTTGCCGGTGCAGGCTTGGTTAGTTTCTTCGCCGCGGACGCCTTCGGTGCCGCAACGGGTTCCGCCGGCACCGACGCGGTCACCACCGACTCATCCGTCATGGCCGGGAAAACCGGCGCTGCTGGCGCTGCTTCCGGCCCGTTGACGCCAGGCATGGTCGTTGCACCGTTCTTCAACGGCTCGGCCGCCTGCGGGGTCGAAGCGACAGAGCTTGCCGGATCGGCTGCCGGCTTCGGCTTCATCGCCGCATCGACGCCGGAGCGAACGTCGGCCGCGGCCTGTTCGAATGGATTGAGCTGCTTCCTGATCTCGGCCATCGGGCTGAGACCCCTGAGCTCGTCGACTGACTTCTTGACGTCGTCGAGCTCGGCTTCCTTCAGCGCCTCGTTGAACTGTTTCTGGAAATCGGACGCCATGGCGCGCAGCTTCGCCGTCGTGCGGCCGAAGGTACGCAGCATATTGGGCAAATCCTTGGGTCCGACGACCACGATCATGACGATCGCGATGACCAGCATTTCGGTCCAGCCGACTTCAAACATGGCACTCTGTTCCGACTAGAACCTTGGGCTCAGCTCTTGCTGGCTTTTTCCTTCGCGGCCGCAACGGTCTCGTCGGCACGGTGTTCGACGGTGCGCTTGTCTTCGGCAACCTCGTCGTCGGCCATGCCCTTCTTGAAGCTCTTGATGCCCTTGGCCATATCGCCCATCAGCTCGGGAATCTTGCCGCGGCCGAACACCAAAAGCACGATCACCAGCACGATCAGCCAATGCCAAATCGAAAATGAACCCATAGCAAATCTCTCTCGAATGTTTTCCCTGGCGATGATCTATGCGTTTTCGCGTTGGGATTCAAACACAACTGCGACAGAGTTTATGAAAGGGTGACGGATGTCACGCATTTTCGACGGGAACGCCCGCTACGAATCCGCGCATCCTCATCAAGTTCGCCGCCAATGCCAGTCAATCTTCCGTGACGCGCGGCGTCAGCAGGCCGAGTTCCTCGAGATCGATGTCGGTCAGCGCATCCTCGTCGTCGGTCAACGCGTCGGGATCGGCCGGCGGCTGCGGAATGGAGAAATTCGACGGCATGCGGCCCGAAAGCAGTCCAGCCCCCTTCAGTTCCTCCATGCCAGGAAGATCGCGGATCTCTTCCAGCGCGAAATGGTCGAGGAAGGTCTCCGTCGTGCCGTAGGTCACTGGGCGTCCGGGCGTCTTTCGCCGGCCGCGCATGCGCACCCATTCCGTTTCCAGCAGCGTGTCGAGCGTGCCTTTCGAGGTTTCGACGCCGCGGATGTCCTCGATCTCGGCACGCGTCACCGGCTGGTGATAGGCAATGATCGCCAGCACTTCGAGAGCCGCGCGGGAGAGCTTCCTTTGCTGGACGGTATCGCGGCTCATCAGGAAGGCCAGGTCGCCGGCCGTGCGGAACGCCCAGGCGTCGCCGACACGCACCAGATTGACGCCGCGCCGCGCATAGATCTGCTGCAGCTCGGCCATGGCCAGGGCAATGTTGATGCCGTCAGGGAGGCGGGCCGCAAGCTGCTTTTCGCTGACGGGTTCAGCGCTGGCGAACACGATCGCCTCGGCCATGCGCACGGCCTCGGCCAGATGCAGCCGTTCGGCCGGGTTCTGTAGCTGCTGCTCGGCCGGATCCTGGGAAAGCGACTCCTCTTCGGGTTCATCGCCGACCTTGAACGGGACAACCGAAGCGTTGGCGCGTTCGCTCATGATGCCACCTCGACTGCCTTGATTGCCTGCGTGCGGCCGCGCAGGTAGATCGGCGCGAACACTTCGTCCTGCCGCACCTCCATCGTGCCGTCGCGCACCAGTTCCAGTGTTGCCGCGAAGGAACTGGCGATCGCCGTGCGCCGCTCCTCGGGGCTGGTCATGTACGCGATGAGAAAACTTTCCATCGTCGTCCAGTCGCTCACGGCCCCGACCAGGCGGGTCAGGATGTCGCGCGCGTCCTTGAGCGACCAGACACCGCGCCTGGCGATCGTCACATTGTTGATCGCCTGCTTCTGCCGCTGCTGGGCATAGGCGGTCAAGAGATCGTAGAGCGAGGCCGAATAGGCGTTGCGCTTTTCGACGATGACCATTTCCGGCATACCGCGCGCGAACACGTCGCGGCCGAGCCGGTTGCGGTTGACCAGGCGCGCCGAGGCGTCGCGCATGGCTTCCAGCCGCTTCAGGCGGAACTGCAGCACCGCCGCCAGTTCCTCACCGCTTTCGCCCTCGTCGCCGGGCTGCTTGGGGATCAGGAGCTTGGACTTGAGGAAGGCCAGCCACGCCGCCATCACCAGATAGTCGGCGGCAAGCTCCAGCCTGAGCGCCCTCGCCGTCTCGACAAAGGTCAGATATTGCTCGACCAGCGCCAGGATCGAAATGCGCGCCAGATCGACCTTCTGGGTGCGGGCCAGATGCAGCAGAAGATCAAGCGGACCTTCGAAGCCGGCCACGTCGACAACCAGCGACGGGTCCCCGGTAACGCGTGAATCGTCATTCTCGGCCCACAGACGGTCCATCGGTGCGGCCTTCGCGGCCTTGCTTTCCAATGTTTCCGCCACTGCCTGTCGCTTTCCCTTTGCTATGCCACCGCATCGAAGTAGGTGGCGAATTCGGCACGTATTTCGGTTTCTTCAACCGTGTCACGGTTCTTTATATAGGTCAGCGCCCGCTTTGCGCGCTCCAGCGACGTGCCCTCAAGCCCCGTGGTCCGCGATGCGATGCCGGCCATCTCCTCAAAAACGCCATTGCAGTGAAGGACCAGATCGCAGCCCGCTGCAAGGATCGAGGCCGCCTTTGTCGGGAAATCCCCAGAAAGTGCCTTCATCGAGGTGTCGTCGCTCATCAGCAGTCCGTCGAAGCCGATTTCGCGCCGGATGATCTCGTCGATGACCTTGCCGGAGGTGGTCGCCGGATTGTTGGGGTCGATCGCGCTGTAGACGACATGGGCTGTCATCGCCATCGGCAGATGGCTAAGCTCCTTGAACGGGGCGAAATCATGCCGCTGCAGATCGCTGAGCGAGGCATTGACCACCGGCAGTTCGAAATGCGTGTCGGCAAAGGCACGTCCATGACCCGGAATATGCTTCATGACCGGCAGCACGCCGCCCGACATCAGCCCTTCCGCGGCTGCGCGGCCGAGCTCGATCACCGGTCGCGGATCCTTGCCATAGGCCCGCGCGCCGATGACATCGCTGGCGCCTTCGATCGGCACATCGAGCACCGGCAGGCAATCGGCTGTGATGCCGTAGCGCAGCAGGTCGAAGGCATGCAGCCGCGCCATCAGCCAGGCCGCTCGGGCGCCGGCATCATGATCGTCGCGCCACAGCGCGCCGAGCGCGCCGCCGGCGGGATAGTTCGGTGCCAGCGGCGGTCGCAAGCGCTGCACACGGCCGCCTTCCTGATCGATGAACACCAGCGCGTCCGGACGCCCTATGCAGTCCCGCATCTCGGCGACCAGATCGCGGATCTGTTCAGTCTCGCCAATGTTGCGCGCAAACAGGATGAAGGCCCACGGGCATTCATTGCGATAGAAATTGATTTCTTCGCGGGTAAGCGATTTCCCGGCACAGCCGAGGATCATGGATTTTGATTCGGTCATGTCGGCAGTTTAGGGCTTTGCGCGATCAAAGGGAATCGCCAGGGATTCATCCGGGACAATGCCGGATCTGCTTTCCCCATGAAAAAAGCCGGCGCGGTGGACCGCGCCGGCTTTTGATGGTTGGCACCGGCTTTAGCGCGAGACGAAGCAGTTGCCGCCGGCGGCCTTGTAGCTGGTGCACAAATTGATCGCGTCATTGCGTGACTGGGCCGGAACGCGCACGCGGTAGAACGTGCCTTTGCCAGCGATCTCGGCCTTGACGATGTTGGCGGTACGCCCGGCAAGCACGCTGCCATAGCGGCGCTGCAGATCCTGATAGCTGGACTGGGCGCTTTCGACGGTCGGCTGCGAGGCGATCTGCATCGACCACGAGCCACCGCCGGCCGCGGTCGATGCCGGATCTATGGACGCAACCTGATCGGGCTTGACCTCGCCGACAACATCGACCGGCTGGTCGGACGGACGCTGCGGCGCGAGCGGAACCTTTGCCGGCGTGTTCGCCGATTGGGCCTCGGCTTTCGGCTTGGCGACCGGCTTGAGGGCCGGCTCGTCGTCCGCCTGGGCGGCGGCAGGCGCCACGGTGCCGGTCTGGTCCGCATCGGCTTGCGCCGCCGGGGCGACATGCTGCGGCGCCGGATCGACCGGCTCGGTAGCGGCCACTAGCGGCGCGGCGGGCGCTGCCGGATCTTCACGCGGCACCAGCGAACCGTCCGACTTGACCACCATGGTCCTCACCTTGCGCGGCGCAACGGCGACGACATCGGCATTGGTGCCCTTGTCGGCGTCCTGCAGCACCTGCGCGATGCGATCCTCGGACTTGGGCGCGGGCGCCGTGTTATCGGCAGAAGCGTTGTCGGCCGAAGCGGCGCCGGCCGTCGGGGCGGCATTGCCGGCATCGGTTCCAGCGGCGGCTGCATTCTGGTCCGGCGAAAGATCGATGGCGCGGGCCGGGTCCTTCGCCTGCACGTCCACCGGCTCTTCGACGTTGGTGACCAGCTTTTCCTGGACCGGCTCGGCTGGCTTGGCGCCCCTGACCGCGTCGTAAACCTTGTTGTCTTGGTTGGGCACCACGGCGCCGCCCGGATTCTCCGGCTTGACCTTGATCGGCGCGTTGTCGGCCTTGACGATGACAGGCGCTTCGCTGCCGCCCTTGCCGCCAAAGGACAGCGCAAAGGCGCCGAGACCGCCCGCGACGGCGACCGCGCCGACAATCGCGGCGATGAACAGGCCGCGTCCGCGCGACGGCCTCGCGGCCTCACGCTCGCCGAGCCCCGGAACAGCCATAGCCTCGTCGAGTTCGGGATCGTAGTCGAGTTCATCGACGGTGAAATCATCGGCTTGCGAAACCGGCTGGCTCCCTGGCAGACTGTCGAGGTCGAAGCCGGAGGCGTCGGCATAACCCGTGGGTGCCGCCGCGCGGGCGGACATGTCCATCGGCCGCGCGGCATAGGTCCGCGCTTCCGGCTCATAGCCCGGCTTGATCCCATCATAGCCCGGCTTGATCCCATCATAGCCCGGCTTGACCCCGTCATATGCCGGCTTGAAGCTGTCATAGCCCGGCTTGAGGCTGTCATAGCCCGGCTTGAAGCCCGCGGCATAGGAGTCATCATCGTAAGACGCGCCGGCCAAATTGCCTGTGGGAGCGGCAGCGACCTCCACCGCGTTCATCTCGGAGAGGAGGCTGGAGAACTCCGCATCGAGATCGTCGTAGCCAGGCGACGCTGGTTGGTCTTCCTCGAAGTGCAGTTCGGGAATATCGAGATCGTCCGCCAGCGCGACGACACGCTCGGGTACATCGACCGTTTCGACGTCGGGCATGTCTTCGTAATGCGCCGGCTGGCGCGATTGCGGCGCCGACACCGGGGCAGCGGGAGCCACGGCCTCGACCGGCTCGGACGAACGGTAGGACGTCATGGGGGCGACTGCCGGCGCGGCGGCCACGGATGCCACCGAAGCGGCCGGCTGAGCACCAAACGCAGGCTGAGCGCTGAATGACGGCTGCTGCGGAACCGGCGTCACGCGGCTCCACGAACGCGTCGGCTCTGCCGGTTGGGAACGCTCCGCAAGCCAATCGAGAGTATCCGCCGAATTGCCCCGGTCAATGGCTTCGTCACGCGGATCAAGATCCTTGGGCAAAGCCGCGTCGAACGCATCATCGTCGAAATCGACATCGCCAACCGTGTTCCAGGTCGTATCCTGGAGTTCATCAAGCATAAGGTCGTCAATATCCGCATCGGCCGCTTGGGCCGTGTCAACATGCCGGTCCTGCTCAGGCGCGGGTTCGTCAAGATCCCAGTCGAGGTCGCCGACAAGGTCGGCCGGCTCCTCGGTGGTCTCGGCAACAGGCGGCAGGGCGGCGACAGCCGGCTGAGCCGTGACGGGCTCACTGGCCACCGGCACTGTGCGCGCCGTCATGGCACCCAGCAGCGCATTCAACTCGTCTTCCAGGCTCCGCTCGTCCGTGGTCGAGGCATGCGCCGCGGCTGCGATGTAGGCTTCCGGCGCCGCCGGCTGGGCGGCAACGGCGGCAACCTCTGTGACCGGCTCTTCCACCGTTTCGGCAAACGCGTCGTCCAAATTCAGGTCAAAAGCATCGTCCGGCACGCCCTCAGGGCTGGGAAGCTCGCCCTTCGCGTCAGCGACATCGGCAAACGCATCATGCGTTGGCGGCTCGTCGAAGGCATCCGGCTCATCCGCGCGAACGTCGAAATCCATGTCGACATCAGCCATGGCGTCGTCGAAATGGCCGGCAAAGCTTTCATCGGAGATTGCATGGCCGTCACGCGCCGCCGCTTGCTCCGGCATGGGATACTCGACGGGCTCGGCGACCACGAACGACTGTTCGGCCGCCGAATGGTCGTCGAGCACCAGCTCGTCTTCAAGCGAGACTGCCACCGCATCGTCGAATGCGTCATCGGAGGCAACTGGCTCGACAGAAGCGGGCGTGTCGGCAACGGAGTACTGGGCCTCTTCGGCTTCCTCATCGATCCGGAGGTCCTGGTCGAGCGAAGTGGCAAGCTCGTCCGCCATCGACTGATCGTCCTCGAAGGGGGAGACGTCCTCAAGCGAACCGGCGACGGCATCGTCAAAATCAGACGCGAAAGCCGGCTCGACGGACGGCGCGGCTTCAGCTGCGACCGCATGGCTGGTGCCGGCGACGTGGCCGTCGATCTCAGCCATGTCCAGTTGGAAATCGTCGTCGAGCGACACCGAAAGCTCGTCGTCCATCGCGCTGGCGTCAGCCGCTTGGAATGCCGGCTCATGCACGAAGGTCGGCTCATGAGCCTGGACAACCGGAGCGGCGTCGCTGTCGTCAGCGCCGAACTCGCCCATCATTTCTTTCTCGAGATCGATATCGAAATCGCCCTCTTCGAGCCCGCGATCGGCGGCTGGGGCCTGCGGCTGGGCGGGCGATTGCGGCCTGACCGGCTGGCGCGGGTCGAATCCCATGATCCTGGTCAGTTCCGCGAACGGATCATCGTCAGCGATGTCGTTGTTGTCGGCTACTCTCAGCTGGGTTCTGTCTGCCATTATTGTTCCCGAACTCGCACTCATTCGGACGCCATGGACGTCGCGTAGGGTTGGCCCTTACCAGCGCAATGTGGGCAAAAGGTGACAGGTTATTTAGTCAAACCTAACGCATTTCGGTGGGCGCGGCGGCCCCGATCAACGTCAGGCCGGACGTCAAAACGTCCGAAACAGCCTGCACCAGCCCTAGTCTGGCATGCGTCAATTGTCGGTCGTTAACCTTAACAAAACGTAAGTCCGGATTATCCGTGCCACGGTTCCAGTGTCCGTGGAAGCTGGAAGCCAGATCATAGAGGTAAAATGCCAGCCGATGCGGCTCGAGCGCAAGGGCGGCGGACTCGATCAGCCGCGGGTATTCGGCGAGCTTGCGGATCAGACCGATCTCGCCCTCATCGGTCAGCAATGCCGCGGCCGACGCCAGGCTGTTGCGGTCGAAATTGGCTTCGCCCAGTTGCTCGCTCGCCTGCCGGAACACCGAATGACAGCGCGCCGAGGCGTACTGGACATAGAATACCGGATTGTCCTTGGACTGCTCGGTCACCTTGGCGAAATCGAAATCCAGCGGCGCATCGTTCTTGCGGTAGAGCATCATGAAGCGGATCGCGTCGCGGCCGACCTCCTCCACCACTTCGCGCAGCGTCACGAAATCGCCCGACCGCTTCGACATGCGCACCGGTTCGCCCTCGCGAAACAGCTTGACCAGATTGCACAGCAGGACAGTGAGCTTCACCTCGTCGCCGGCAATCGCCCGCGCCAAGGCCTCCAGCCGCTTTACGTAGCCGCCATGGTCGGCGCCGAGCACATAGATCAGGTCGACGAAGCCGCGATCGACCTTGTCCTTGAGATAGGCGACGTCGGCGGCGAAATAGGTGAACGAGCCATCGGACTTGACCAGCGCCCGGTCCATGTCGTCGCCGACCGCGGTCGAGCGGAACAGCGTCTGCTCGCGGTCCTCCCAATCGTCGGGTTTCTCGCCCTTGGGCGGCGGCAGCTTGCCCTTGTAGATATGGCCCTTCAGCGTCAAATCGTTGATCGCCGAGCGGATCTTCCTGGCATTGTCGGCATGCAGCGTGCGCTCGGAGAAGAACACGTCGTGATGCACGTTGAGCATCGCCAGGTCCTCGCGGATCATCGCCATCATCGCATCGATGGTGCGATCCTTGACGATGGCGAGCGCCTCGTCATCCGGCATCTGCAGAAGCGAGCGGCCGAATTCCGTGACCAGCGCCTGACCGACTGGCACCAGGTAATCGCCCGGATAGAGACCGGCAGGTATTTCGCCGATATCGTCGCCCAGCGCTTCGCGGTAGCGCAGGAATGCGGAACGGCCGAGCACGTCGATCTGCGAGCCTGCGTCGTTGATGACATATTCCTTGGTCACGTCGTAGCCGGCGAAGGCCATCAGATTGGCAAGCGCGTCGCCGACGACAGCACCCCGGCAATGGCCGACATGCATCGGCCCGGTCGGATTGGCCGAGACATATTCGACATTGGTCTTCCTGCCGCCGCCAACCGTCGAGCGGCCATAGTTGCGGCCCTCGCCGAGCAGTGCGGTCAGATGTGTCTGCCAGAAGCCGTCCTTGAGCCTGAGATTGACGAAACCGGGCCCTGCCACTTCCGTCGCCGCGACATCCTTGTCGTCACGCAGCGCCTGCGCCAGTCTTTCGGCCAGCGCGCGCGGGTTCTGGCCGGTCGGCTTGGCCAGCACCATCGCCGCATTGGTCGCCAGGTCGCCGTGGCTGGCGTCGCGCGGCGGCTCGACGGCAATGCGCGACAGGTCAGGCGAAACGCCATCTTTATCTTTCAGATCAAGCGCTTCGACGGCTTTTATGATTCGCGCGGTGAAATCGGCGAAGATGTTCATTTGTGTGACTCTGGGGTCTGGCTCTGGCGGCTTTGCAGCGAATCCGGCTCGGTGGCCGGCAAAATCGAGCCCGCCCTAGCCCAATTCAGGCGTATGGTCAAACAAACGCCTGTGTTCCTTGAGTGCGTAGGTGTCGGTCATACCCGCCAGGAAGTCGGCGACGCTGCGCGCCTTGATGCGGTCGTCGGCCCGATCCAGCCCCTCGCGCCAGCCGTCCGGCATGGCGCGCGGATCGGCGAAATAGGCGTCAAACAGATTTTTGACGATCTGCTCGGCGTCCGCGCGCACCCGCATAACCTCCGCGTGCCGGTAGAGGTGCTTGTACAGGAAGGCCTTCAGTTCTTTCTCCAAGGCAGCCATTTCGGCCGAGAAAACCACCATCGTCTCGCCAGCTGCCCTCACTGCATCGGCGCTCCGCGGCCTGATGCGATCGAGATTGGCGGTCGTCGACTTGATCACGTCCTCGACCATGGCGGTTATCTGCCGCCGCATCAGCTCGTGGCCGGTGCGCACATCATCGAGGGAGGGATAGCGTGAGCGAACGCCTTTCAGGATCGTTCCCGGCAGCGAAACCGTCTCCAGCATGTCCAGTGTCAGTAGCCCTGCCCTCAAACCGTCATCGATGTCATGCGTGTTGTAGGCTATATCGTCGGCGATCGCCGCGCATTGCGCCTCGATGCCGGCGAACCGGTCGAGTTCGAGATCGTGCAGTTCAGAGTAATCACGGATCGCCTGCGGCACCGGCCCTTTCAGACCCTTGCCGTTGGCGTCCGTCAGCGGCCCATTGTGCTTGACCAGGCCTTCCAGCGTTTCCCAGGTCAGGTTGAGCCCGTCGAATTCGGCGTAGCGCGCCTCCAGCCTTGTCACGATGCGCAGCGATTGCGCGTTATGGTCGAAGCCGCCCCAGGCGGCCATCTTCTCGTTCAGCGCATCCTCGCCGGTATGACCGAAGGGCGTGTGGCCGAAATCATGCACCAGGGCCACCGCCTCAGCGAGATCCTCGTCACCGCGCAGCGCCCGTGCCAGGGCGCGCGCGATCTGTGCCACTTCGATCGAATGGGTCAGCCGGGTGCGATAGTGGTCGCCTTCATGCGCGATGAAGACCTGCGTCTTGTGCTTGAGCCGCCGGAAGGCCGTCGAATGGATGATGCGGTCACGGTCACGCTGGAACGGCGTGCGGGTCGGGCTTTCCACCTCGTCGAACAGCCGTCCGCGCGACTTTGCCGGATCACAGGCATAGGCGGCGCGTGGCCGATAGCCGAATCCGATGTCGCCCAACTCGTTGGTCATGGCTGATGCTGCCGCGTTTGACTTAGCCAGGTTGACTTGGCCCCTCGCGCTTCATACCTATCATGTGAAACCGAAAGCAAGGTGACGCCCATGGGCGCTGATGCCAAGACTGCCATGAAAGTCGACATGACCGAGGCCGCCGCCAAGCGGATCGCCAGGATTGTCTCGAACGAGGCCGGCAAGACGGCGCTGCGCGTGTCGGTCGAAGGCGGCGGCTGCTCGGGCTTCTCCTATAAGTTCGATCTGGTCGATACGCGCAATGACGATGACGTCGCCATCGAGAAGGACGGCGCCACCGTGCTGATCGACGACCTGTCGCTGGTCTATATGGGCGGCTCTGTGATCGATTTCGTCGACGATCTGATGGGCCAGTCGTTCCAGATCCGCAACCCGAACGCCGTCGCCTCCTGCGGCTGCGGCACGAGTTTCTCCATATAGAATGCCTGCCATCGGTGCGGTCCGTCAGATCGCGCTGTCGGCCGGCCGTGATCTCGACGCCACGCTGGCTTTCTGGCGCGACGTGCTCGGCATGGCGGTTCATGCGCGCTTTGACCCGCCAGGCATCGCCTTCATCATGGCCGGCGATATCAGGCTGCTGTTCACCGACGGCATACCGGCCGGAACCGTCTATCTCGACATATCGGGCCTCGATGACTTCCATGCCTCTGCGGTCGCGGCCGGCGTGCCCTTCACCGCGCCGCCAACACTTGTCCATCGCGACACAGAGGGCCAGTTCGGTCCGGCGGGGGAAAGCGAATGGATGGCCTTCCTAAAGGACCCGGCTGGCAATACGATTGGCCTCGTCGAACGCCATCCGCCGCAAGAATCCAACTGAACAGCATCGAGACCGCCATGAAAATCGTCACCTGGAACATCAACGGTGTCCGCGCCCGCATTGGCAACCTCACCCATTGGCTGACCGAGAGCGCTCCCGACATCGTCTGCCTGCAGGAGATCAAGACCGTCGACGAGCAATTCCCGCGCGCCGAGATCGAGGCGCTTGGCTACAATGTCGAAACCCATGGTCAAAAGGGTTTCAACGGCGTCGCCCTGTTGTCGAAACTGCGTTTCGACGAAGTCATCCGGGGCCTGCCCGGCGACGATGCCGATGAACAGGCGCGTTTCATCGAAGGGGTTTTCTCGACCGACAAGGGCGCCTTGCGCGTCGCCTCGCTCTATCTGCCGAACGGCAATCCGATCGATGACGAGAAGAAGTTTCCCTACAAGCTGTCGTGGATGGCGCGGCTGGAGCGCTGGGCCGAAGAGCGGCTGAGGCTGGAGGAGGCTCTGGTGCTCGCCGGCGACTACAACGTGATTCCCGAGCGGATCGACGCGCGGTTTCCGGAGAACTGGCTGGGCGACGCGCTGTTCCAGCCGCAGACGCGACAAGCCTTCCGCCGGCTGCTCAACCTTGGTTTCACCGAGGCGGTGCGCGCGGTCACCGACGCGCGCGACACCTACACGTTCTGGGACTATCAGGCCGGCGCCTGGCAGAAGAACAACGGCATCCGCATCGACCACCTGCTTTTGTCGCCGGAAGCCGCCAACCGGTTTTCTTCCGCGTCGATCGAAAAGCACGTGCGCGCCTGGGAAAAACCGTCCGATCACGTCCCGGTGGCGATCAATCTCGCGCTTCAGCCGGCCTGAGAGAACCCTCGCCGGGCACGCAGGCGCTGGACCTCATATCGCCACATTTCGCGCCGTTCATTGCGGGCCAGCATGGCGGCTGGGGTTCCATGAGCACACGATTTCATCTTGGTTTGATCGGCCTGGCATTTGCCGTGGCCGCTCCCGGTGCGGCATATGCCGACCAGGAATGCCTTGCCAATGGAAAATCCTACCAGATCGGTCAGATCGCCTGCCTGACGGTTGCCGACCGGAGCCATCTGGCCCGCTGCGACATGGTGCTCAACAACACCTCGTGGACGAAGATCGGGGATAGCTGCCCGGAAAACACCTTGGCGCCACACCCCCATGTCACGCCGATCTCGACGCCGGCGCCCAGCATGGAGCCGACGGAGCCGATCGAGAACTGATCACGACCGAAAATCGAGTGCTGCTGGTGAAGCTGACGCGGCCGCGAGACTACTGGTCCGCGTTGTTGCCCTTGGTGAGGATATCATCGGCCAGCGAGATGGCGGTGCGGCGGTCGGCTTCGCCGGCGGTGGCAAATGCCTCTTCCTGCATGCCGCGGATCCAGGGCTGGTCAGCCGGCGAAGCGCGTTCGAGCGCTGCCGTCATCATCGCCAGGCCGCGAACGATTTTGCCGCTCTGGAACAACAAATGGCCCAGTGTCGCCTGGGCGCCGGCATGGCCTTTCTCGGCGGCGAGTTGGAACCAGCGCCCGGCCTGCTTGACGCTGGCCTTCACGCCGCCCTCGCCCTTCAGGAACATCTGCCCCATTTCGAACTGCGCGTTCGGATTGCGGTAGTTGGCGGCGGCGCGCATGTAATATTCCTGGGCCGCCACCTCGTTCTCGGCGACCGGGCTGCCGGGAATGCCCGTGCGCAAATAGTCGCCAAGCGCCACCAGCGCGTCGGAGACATAGCTTTCCTCAGGCGAGCCGGGCTCAACGTCCTGGTCGACGATCTCGGAGAAGAACTTGAACGCCTCATAGTCATCGCGCGCCACGCCGTCGCCCTCGGCATACATACGGGCAAGCTTCCAGGTGGCACCGATCTGGCCGTTTTCGGCAGCGTATTTGTAGGCCTCGGCAGCCTGTTCCTTGTGGCCGTTCTTGTAGGCGGAGAAGCCGAACTGGAAGACCGCCCAGGGGCTGGATTGCGGCTTCACCCCGGTCTTGTCGTCGAACACCTTGTCGTCGAAGGCCATGGCCTGGCCCACGGCGCCAAAGGTCGCGCCAAATGTGGCGGCCACGACCAGTGCCGAAAAGACAGACGACCTCAACAACTCTGGTGTTGACTTCAACAACTCAGATGTCCGCATAACAGTGTGTTTCTTTCGCACCGCCCGGATGGGTCACCGCGCCATCGCGCGCCGGCCCTACCGTCTGTGCATATTTCCATATCGCGCCCGACTGATAGTCGGTCGCGCGCGCCTTCCAATTCTTTGCCCTCGCCGCCAGTTCGCTATCGGACAACGCCACGTCGATCGTGCCGTTCACCGCGTCGATCGAGATCACGTCACCATCCCTGAGCAGTCCGATCGGGCCGCCCACGGCTGCTTCGGGGCCGACATGGCCGATGCAGAAACCGCGCGTCGCGCCCGAGAAGCGCCCGTCGGTGATCAGCGCCACCTTGCCGCCCATGCCCTGGCCGTAAAGTGCTGCCGTCGTCGACAGCATTTCGCGCATGCCGGGGCCGCCGCGCGGTCCTTCGTAGCGAATGACGAGAACCTCGCCCTCCTTGTAGTTGCGATGCGTCACCGCCTCGAAACATTCCTCTTCCGAATCGAAGCAGCGTGCCGGGCCGGAGAACTTCAACTCCGCCATGCCCGCGACCTTCACGATCGCGCCTTCGGGGGCAAGATTTCCCTTCAAACCCACGACACCGCCGGTTTGGGTAATGGGTGTGTTGGCCGGGCGGACCACGTCCTGATGCTCATTCCAGACAACGTGCTGCATGTTTTCGGCCAAAGTGCGGCCAGTCACGGTCATGCAGTCGCCATGCAGATAGCCGTGGTCGAGCAGCGTCTTCATCAGCAGCGGAATGCCGCCGGCCTCGAACATGTCCTTGGCGACATATTTGCCGCCCGGCTTGAGGTCGGCGATGTAAGGCGTCTTCTCGAAGATCTTGGCCACGTCGAACAGGTCGAACTTGATGCCGGCCTCATGGGCGATCGCCGGCAGATGCAGTGCCGCGTTGGTCGAACCGCCGGTGGCCGAGACCACGGTCGCCGCATTCTCCAGCGCCTTCAGCGTGACGATGTCGCGCGGCCGGATATTTCTGGCGATCAACTCCATGATCTTTTCGCCGGAGGCGAAATTGAACCGGTCGCGCATTTCATAGGGAGCCGGCGCGCCGCAGGAATAGGGCAGCGCCAGGCCGATCGCCTCGGCAACGGTGGCCATGGTGTTGGCGGTGAACTGGGCGCCGCAGGAGCCGGCCGACGGGCAGGCCACCTGCTCGATTTCGAGAAGTTCGGCATCATCGATCGTGCCTACCGAGTGCTGGCCGACCGCCTCGAACACATCCTGCACGGTGATCTGGCGGCCGCGATAGCTGCCGGGCAGGATCGAACCGCCATAGATGAAGATCGACGGCACGTTGAGCCGCACCATGGCCATCATCATGCCGGGCAGCGACTTGTCGCAGCCGGCCAGCCCGACCAGCGCGTCGTAGCAATGGCCGCGCATGGTGAGTTCGACCGAATCCGCGATGACCTCGCGCGATACCAGCGACGACTTCATGCCCTGGTGACCCATGGCGATACCATCGGTGACGGTGATGGTGCAGAATTCGCGCGGCGTGCCGCTGGCGGCCGCGACGCCCTTCTTGACCACCTGCGCCTGGCGCATCAGCGAGATGTTGCAGGGCGCCGCCTCGTTCCAGCAGGAGGCGACCCCGACCAGCGGCTGCGCAATCTCGGCCGCCGACAAACCCATCGCATAGAGATAGGAACGATGCGGCGCCCGCGCCGGACCGACGGTCACATGGCGGCTGGGGAGCTTAGCCTTGGAGATGACTTTGGCGTCCATACTCTTCCTTGCCCCATCTTCCCTGCAAATGGGGCGGAGCGGCCTGCCCCCTCGCCGAGCCTTTTGGCGCGTGTCCCGAGACAAGATCGAGGTGCGCCGGGTTTATGGCGGGAAATAGGCAATTTCCTCAGCCCGGCTTCCAGCGCAGGGGTTGTTCAGAAAGTGTTGCCAAAACGTCACAATCGCACGAGGTGAAAGAGGTGCGGCTAATATGCAACGCAGCTTGGATACGGGGCGCACGGGCGATGCCGGCTCAAACGAAAAAGGCCGAGCAACGCCCGGCCTTTTGCTAGAATTTTCAGTTGCTTAGAACTTTATCTTGATACCGCCAGAAAACGCTGTGACCAGATCGTTGCCGAAATCGTAGCTAGCATCCTCGCCTGCGACATATCCGTTCTCACCGGCTAACTCCCCTGAGTGGCCGCTGGTCAGCACGCCGATCGCTCCAGCAAGCCGCACTTCGATATTGGGCCGCGGTGTATAGGCGACGCCACCACCCAGGGTCCACGTATCGGACTGCGCGCCGTAGCCATGCGAGGTGCCACGATCCCAGGAAAGCTGGCCAGCGGCACTCCACTGATCGTTGAACTTGTGGCCGACACCACCTGAAACGGTCCAGCCATCTCGGTACATCAGGTCGAGCGAAGTCACAGCAACCGGAGAACCCGTGACGCATGACGATGCCGGAAAGCCCACTGGGCAGATCGGGACGCTTTGCAGCAAGCTCCAGTTGACCCACTTGATCGAGCCGAAAGCGAGCCAGCCGGGCGCGATGCCTGACTGCAGTTTCAACTCCACCGAATCCGGCATGTACTCCGTCGCACCGAAGATCGGTATAATTTGCCCGCCGATACTGGTGAGATCGAGCGTTCCCGAGATATTGTCGAGCTTGACTTTCGAATTGTAGACGAGGCTCGCACGCAACGCGATGTCGGGGATTTCGTAGGCGACGCCGGCTCGCCAACCCCAGCCGTTGGCCTCCAGGTCCACGCGGCCGATCGGTGACGGCCCAAATGGATTGAAACCCACCAAGCTTTCCTTGAAGCCTGAAATTTCCTGGTAGAACAGGCCTCCGATAAAACGGAGCTGGCCCTTGCCGACATCGAACTTGTAGGAGCAGGTGCCGGCGTAGTTGTTGCTCTTGATATCCGTTTCGACGTTGGAAAACGCGCCGTTCCACGACGCCCCGGGGGCTGTGTGCGCGCCCCATGGCTGTGAATAGTCAACCATGCAGTCGACGCCCTGCACAACCTGGACCTTGGCTCCGATGCGCGGAACCCAATAGCCCTCGGCGCCATCGGCCGTGGAATTGAGGAAATTAAAGCCGGCTGGCCCAGTTGCATTCTTGTACTTGCGATCCGGCATGACATAGGTCGCTTCAGCTTCCGTAGCGAACGGCGCCGGATCAAACAGCAAATCGATATCGTAGCCGCCGCGCTCCAGGCCGCCGGCATGTGCCGAGTTCATCGCCGTCCCGATCAACGCCAGCGAAAAGCAGCCCGCCCCCAGCAGCGCCTTCAGTCGCAGAATAGTCATGAAATGTCCTCCCCGAATTCGAGTGCATCAAGCTAGAACCAATTCAGGTTAACGGTGCAACAACGAATTCGCGGGCGTACATGTACACATTGGCCAGGCGCATTTTCCAGGAAATGCAACCGGGTGCGGGAAGGCCGAAAAATGGTCTGTGAGGGCTGAGCGGCTCTCAAAAAACAGAGAGAACCACCCAAAAAGGCTCGAAAACAGGCCTTTTTTGGGCCCCAGGAGCCCCATTGTTACATTATGGCAACAATGGGGCTAAAACTTCCGTTTACGTCAATATTAACGCAACGGCATGCTGATTTTCGAGGCGAAAAACAAGCACTTTAGAGAAGGCTAAAGTCTCGCGAATCTACCTTCAACCGGCGTCGCGAACCCTGGTTAGCGCGACCGACAGCTTGTCCTGCGCATCGCGGTATTCAGCGAGCTTTTCACGCTCGGCATCGACGATCTCGGCAGGCGCGCTGGCGACGAACCTTTCGTTCGACAGCTTCTTGTGCAGGCGCGCGATCTCCTCGGTCACCTTGGCCAGCTCCTTCTGCAGCCGTGCAGCCTCGGCGGCGAGATCGATCAGGCTGCCAAGCGGCAGGCAGATCGTCGCCTCATTGAGCACGATCTGTGCCGAGCCCTTGGGCGCGACATCGGCAAGCGACATGTCGCCGACCCGCGCCAGCCGCTTGATCGCCGAATCCTCGCGAACGAGGCGCTCGCGTGTCACAGCATTGGCGCCGACCACGACGAGCGGTGCAATGGCTGCCGGCGGCACGTTCATCTCCGAACGCACGGAGCGAATGCCGGAGACGAGGTCGACCAGCCAATTGATGTCGGCGGCGGCCTCGGCGTCTTCGAAATCCGGCGACGGCCACGCGGCATGGCACAGCAGCGAGGGGCGTTGCTTGCCTTCGCCGGCGGTCTGCGCCCACAGTTCCTCGGTCATGAAAGGCATCATCGGATGCAGCAGCTTGTAGATCTCGTCGAGTACGAAGGCGACGCAGGCTCGGCTTTCGGCCTTGGCCGCCTCGTCGGTGCCCATGAACACCGGCTTCAGCAGTTCCAGATACCAGTCGCAGAACAGGTTCCAGACGAAGCGGTAGGCGGCACCCGCCGCCTCGTTGAAGCGGTATGAGGTGATGCCATCGGTGATCTCGCGTGCCGCCCGCGTCAGTTCGGTGAGGATCCAGCGGTTGACCGCCAGCTTGGCATCGTTGAGCCAGAAATCGTCATTGCGCGCGACCTCGTTCATTTCGGCGAAGCGCGTGGCGTTCCACAGCTTGGTGCCGAAATTGCGATAGCCGGCGATGCGCGCCGGATCGAGCTTCACGTCGCGGCCTTGCGCCGCCATCACCGTCAGCGTGAAGCGCAGCGCATCGGCCCCGTATTCGTCGATCAGGTCGAGGGGGTCGACGACGTTGCCTTTCGACTTCGACATCTTCTGCCCGTTCTTGTCGCGCACCAGCGCGTGCATGTAGACGGTGTGGAACGGCTCCTCATCCATGAAGTGCAGGCCCATCATCATCATGCGGGCGACCCAGAAGAAGATGAGGTCGAAGCCGGTCACCAGCACGTCGGTCTGGTAGTAGGTCTTCAGCTCCGGCGTCTCATCAGGCCATCCCAATGTCGAGAACGGCCACAGCGCCGACGAGAACCAGGTGTCGAGTACATCCTCGTCGCGGGTCAGGATCTCGCCCGGCTGGAAATTCTCCAACTTGTCCTCGACCCAGCCCTTCCAGGGTCCTTCCAGAGCCAGGTAGTATTCGATCGCGGCGCTCAGCGCCTCTTCCTCGGTCTTCTCGACGAAGACGCGCCCATCCGGCCCGTACCATGCCGGGATCTGATGACCCCACCACAGTTGGCGTGAGATGCACCAGGGTTCGATATTTTCCATCCACTGGAAATAAGTCTTTTCCCAATTCCCGGGTATGATCTTGGTGCGCCCCTCGCGCACCGAAGCGATCGCCGGCTTGGCCAGTTCCGCCGCATTGGCATACCATTGCTCGGTCAGGAACGGCTCGATCGGCACGCCCCCGCGATCGCCATGCGGGACGGCGTGGCGATGCGGCTCGACCTTTTGGAGGAAGCCGCCCTCTTCCATCAGCTCGACGATCTTCTTGCGCGCGACGAAGCGGTCGAGGCCGTCGAGTTCGTCCCAGACAATTTGGCGCTCCGGCGTCACCTCGAGGCCGGCAAGGAAATCCTCATTGTCCCTGAGGCTTACCGCCGCCTCCGTGGTCAGGATATTGATCGCCGGCAGCTTGTGGCGCTTGCCGACCTCGAAGTCGTTGAAGTCATGCGCCGGCGTGATCTTGACCGCGCCCGAACCTTTTTCCGGATCGGAGTACTCGTCCGCCACCACAGGAATCCTGCGACCGACGATCGGCAGGACGATGTTCTTGCCGACCAGATGCCGGAAGCGCTCGTCGTCAGGGTGCACGGCGACGGCCGTATCGCCCAGCATCGTCTCCGGGCGCGTCGTCGCCACGGTGATGAAGGTTGTTGGGTTTTCCGGGTCGAAGACCTGGCCCTCTACGGGGTAGCGGAAGTGCCAGAGATTGCCGTTGACCTCCTGCTGCTCGACCTCGAGATCGGAGATCGCGGTGAGCAGCTTGGGGTCCCAGTTCACAAGGCGCTTATCCTTGTAGATCAGCCCTTCCTTGTAGAGCGTGACGAACACTTCGAGCACGGCTTTGGACAGGCCTTCGTCCATAGTGAAGCGTTCGCGTGACCAGTCGGCCGAGGCGCCGAGCCGCTTCAGCTGGTTGAAGATCGCGCCGCCGGATTCGGCCTTCCACTCCCACACTTTCTCGATGAACTGTTCACGGGTCAGGTCGCGGCGATGGATCTGCTTTTCCATCAGCTGCCGCTCGACCACCATCTGCGTGGCAATACCGGCATGGTCCATGCCCGGCTGCCACAGGACATTCTTGCCGCGCATGCGCTCGAAGCGCACCAGTATATCCTGCAGCGTGTTGTTGAGCGCGTGCCCCATATGCAGCGAACCGGTGACGTTCGGCGGCGGGATGACGATGGTGAAGGCTTCCGCCCCCTCCTCGGCCCCGGCACCGGCGCGAAACGCGTCGGCCTCTTCCCAGACTTTGGCGATCTTCGGCTCGACGGTTTTGGCGTCGTAGGTCTTTTCAAGCATGGGAAAATGGTCCGCGCTGTCGGGAGTTTTGCTGGTCCGGTGTAAATCGGAAGGTTTTGGCCAAGTCAACCGCAAGGGCTGTCTCGGACCCTCACAACCAGATAGGCGCGGCCTTGGTCATTTCAACGGAAAGCGATCCGTCGTCCTGCCGACAAACTGACTTCACCAAAGGAAACGGCGCCACGAAGGCGCCGTTTCCTTTGGCGATCGGCATGGGGAACTACTGCGCCCCGCGCGCCACGCGCTCGATCTCCTCGCGCACCAGCCTTTCGACCAGTGTCGGCAAATTGTTGTCGAGCCAGTCCTGCAGCATCGGCCGCAGCATCTCTTCGGCCATTTCGTCGAATGTCTTCTTGCTGCGGCTGGCAAACGCATCGGAAAGCTCGCCAAAGGCAGCCGCGACCTGCCGGCCGGTGTGCTCGGAAACGATCGCCGGACGCGGCGCGTCGCTGGCCGCCACCGGCCGCACCACGCTTGCATCCGGACGAGACGGCTCGACGGCTGCTTTCGCGGTCGGTTCGTCACTTGGAGTCTCCACGGACGGCTGGGCAGCGGTCTTGGGGGCTTCGCTCCGGTCCGACACCGCGCTGGCCTGCTCACCGACCGCGGCAATCTCGCGACGCCAATCGGCGATGGAAGCGTCGGCGACAGGACGCGATCCCGGCGCTTCAACCGTGATTGGCTCGGCGGCGACGCGGGCGCTGACCTCGGCAAGTGTCATCGATGGCTTTGCCGGGCTGGGATCGGGGCGCACCGGCGTTTCCATGCGCGCAACCACCGGCTCGGCCGCCGGCAACTGTGCCTGGACTTCCGCCAGCGTGACCGGCTTCCTGCCCTCGGGGGCGGCATGCAGGTCGGCGCGAAATGCTTCGATGTCGGGGGCGGTCTCGGCGCTCGACGACGGCTCCAGATCCTGGCTCAACTCATCGGCGTCGCCCGGCTGCTTGCGGCCGCCGTCGCTGTCCTCAATGATCCGCCGGATGGAAGCCAGTATCTCTTCCATGGAAGGTTCGCGCTGTGCGCTGCTTGCCGTTGCCATCGTCACATCCGCCGCCCTTGTGACCCCTGTTGGGTTTTCCGCTCCGGCAGAGCCGGATCGAATCATGGCGACAGAGTAACCGACGGATCGCCGCACGAGAATCCCCAATCTGGGGACTTGTGGGATTTCAACAGATTAGCGCGATCTGAACCCGAGAGTCGCAGTACGAAAGATCCTGCTCAAACGAGGAACACGGCCAGTCCTGGCGAACGCCTCAGCGGCCGTCCGGCGTGCGCAGGCCGTACCACTTGTCCTTGACCGCGTTGTAATGCTCTTCAGGCTTGTATTTCGCTACCTGCAAGCCAAGGCGGTCGACGGACAGACGGCCGGTCGCCTGCAGGATGGCGTAGCTCGCCACCACCACATCATGCTCATAGCCGGTATGGTTGATCTCGGCGGTGATGACGGCGGCCTGGGCGTTGAGGACATCGAGCGTGGTACGCTGGCCGACATTGCGCTCTTCGATGACGCCGTTCAACGCCAGCTTCGCGGCCTCGATCACCTGCCTGTTGGCCGTCAGTTGCTGCTGCGCGGCGGTATACTCGGTCCAGGCGGCGGTGACGGCCTGGCGCACCTGGTCGCGGCTGACGTCGACCTGGATGCGGGCCTGGCTGAGCGATTCCTTGTCCTGGCGCACGATCGCCGAGGTGCGGCCACCCGAATAGATCGGGATGGTCAGCGTTGCCCCGACACTGGCCGAATTGGTCGTGCCATCCTGCGAACCGACGCCCGGCAAAGGCGAGGTATTGCGGTAGGCGCTCGAAACGCCGGCGGAAGCCGACAGCTGCGGCAGCAGCGCGCCTTCGGCCGATTTCACCGAAAACGCGGCGGCGTCGACCAGATGCTGGGTCGCAAGGATAGCCGGATGCTCGTTCGCGGCCACCCCGACTGCAGCGGCGAGGCTCGACGGCAACAGCTTTGCCACTGGCGAAGCGCCCTTGAGCTTGCCCGGCTCGTCGCCGACGATCTGGCGATAGATCGCCGCACTTGCCAGCGCCTGCGCCCGGGCGGCACTCAGCGACGCCACCGCGGCGGCCCGCGAAGCATCGGCCTGGGCGACATCGGTGCGCGTGCCTTCGCCAACCTCGAAGCGCGAACGCGCCGCGCGTGCCGTTTCGGTCAGGAACTGCAGGTTCTGCTCGGTCAGCACAGCGACCTGCCGGTCGCGAATCACGTTCATATAGGCTTGGGCCGCGCTGAACAGGATACCCTCTTCGGTGTTGCGCAGGCTTTCGACCGAAGCCCGGACCTGCGCTTCGGCGGCAGCGACGTTGTTCCTGGTCTGAAAGCCGTCGAACAGCGTCTGATTGATCTGGACGCCAAAATTTCCGGTGGTCAACCGCACGCTCGAATTGGTGCCGTTGAGATGGCTGCTCGAATAATCAATATCCGCCGAGCCGGTGACAATCGGGCGGTAGCCCGACTTGGCGATGGCGACACCCTCGTCGGTGACGCGAACGCCCGCGCGGGATGCATTCAGCGTGGAATTGTACTGATAGGCCTTTGCAAGCGCGCCGGAGATGCTTTCGGCTGAAGCCGCCAGTGGGGACAGCATGGTCGCCGAAACGAGGACGGCGGTGAAAAGTGACTTGCGTAAAGACGGCACGGTTAAACCCTCATTCGTTTTCCATGGGAACCGCGCCGCGCCTGCTTCTCTCATTGATCAGCCGGCGCCGCGTGTTCGATGTTCCCTGCTGCTCACCCCAAAGTGCCCCCAGTCTGGGATCCGCAGCGATCGTTCAAATGCAAGCGACCATGACACAGCCTCTCCTGCAAGGCCAAATCATTCAGAATTCGAAAGCACGAATGCGTTCAAACCCCGGTAGTGGCTTAATTGCCGCATTAAATGCACGTCTTCCGGTTACAACCCCCCCTGCCTTGAAAAAGAGACGGGCCACGCCGGAATTGCCCTGCCCTTCGACGGCGACAAGGCGGCCGCCTTCGGCGAGTTGGTCCAGCAGCGCCACCGGCACTTCCGCGACGCTGCCACCGACGAAGATGACGTTATAAGGTGCCTTGGCGGCATGCCCCTGCGGCAACGCGCCCTGGACGACGGTCACATTGCCGCAGCCAAGCGACGAAAGCGTCGATCTGGCGGTTTCCGCCAGCGCCGAATCACTTTCGAGCGCCACCACGGACCTGGCCAGCCGCGACAGGATGGCCGAGGCGTAGCCGGTTCCGCAACCGACATCGAGCGCCGAATCGGTCGGGTTGATCTCCGCGAGTTGGATAAGCTTGGCCAACGGGGATGCTTCCATCAGGTAGCGCGCGCCGTCCGCGCCGGTGGCAATGCGGATGTCCTCGTCGATATAGGCCAGATCGCGCTGGGCGGCGCCGACAAACATCTCTCTTGGGACGACAAGCATTGCATCGAGCAGCGGCGCGCTGGTTACATCGGTGGTGCGGACCTGGCCGTCGACCATCTTGACGCGTAGTTCGGAGAAATCAGCGCTCATGTCCCAACCAATCCGCTTGCCGCGCCAGAACCGCGGTCCATTGTGTCAGGAACTTCAGGCCCCTGCGCTGCCGCGCGGGGGCCCGGGCATTGGAGGCCTCGCCCGGAATCGAACCGGGGTGCAAGGATTTGCAGTCCTCTGCGTAACCACTCCGCCACGAGGCCTCATTGCTCCCGGCGTTCCACCCGGTTCCAATAGGTTGCGGCGAAAATGCCGTCAAGCGGCCACCGTGCATTCCGAACGGTTTCCTCGCGTCAGTCCAGACGGCACCCGGCAAATCGCCGGACCGGGCCTGACCGCTCCATTAGCGGACAATTAAGCATAGCCTGCCCGGAGAAGAAACTCATCGGCGGCCCGTGGGTTGGACATGGAAGGAGGAAGAGCCATGCACCGGACAGTGGCAGCAAATACAAGTGCCTCGTCCGGCCTGTCCCTGCCACAATGCGGAGAGCTTCTGCATTACGCAACCGACCGTCTGTCCATCGAAGGTGCGGACAGCCTGTCGCCGCATGACAGGGCAAGGCTTGCCTCGGCCGCGGCGATTCTCAAGCAATCCATGAGGCACTGGAAGAACACGCCGCCCGCTGAACACCCACCTTGCGCTATCGGCGGTCAATCGGACCGGCGACGCCGTTCCCACCAGACGACAAAGCGACGCCGGTGACGGCGAACCATGGCGAATTCATAGGACAGCACCAGCAATCCGAGCGGAACCATCCAGAAGCCGAGGATTGGCAGGAAACCGAGGATACCGCCGATGGTCAGCAGGATGCCGATCGTGATTCTGAGCCCGCGCGAGCGCGGCATTTTGAACTCGCGCCCGAAAACGGAGATTTTCCGCGCCGGCATCTGGTTGTCTTGTGCTGTCATCGTCTCGAAAAATTGACCCGTTTGATTGTTCGCAAGCATGCTGGAACAAAGCCGCCGCCGCGCTTTCGGTTCCATATCCCCGCCAAGGCGGCTAATATGAGGGCTTCCTTCGACGATTGCGAGAAACGCCTGCGCGAAAAAGCCTCGGAAAAATGTGAAAAGCTTCTTTGCAAAGCCGAAAAGGGCAGCTATAGGCTGCGCCACTCACATAAGAGCATCCGTTCCCCGGTAGCTCAGTGGTAGAGCAACCGGCTGTTAACCGGTTGGTCGCTGGTTCGAATCCGGCCCGGGGAGCCAATCTTTTCAAACACTTAGATGTCCTTGCACCGGCCGCAACTTTGCGGACGATCTCTTGGGGGCTACATACGGGGCTACAAATGCCAGAATCACCCCATCGTGCGCCACCCCTAGGAAAACTCTTGCGAATGACGCGCAAGGAAGCGGCTTCAAACCAAATCAGTCTTGCCATCAGACTTTTCCACGAGGAAGAATTCGCCGGCGCTATAACCTTAGCATTGGCGGCGGAGGGGCAAATGCCCCCAACCATGTCGCCTCACGTCTTGAAGACGTCAAAGGATAAGGCGGTTCCGTTCATGGCGGAACGCGACTTCGTTTCTAAGATGAACGAGGTCCGGGATTGGCTGAAGCACCACAAAGATCCCGAGGAAATGCATATCTACGAGATCGAGGCGTTCTTCGCGGTGGCTAGGGCGACGTCTAAGTTCTGTGCTGTCTATGACCACAGCACGCCCGAGATCGAAACTTTCGTCGCGTGGTACAGGGCCAACCTCAAGAACCGGTAGATGCCGCAAAAATTTCCTGCGACTATTGGCAAGTCCGTGCGACATGGACGCGACATGGGAGGGGGATGATTTGGTATAGACTGGGTTAACGTGGGGGCACTCGTCGCCACGGTGATTGCCCTTGGGCTCTCACTTCATTTCTGGAGGCGGCAGTTTCGCCCACTCGTCACTGCGATGGTCAAAACTCATCACGGAGACAACACGGGTCTATACTTCAATCTTGTCGTGCTAAATTCAGGATCTATCCCGGCTCGCGACGTTTGGTTTGAGGTGGCAGATCCGGCAGCCCTGGCAGCCGCTTTCGGGCGTGGCGCCACCGATGAGCGAAAGAGGGATTGGCTGTCCTGCTTTGCTACCAAAGACCTGATCCCAGTGCTTCACAATGGAACCCATGTTTCATGTTCATTTGGCATGACCCAAGGTCTAGAGGCAGGATTCTGGAAGCACGCCGCTCAATTCCCAATTCGCATCTACTATAGGGGATGGTTTGGGAGGTTTGGGAGAAGGAGCTACACCGAAGAGATGAAGCTACGAATTGTCGACACCGACACGTTCACTGGGTTCATGTGGGGGTAATCAGCCATCCGCCACCTCTCGGCAGCGCGCCGTCGCCGGGGCTGCCTGTGCAACAAAGGCCGTCGATCCGCGTTGAGGCTCGTCTCAATGGAGCTTCGAGAATGGACCCGGCAACCGCAGCAGTATTGCTTTTACTCTCTTGCAGCCCAGGCCAGGCTGCCGTCTGCAAGCCCATTGAGGTCGCGCCGACCACATATGCGTCGTTTGACGCTTGTCGGGCATCTCTGAAAGACAGGCTCGCAGGTGCGCCAAACGGGGAAATCGTCGGACGATGCCATCCGGTCGACGAGACTGTCACCGGTTCACTGCCCGCCGGGTACACCACCGTTGTTGTCACGCGGGGCGTCGGGAGCAAAGCCATCAGCAATAGCTACATCGTTCAGCACAAAGAATAGAAAAGCCCCGCATGAAGCGCGCCCCCTAGAGCGGGATGAAATGAGACTGAATCGGCTTGGGATTCCCTTAGGCGTGCAAATCTGATTCAACCTTCATGCTGGGCAAGGA